>CAIYJV010000163.1 GCA_903926605.1 uncultured Bacteroidota bacterium
ACACAAAACGATCTTCATCGAAATAAATAACGCCGCAGTCCGGAGTTGACGCCCAATAAAGCCCAATCTCCGACAATGCGTTTGGAGTCAGTATGTCGGATGCCGAAAGGAACAGAAAATGATCTCCTTTCGCTGCTTGTGTCCAGGAACCAACACCTTCTTTTCCTACGAAAACCAATTTTGAGGGATCGGCTGCAATAAATTTTTGCAGGCTTTCCTTATTGAGTGCTTCTGCTTCACTGATAAAAAGAACCGCCTCCCAGGTTTGATAAGGCTGATTTACAACGGATTCCAAAGTCTGGGAAATGTCCGTCACGTCATCCGGGGCGCTTATTACTATAGTTAGGAGTGGCAATTGTGCAGCATCGGCTGTAGACAAAAAATCAGAGAATCGCTGCAGATCAGCCTGAATTTGCGCTTCAAGCCAACGGACATAATTGATTGCAGTCGTTTTTATGATGCCTTTGGACACCAATTTTTTACGAAGCAGACGGACCGCAAGCGCCATACCCGGAGGGGAAAAGAGAAAAAGAACAAACTTTAATATACTGGCCACGCTGCCCTCTCCGGACGCAGTGACTTTCTTAAAGTTCTGTTTCATGCTTGCCATTTGAACTGAAATTACAGGCGCACGGACTAAAAAAGTTGCTCGTACTGGGCACAAATATCTTTCGCGGTACCCTGCGCTATCAACTTGCCGCCATCCAGCAAAATTGCGGTATCGCAAACTTTCAACACCTCGGCAGGGGCATGCGAAACAAAAAGAATGGTTTTGCCATCTGCTTTTATCTGAAAAATCTTGTCCATGCACTTGGCCTGGAATCCCTGATCGCCCACGGCAAGCACCTCATCTATTATCAGTATGTCCGCATCGTTGGCTATAGAGATGGAAAACGCCAGACGTGCAAGCATGCCGGAAGAGTATCTTTTGGCTGGCATCCGCAGCACTTCATCGCTCAACTCCGAGAAATCCACGATGTTCCGCACTGCGTTGGTGTCTTTTCGAGACTTACCGTAAAGCGAAAGCAGTAACTCCATATTTTCGTAGCCATTCAGCTCCAGCTCCAACCCGGCACCTATGGCCAGGATGGGTGCGAACGTTCCGTTGATGGTTATAGTGCCTTCCTGTGGTTTTACAAGACCCGCTATGGTACGCAGCAATGTGCTTTTTCCAGAACCATTTCTGCCCAGCACACCCATGCTCTGTCCCCTGCTCACGTCGAAACTGATATCGCGCAAAATGGGTTTACTCTGAAACGGATTCCGGCGTTGAGTCACCAGATCCTTAATGGAATGTATGCCAACATTGTTCTGCCAGTAACTCACCGACACATTCCGAAAAGAAATAAGGTTTCCCGAGCTCATTTAGATGGTAGAAATAAATTGATTCTTTAGCTTGTTGAACACAAAAATACCAAACAGAAAAGTGCCCACCGCAATGGCAGTACACTGCATCCAAAGGTCCAAAGGAGGCAACTGGGGTTCGTGAAAAATCCCCCTGCCTAACTTTATAAAATAGTAAATGGGATTTCCCCTTGCTATAATAGTCGGTACAAATTTCTCATCATAGCCAATGGGTGTTAGGTAAAAAATAGCAGGTTGAATGGTGGTCCAGAGGATGCCTACGTCTCTAAAAAAAACATTGATAGACGAAAGAAATATCGTGACCCCGAAGGAGAACAAACTGAACAACAACAGGCAAGGAATTATCATGAGCAGTCGCGGACTATAAGATATCCCGAACCAATACATGATGATAAGAAAAACCACAATTGTGAGCACGAAATTGAACAATTCACCAATGATCTCTGACAATGGAAAAAAGATGACCGGAATATTCAATGACTTGATCAGGCCCGACGAACCAATGATACTGCCTACAGACTGATTGGTGACATTGGAAAAGAAAAACCAAAATATAAGTCCCGACGTAACGTAAAGGATGTAATTGTCTATATGGTTGGATGGGATCTTGCTGAAGACCGCGATAAAGATCATCAGATACAGCAATGGCTTGAAAAACCCCCAGAAAAACCCAACGAGCGAATTTTTGTACCGTAAAATAATGTTTCGCTTGCTTAATGCATATATACGGGAGATATTTTGCACGTTATGGTTTTTATTGATATTTTGCGGCCTGAGGTTGTTCCCGCCGCTATATTATTAAATGAGAATTTATGTAAATGCACGTTTTCTAACCCAACCCGTTACAGGCGTACAAAGGTATGGAATAGAATGCAGCAGACAAATAAAAAAATTATACCCTGAGACCATTTTTGTATGCCCGGCAGATGTGCTGGATCATGAAACCGCAAAGGAACTTTGCGCCATAGAATTTGGAAGAAGCAAGGGTCATGTATGGGAACAAACAGACCTGCCCGTGTACCTGAAATCTCAGGGCAACCCACCATTGATAAACCTGGCCAACACGGCTCCTCTGTTTTACCGAAACAACTACCTTACCCTGCACGACCTTGCCTTTTACCTCCATCCCGAATGGAACTCAAGGCCATTTGCGCTTTGGTATAACTACCTTATTCCAAGGATCGCGAAACGGGCTAAACATCTGTTCACGGTAAGCGAAACCGTAAAACAGGAAATTGAAAATGCTTACGGCATACCGGAAAATGGGATAACCGTAACCTACAACGGACTTTCACAACACATTAGAGAAACGATTCCGCAGGGTTTAAACATGCCTAAGGAAAAAGTGATATTGGCTGTGGGGACCTTTAACGCACGAAAAAATCAGGGTGCGCTTGTAAAAGCGTTTCTAAACAGCAATGTAAAAGACCAATACGAACTGGTATTGGTGGGTGATAAAAACAAGGTGTTCCGGGATTCGGGCTTACCGCAGGATGACAAGAAGTTGGCGGAACAGCACATTAAAATACTCGAACACATTTCTGAAACAGACCTAATTGAGCAATACCGGAAGGCGGAGGCGATTGTCTCGGTGTCGCAATATGAAGGGTTCGGCATTCCGGTGCTGGAAGGTTTGTACGCAGGTTGCAAGGCGCTGTGTTCGGATATTCCGGTATACAGGGAGTTGTTCGGTGAGGATGCACTCTTTTGTAACCCCGGGAGCGTTGAAAGTATAGCGAACGGACTTACCAAACTGATTCAGGAAGGCACGCCCGCACCTACGGCAAATCTCGATAAAATGTTGAATGTATATAATTACGAGCGCGCAGCTACCCTCATATTGCAAGCCGTGACGAAGATCAATTTAGGCTGCACAAATTTGGATATTTGAAAAAAGGCAAAAACTAATACCCGATGTATCTTTGCGGGCAATCTCGAAATGAAATTAGCTTTTGTACATGACTGGTTCCGGGCAAATGGCGGCGCTGAAAAAGTGGCCGGAGAGATTCTGGATATGTACTCGAGCGAGGATGTGACAGTATATACTTTGTTTGATAAGTTCTCGCCGGCAGACCATGAAGAGATCCTTAAGCACTATCCCATCAGGACATCGGTTTTGCAGCGAATACCCAATATTGACAAGATATATCGCTTCTTGTTGCCAGTAATGCCGCAAATCATGAGGAGTTTTAACCTGATCGGTTATGACGTGATCATTTCTACCTCTCATGCCGTGGCCAAAGGATTCAGAAGCGACGGGGCGCTGCACGTATGTTATTGCCATACCCCCATGCGGTATGTGTGGGATATGTATGATGACTATGCTGCATCGCACAAAATGGGGCGGTCTTTTCTCTACAAGTCATTTATTAATTATATACGCCGCTGGGACCTGAGATCTGCCGACAATGTGCACTATTTTATCGCAAATTCGGTTCATGTTCAAAAGAGAATCAAAGCATCCTATGGCCGGGATTCGGTGGTAATATACCCACCGGTGAGGGTGGACAAATTCGGCTTGTCAGAGAGCGCAAGGAAGGATTTCTATTTGTGTTTGGGTCGTTTTGTACCCTATAAAAAAACAGATCTGGTGATCCGTGCCTTTAAAAAAATGCCAGACAAGAAATTGGTTTTAATAGGGGCGGGTTACGGCACTAAGGAATTTAAGGAATTGTTGCAGGATGCACCTAATATAGAATGGCTGGGATACAGGAAAGACGAGGAAATGATAAGGTATATGCAGGAGGCCAAAGCCTGTATTTTCGCCGCCAAGGAAGATTTTGGCATTATGTGTGTAGAGGCGCAAGCCTGCGGTACTCCTGTGCTGGCAATGGACTATGGGGGCTATCGTGAGACGGTGGTGGACGGCAAGACCGGGTATTTTTTTAATGAGCAAACAGAAGCAAGCATAATTGCCGCAGTGAGGCAACTTGAAAAAGTGCCGCTTACCGATCATGAAGGCATAAGGCGGCATGCACTAAAGTTCTCGGATGCACGCTTCCGGAAGGAAATGGGAGATTTTGTAGCACAATGCAGGCAAGTATTCCGCAAATAAACGATGGTTCAGAAGGAACAAATACAGGGTTACGCGGCGAGGTTACTCATGGTATCCTTTTTCCTGCCTATGCAGTGGCAGGTGCTGGTGCTATTGGCCTGTATGCTGGTGTTTTTGGTACTAGGCGAAAAGGGCGGGTTCACATTAAACAGGGAAAAGGCTTTTCAGGTTCTAATACTGGCGGGCGGGCTGTTACTTTGCGTGGCGGGCTTACTGATGACACAGCCGGGGTATAGAAAAATAGCCGGTGGTATTTGCGAACGAAAATTGTCATTGTTGGCGATACCGCTGCTGCTGGCGTTGATCTCGCCGGAATGCAGGAAAATTATTTTGCGTGAACAGGGCTATTTTGTGTTTGGAGCCGCTGCACTCATTGCAATTGCCAACATCAGGGTAATGTGGCATTTCGGCATGTGGAGCGGTACACGATCGCCCGTGAATCACGTGGACTACAGGCAATATCTGGAATGGGTGACCGGGATTCACCCCACCTATCTGGGAATGTACTTGTGCTTCGCACTCTGCCTGATCCTGTGCAACACCGGAAATCTGGCGCAATTGCCGGGGTATTTAAAAAACGGTCTTTTTTATTTCCTGCTGCTGTGCTTGCTGGCACTGTTGGCGAAGTCACCAATGGCGGCTTTGGTTCTGATCATGATACATTCGGGATGGGTGAACCGGCATAAACTCGCCTCCTTAAAATATCATTTTGCAGGTGGGCTGGCGCTGCTCATCGGAGCCTATATGTTTGTGCCTTTTTTCGGCCAGCGGCTGGGGGAAATGGTCCACATAGGGCGAAGCGGCGGGGCGGCCGAGGTGCATGCCAATTCCATTAACGAAAGAAAATTGATTCTTCATACAGACATGTCAGTATTGAAAACCTACTGGATAACAGGGACCGGGCCGGGAAAACTGCAGCAAGTGCTGAACGCACATTATCTGATGTACTCCATACACAATGACGTGAATACAGGTTTTTATGATCCGCATAGCGAATACCTCTGGCAATGGCTGACGTTCGGAATCGTAGGCATCCTGGTTTTTGTATCGCTGTTAGTGTATCTGATCTACCATTCTATTCGCCGGAACGACAGGATGTTTATGTATCTGATGACATTGGTCGTAATCACGTTTTTTACGGAAAGTGTTTTAGCCAGACAACACGGGGTTGTTTTCTTTGCGTTGTTTGCCGGACTGTATCTGTTTGGTACGGAGCGGAAGAGCAAAGGAATAATATGACACTCCGGAATCCGGGTGTCTGCAAAAAACAAAAATCAGACTTTAACTTACTTTGCTTTCGCCTTGAACTTATTGATCGCGTTGCGTGAAAACTCGCTCAGGATGAGGCGGCCACTTATGGCAGCGCGCTCGGGGAGCAAGGTATCCCAGTGTTCGGTGCCATGCCAGAATACTTTCTTCAATTCGGCCATAGCCTCCGGATTGCTGTGAGACAATGTCTCTGCCAGACGACCCACGGCATCATCCACTTCTGTAATTGTCTTGTACAATTCAGAATACAGGCCATGACGTTTGGCCCAATCGGCAGAACGCCATTGAGTGGCGTCTATGGACAACTGAGAAAAACAGGACGTTCCCACCTTGCGCTCTACCGCAGGCCCAACCACGAACGGACCAATACCTACAGCCAGTTCACTGAGCTTTACCGAACAATCTTCTGTGGCTATGGCATAATCGGTAGCAGCGATCAGGCCTACACCTCCGCCTACTGCCTTGCCCTGAACCCTGCCTATGATGAGCTTATGGCATTTGCGCATAGCATTGATAACGTGCGCAAAACCGCTGAAGAACTTAAGACCATCCTCCATATTATCGAGGGCAATCAGCTCATCGAACGAAGCGCCGGCACAGAAGGTCTTTTCCCCACCACTGCGCAGAATGATGACCTTGACGCGGCTGTCTACTGCCACATCGTTTATGGTCTTAGCAAGGTCGGTAAGAATAGCGCCCGGAAGTGAATTTCCGGATGGATGAAAAAATTCTATTGTGGCTATTCCGTGTTCAATTTCATGATTTACATAGCCTTCAGTATGTTGCATGGATATTCTTTTTAGTTCAATAACGTAACAAAATTACAAAAACAACCGCCTCACACCACATGCCCTGTGGTAAGATTGTGTATCTGTATACGTGGCGCAATTATACCCAGATCATATTTTACCGTGTCCTCTTTCACATACATTATGGGTACGTAGTCGCTGTGTATCGCGATCCGGTTCTTCAAGTCTTCTAAACGGGACCCCATGTAGCGGGCCTGAATGGTATAGTAACCTCCTTTGAGCGAGGAAACATCAATTTTAACAATCAGTTCGTCGCCATCACTGAGCACAAGACCTTTTTCGCGATAAAATACAAGTTCGGAATTCGATCCGTCGTAAATACGGATGTAAAACACATTATCTTGAAAATTTTTCACTTTAATATGAATCCTTGCCCGAACCACAAGCTCCTCTGCATTCAGTTCCTCTACCTGCAGGCTGATGTGGTTCCCCAGATCGGTGTCAAGACCCTGATCAGTAATATTTTTGGTGTACTTATGTACCACACTTGCCGTATCCCCGATCATATCTACCTGCCCACGTTCAAGGAGCAGGCAATTCCTGCAGATAGCTCCGATAGCCGACATATCATGGCTTACGAACAAAACCGTGCGGCCTTCTTCCTGGCTTATTCCCTGCATTTTGCCAATGCACTTTTTTTGAAAATCAGCGTCACCAACTGCCAGCACTTCATCCACGATCAGAATTTCCGGCTCCAGATGGGCAGCAACTGCGAAACCCAAACGCACTTTCATGCCGCTCGAATATCGCTTTACAGGTGTGTCAATAAACTTCTCGACCCCCGAAAAAGCAACGATCTCATCAAATTTTTTGCTCACTTCTTTCCTGGTCATCCCCAGTATGGTCCCGTTGAGAAACGTATTTTCCCGGCCTGTAAGTTCCGGATTGAACCCGGTGCCCACTTCCAGCAGGGATGCTACCCTACCCCTGATACGTATTTCGCCGTAAGTAGGATCAGTGATCTTAGAAAGCACCTTCAGCAAGGTACTCTTGCCAGCTCCGTTCCTGCCTATGATGCCCAGGATATCGCCACCGTTCAGGGTGAAAGAAATATCGCGGAGCGCCCAGAAAGTATCCGGATCATCCGGCTTATTCAGATCAAATCTGGAAAGGTTGCGCAAACGCTTGAAATTGGCAGCCGGACTTTTCATCCAGGTGGCAACCGCCGCGCCCATTGTATCATTACGTTCTTGCTTCAGACCTATCCTGTAAGCTTTAGACAAGCCATTTACCTGTATCGCGAAATCGCTCATAAACCCTTTTGTATTTCCGCCAATTTCCATTGCTTGTCGATCTGACCGGCGGGATCCGCTAAAATCGTTTCAGCGGCCCGGAATCCTGCAGTCGAGAGCTTGTAAGAAGGTAATTAGCTATCTGAAAATTTTGAATCAAACCATTTAATTAACAATATCGCAAATCTAAATTATTTCGGGCAGTACGCCAACAAAAGAATACCCGTCAAATATTGAAAAGCCAACCGGGTAGGACTTCAAAATTATCGCTGTCAATTCAGGAAGCAAATTACTTAGTGTTGAATTGCCAACTTTGCGCGAAAAAGTGTCCCGTCTTCCGACGATATCATCACTCCATAAAAACCATTAGGCAACCCAGCCGGCAAAGCGATGTAACCGCTGCCAGCTGCGATCTCGTAAACCGCGCGGCCCACCGCATCGGTAAGGCGGAACAAATCGCCCGGCATGGAACCGGACAGGAATAAATAACCACCAGCAGGGTTGGGCCGTATAGATAGCATTCTCCCGGTTTGAGACTCCACGATTGCTGGTGGAGCCACATTTATAGTTTGACAAATGGTATCGTAGCAAACAGTGCCATTCCTGCGTAATGATCGCGCAAAGAGGCACACCGTGTACGAGCCGGCACCTGAAAATGTATGGGTCGGATTGGTCACGGTCGAGGTATCGCCGGTACCTGAAATCGGATCTCCGAAACTCCACAAACGACTGAGCGTATCTCCGTAATTAAACACAGTGGAGTCTGTGAACGAATAAGTGTATCCCGTTGTTGCCGAAAAATTAAATGCCGGGTTGAGGCGTCCGCATGTCTTTCCAAGAAATGCAAGATCGCTCACCAGTACTGCACCAGCCACCGACTGATCGAAGAGGAATTTTATGGCTACTATTTTGGTAAGGTCTACACCAGCGAATCCGGAAAGTGGGATACGTACTGTATTAAAAATATCCTTGGGCAGATCGCCGGTTTGTGTGCCGGGCTGGTGAAAAAGCACAGCACTGAAGGCACCCACTGTCTGCCCCGAAACATTGCCGAAAGTGTCTGTCAGCTGAACCGAAAAATTCAGTGGAGCCGTGCCGGTATAATTGCGGTAGTTGACCGTGGCACGGAATAACACACTTTCATAGCCCGAAAGGTCGTGGTAAGCAGCAGGCAAATTGTTCTTTGCCCATGCGCCGCCGGCAGTCCATTGCAGCGCCATTTCAGAAAGACCCGCCTGACTGGTGGTACCCTTGTGCGGTTCTTTAGCACCGAAAGAACTCAGACCACAGGCGGTTTCCGTGAGCCCGCCTCCACAGATCTGGTATACCGCAAGTGCCGAATCGGAAGCAGCACCCGCGACCGTATTGGTTGTCAGATCGGCCACCACATCGGTTTTGTTGATATCTTGTCTCAGCGTACGCCCCGGATGATAGGAGACGAATACCTGGGATGAGTCCAGCATGGACGAAAGTGGAGGTGTGATGTTGTTTACTTCAAGTATGGATGAGAACCCAGTTTCCAGACCCACGTAGGTGCGGAAAAACGCAGCCGAATAGGCATTGTAGGCAGCCTTTTGCGTCGTGGTGTCGAACCGGCCGGTACCCGTAGCCCCGGCACCGCACCATGCGGCTGTATTACTGTATCCATACAACCAATCGTCTTCGCCACCTGCGATATAAGATCCCGGTGTCCAAACAGTGTTAAAGAAATCGTGGTTGGCACCCATCATAAGCAACAAATGCTTGGGAGCCTCATCCGTTGTGTCGGAATAGCGGCTATCGTCGTAATAATGCACGCCTTGCAGGTCATTTACGTCTCCGTCGCAATAAGGAGCAAGATTCAGCAACGGAATGTGGTTAATGTAGTGGCGGTAAAAATCGGTTGGCGCAAGCGTGAGCACGGCTTTGATACCATACGGGCTACCTAGTGCCAGATTTTGCTGGGCGTTGTAGATCACTCCTTCGCCCCCTCTGGAATGGCCCATAGTACCAATTCGCTGCATGTCCAGCGCACCGACAAACAGAGTCGAATCGCCGGGAAAGCCTCCTGTTGTGTTCCAGGTATTCCAAAGGTCCATGTGGTGCTGCAGCAAATCTCCCCGTGCGGGCATCCCATCCTGAAAAGATGCGGGTGCACTTCCGTCGAATGCATTTATTGAATTGGCGGAAACCGAGATCACAATATATCCATGACTGGCCATAGTCTGTGCGGCGTAGTCATAACCTTCATAGCTCACTATGGGCTTTTTAGTTCCCGTGCAGGGCCAGACCGACGAGGTCACCAACGTCACACTATCATAACAGGTCTCGTGACGGCCATGTAGAAAAAAGAGTACAGGATACGGGCCGGCCGTAATATCCGACGGATAGTGGACAGAACCCTGCACCTCCGACGGATTGGGAAATACAGATGCCGGATGGGTGTAGGCCGCCGTACCCAGATTGTATTCTGACTTAATAACCGTATGAGGGCCGGGAAGGCCCGGGTCTGTTTGCCCATGCACCCCATAAATCCCGGGCAAGCCACCGCACAATGCCAAAAACAGACATACAAATTTTGAAAAACTACCCATGGAAATCAACTTTTTAAATCGTTATTGCATTGACTATTTCCGGATCATTGACGCTTTGTATTCACCCAGCGACCAGCAGGACACCGACTCGTCCTTGCTCATTATGTCCAACCCCGTGCCGTCGCGTGATACCCGACCGTATGTAAGGTAAACTGGTGAATTGTCCGGTATTTTCCCCAACGTACCGGATGGAATGATAAACCTGATCTGTCCGCCGGTCCCCACCTTACTTTGTTCATACCTGCTGCATTCGTAGGTGCCAATGTGGAGATAATATTTGTTGTTGGCGAAAATAAAATGTCTGGTGCTGTGAAGTGTAATGATATCCTCCCCGCTTTTTTGCTTTATCCCTACCAGATTTATTTTGGCCTTGACCTGCCCTATGGCTTGCCCAGACAAAATCATAAGCAACAGCAACCCAGTCACAGAGAAAATATAACGCCCCATAAAACTATTTTTTTACTTAGTAAATGTAAATAAAAATTATAAAAAATAAAATAAAAAAAACAGGACTTAGATTTATGCCCGGTAAGGAATGCAGGGTACAACGGAATTAAAACCTGGCGTTCATGGCGTACGGAAATACCAGAACCTCATACTGGCGACTGTCCGCAGGCTGTAGCGTGTTCAGGTCGTACACTGAGTACCAACCCGGCCTCCCACCTCCGGGGATGGGGTGATGTATGGGTATGCCGTTGGGATTGCTGTTGGTACTGGCAATAAAAATATAGCCGTCCTGCTCGTCCACACACATATCATGCGGCTGGTAAAAATTGCCATTCAACACTTTAACCACCTGGTAGGTATTATAGTCAATAACATAAACCGAGCCTAAACGCCCTGGAAGGGTATTGGCATTGACATCCTGCATACAGGTAACAAACAGATAATTTTTAGATTCGCACAACGTCATCTCCTGCGGATATGTGCCCACTGGTATTACCTTAATCAGCGTGTCGGCATATGCATCCATTACCCGCACATCGTTGGTACCCTGACAGGCCACAAAGTAGCGACTGTTGTCTGGCAACATCTCTATCTGGTGCGGGTTGGGTGAGGTCTTATCTCCTGTATCCGTGATTCTGGGTGCCTGACCATCAAGCGACACCGCCTTCAGAAATGGGTGCGGCTTTGTATGCGGGCCGAACTTCCTGATCATATTGCCGTATTGCAAGGTGATTAAAAAAGTATCGAACGTGGGCACATGAGTGATACCGTGCGCATAAGAAAGGTAGGAGCCCCCATCTACGTAGTTTGATTGCGAAATAGTCATATTGGTCGCATTGATGATCCCCATGGAATTGGCCAGATAGTTGGTAACGGCCACATTGGTGTCTTCAGGCGACACATCTACGATACTCCAGCCGCCGGCAGCTTTCTGGGTCACATCAAACATGTTTACACCGCTTATCACCCTGTCTGAGGCTACATCGATTTTCTGCACATAACTACCATTGTAGAAACACACAAATGCATAATTTCCGTCTGACGAAAACTCTACTTCATGGGCGTTCTCGATCTGACCGGAGTCTGCGCCAATTGAAAAATAACGCATCACCATTTTGGACTTTCCGTCAATTACCGCCATCAGGTCGCTGCCGGATTGCGTAAGATATATTTTCTGCCGTGTGTCGGGATTCGAGGCAAAAGGAACATTCCCGTTTTTGTCGGGTGCGCCTGCTGCTATCCAGTTGTATAGTGTAAGGTATTCACTGCGCGAAAGCGGACTCATGGTTCGTCCGCTGGTACTGTATGGCATGGTAGGTTTCAGCACCAGTCCAAGCGTGGAGTCCGTATTGGTGGCATACAACAGCGGACTGTACTGCGGACTATATGCAACGACCATTGCGCCATTGTCGCCGCCGGCAAACAAATGGTCCCATGTATCCAGCAGCAGTCCATTTGCGTTTTGGTAGCTTTTTGAGTCGTGACAACCGCTCACCGCACACTTGTTTATGATGATGTTGCCTATGGCCGGCGGATAATTACCGTCAACCACAACCTGCAATTGTGACGAATGAACGCATGACGATAAGTAAATGACAACAACTGCCACCAGCACAAACAGACTGATCAGTACATTCCTTCTCACTATTATTATGGTTTTCCAATAATAAAGTTAAACAAATTTCCAGTCCCGGAGTTACGACAATACCGTCAGAGCCGCGACAATACAATATTTAACAGCACATCACAATGCAAACACTATTTATGTAACACTTATCGCCATAAATGGATTATTTTTACGCATCTTTTAAAGCAAAAGTCAATATGCTGATCGCCATTTATAACCGGATATTCGACCCTATAGACCTGCCCGTAATATCCAGGTTGATTGATCTGCTTGATCTACATAAACTGCAACCGGTGTTTTACCTCGATTTCTATGAGCGTATCAGACATCATTATCCATTTAAGGAAACACCACGTTTGTTTACGGGCAAAAAAGATTTGCCCCGCAATACAGACATGCTGCTAAGTCTGGGTGGCGATGGCACCATACTCGATTCCGTGTGTTTTGTCGGCAATTCAGGCATTCCGCTGATCGGAATCAATACCGGAAGACTGGGCTTTCTGGCCGCCATACCCGAAGATGAGGTAGAAGAGGCCATTCTGTCATTGGTAAGAGGCTCTTATACACTAGAAAAAAGAAGCCTGATACATCTGGACTCCAGCATTCCATTGTTCGACGGCTCACCCTTTGCACTCAACGAATTTACACTGCACCGTCAGGACACTTCCTCCATGATCAAGATACACACCTATCTCAACGGAGAGTTTCTGAATACCTATTGGGCCGATGGACTGATTGTATCCACACCTACAGGATCTACAGGTTATTCGCTCAGTTGCGGTGGCCCTGTCGTATTTCCCCAGACTTCCAGCTTCCTCATCACGCCTGTGGCTCCGCACAATCTGAACACCCGCCCCATTCTGGTGCCAGACGACGTGGTAGTGAGTTTTGAGATCGAAGGCCGATCAGAACAATTTTTGTGCACGCTGGACGCACGCACCGAAACCATACGCAGTTCGGTACAACTGGCTGTAAAAAAAGAGAATTTCATGATCTCGCTGGTAAGACCCGACGAACACAATTTCCTGAAAACCATTCGCCAGAAACTTTACTGGGGTATTGACAAACGAAATTGACCGATGTACCGGATCGCGCTTATAATAATATTGTTGATTTTGCCCTTTGCCGTACCGGCACAAACGACCGCGGCTTACAAAACGTTTTCAGACCCCAAAAAAGGATTGTCCATACAATATCCGGCAAACTGGGAATCAAGAAAAATAAAGGGCACCGTGTTTTTCCTGATACGTCCCAAAGAAGAAGCCGGACAGAAATTTGCGGAAAACGTGAATCTGATGATTGATCCGCCGGATGACCTGTCCCTGCTCGAATATGGCGACGTAGCGCGCGACAAGTTAAAAAAACAACTACCCAACTACCAGGAATTAAAATGGGACGTCGTGAAACTGGGCGGTAGGGATTATTTCAGACTCTTTTACACTTTCACCTACAACAACCTGAACATGCACGATGTGTACTATGTCACGGTCTATAAAGACCAAAGCTATAGTTTCAGCTGTTCGGCTATCGAGACGACATTTGCCAAATACGCCCCCGTTTTTGAGAAAATGATTACGAGTTTTAAGGTAAAGTGACGCTCGCTTTAGGCAAACTTTTTGAAGGGCGACGCAGTGGAACTATTGGGCCTAAAACTCTACTTTCAAAATTATTAATAGCAAATATGAAATTGTTGCCATAGGCAAGACCATCTTACCGCTTGTAGGTAGCAGAATAAATCCATGTTTTTCATAAAATTTCACTGCGGATTCATCAATCGGGTCAACCACGACCGCCAAAGAGCCGACCTGATCAATCGCACCATGACTTCTTTTCAAGGCATCAAACAACAGCGCTGCCCCAAAGCCTTGACCTTTATATAAATTATCCACTGCAAGACGTCCTAAAAGCGTTACTGGCAGGTAATTGTATGCCGGCGGCAATTTTGCAATTACCGATTCAGGGAGATCGCCCCTCAGAATAGAAGACGCGGAAAGCGTATAATATCCCTGGACATTACTATCAGCAGTTACCAACACAAAACATGCCGATAATTTCCGCTTTACGTCCTGCTTTGCCTGTGAATGAAGGTAATTGTCCAGCATGACGTTTCCGCAACTGAAATCTTTCTTCTTGTGGGAAGGTTGTAAAGGAACGGTTACCCAGCTCATTTGTGTGCATTGAGCAATTCGGCATGTTTTTGAGCCGCCTTCAACAGGCTTTTATTCGGCTTCGGAGGGTTCATGATCACATCAAAAAACACTTCTTTGTCTTTCTCAGACCTCAGAATAGCCTTATGTTTTTCCACAATCTTGCTAGCCTCTGCTTCTGCTGCCTGAAAGATAAATGCCGCAAGGGATTTATACCCGCCTAATGCAGCAGCATATTCAAAAAAACTTTTCTGCTTTTCAGTTATTCTGGCATCAAATCGTGCCAGTTGTGCCTCTTTCATAAATTTTATTTTTTGAATAATGAACTATCTCTCAATACAAATGTACGTACAAAATACGTACAAATAATAACACGCCCATTTCTATCCTCACGTTACAAAGTATCCATGATTAGACAATGCCCAAAAACAATTTTAGATTCTGGCAAAAAAAAGAATTCACCTATTGCTTATTTACGCTTCTAGCACCTATCTATTTTAACTATCTTAGCTTCCGCGTATATTTTACTAAAAGTGATGAAAAAACTGGTCGTACTCACGGGTGCCGGCATAAGCGCTGAAAGCGGTCTGAAAACCTTTAGGGATATGGATGGCTTGTGGTCGGGATACCGGATCGAGGATGTGGCGACGCCGCGGGCATGGACGAGAAATCCCGCCATGGTGCTGGATTTCTACAATATGCGCAGGCGCGAGGCGATCAGGGCGCAACCTAATGAGGCACATAAAATACTGGCCCGGCTTCAACAGCATTTCGAAGTACAGATCATTACCCAGAATGTAGACGACCTGCACGAGCGGGCCGGATCTGAGAACGTACTGCATTTGCATGGAGAACTGAGAAAAATGCGGAGTGTAAAAAATCCTTTTCGTACCTACCCCATCGACGGCGACATCAGTCTGGGCGACCGGGCCGAAGACGGCAGTCAGCTACGTCCACACATCGTGTGGTTCGAGGAGCCAGTACCCATGATGGAGTATGCCGCGCCTATGGCAGAAGCCGCCGACATTTTTGTGGTGGTCGGCACATCCCTTGCCGTATATCCCGCGGCAGGACTTGCCGATTTCCCCGACCAGAACGTACCGCATTATATCGTAGACAAGCACATACCTCCATTAACGGGCAACCGTTCTGGTTTCGTACGGATAGAAAAACCTGCCACATTGGGTATGCAGGAATTATGGGATATTCTGGTGCATTAAGCAAATAAGACTCAAAGCGTCCTGAGTCTGGAGAAAAGACTGACGAAGAATCCGAACACCATCAGTATCACACCAAGCCAAAGTACGTTGATGTAAGGGAACACAATTGCTTTCAGAACAATGTAGTTGTCCATTGGATCTTGCTGCTGGATCATAACGTCCGCAAGGGGACGCTGGTCATCTGCAATAGACAAATTAAACCGTACATTCAGACCAATTTCTATAAGCGAATCGGGATTCATTTGCGGTGTCTTGCCATTTAGAAGTACATAGACAGGTTCCAGATCCTTCATCCGTTTCCCGCCCGTGCCATACACCTGAAATGTAGCGGCTACGCCCAGGTCCGAATCGCCAGCGGCAACCCGCGAGTCCCGACCCAGCTTTCGGAAACCCTTAAATATCATAAAAGCACCGTTCTGCAATTGCACCGAATCACCGTCATTTCTGACTACCGCCTTTTTTACCGACGAAGGGTCGTCGGCTTTTGTCGTCTGCACTGCATTGATAAAAGTAAAAATATCCCTGTCCCAGTAATGCTTGGTAGAAGGATTGGCACTCAGACCTTGCTGGCCCTTTGGATTGATAAAGGCATCAGGATACAAAGTAAATTGTTCTGTTATTTTTTTACTTGCAGTATCGGTGCGTTCGAAATCCACTTTATAGTACACCCTCTTGTCTTTGCCCTCAACAGCGCTGTCTCCGGTATAGGTGGCCAGGTACTCGCCCAGCTTCACCGCTTTGTTGCGGAAAAGGATCACATTTTCCATCCCCTCCCGGATATTTTCTTTCTCTGACTTGTTTCCAAACCTGAATATCTCGCCCGTGTTGTTTGAGATCACATGCTTGTTGAACGACGATAGCAAGATACCCAATAGTACCATTGCAAATCCAAAATGCGCGATTGCGGGACCCGATTTGGGCAAATTGCATTTTTGGATCGTAACAGCATAAGCAACACTGCACACCATGCCATATACAGCAGCAAAAAGCATGAGGTCGTATTGAAATAGATTGATAGACTGAAAAGCCGCAATGGCAGCCGAAAGAACGAGCGCTATTACTGCAGGAACCGCCAACTGGCGCAGGAGCGTTTTGTTGTCCGTGTGCCGGTATTTCATGTAGAGCGTGGATGCAGACAACGATCCTATCAGGACAGCGATCCAAACCTCAACGGAGTTATAATGGCTCATGGGGTCCAGCAGTGAAAAATCTTTGTTAGTTATCCATTTCAATGCAGGCGACCAAACCGGAATAGACGTCATGACCACGATATGCGTGGCCGAAATGAACAAAATGGCCGAACCTATAAATAGCCAGAACTCTCTGGTAAACGTCTCTTCTTCCTGCACCACAGCGGGCATGGTTTTCCAACGATACACGAGGAGGAATACAGACAAAAGCAACAATACTGCCAGCACTGCGATCAGATGGTAGAACATGGCAGAACCGTCGCCGGTGAAGGCGTGTACCGAGGTGGTGCCGAGTATACCGGTGCGCGTAAGAAAAGTAGAGTACCAGACCAATAAATGAGACAGCAGCAGCAGAATGAATGTGAGCCTGAGTGCACGCCCCGTGCTCTTGTATTCCAACAGCGTATGAAGTCCGGCAATCAATGTCAGCCAGGGTACAAGCGACGAATTTTCTACCGGATCCCAAGCCCAGTAACCACCAAAATTGAGCGACTCGTAGGCCCACGCGCCACCCATCATGATACCCGTACCCAGCACCGCACCGTTAAAAAGACTCCATGACAACACCGGCTTTACAAACAACTTATATTCGCCCGCCCATAGTGCGGCAAGGCAAAATGCAAAAGGAACCAGCGTTGTGCCAAACCCAAGGAATAAAACAGGAGGATGTATCACCATCCAGTAATTCTGGAGCAGCACGTTCAGTCCGTTACCGTCTTTTATAAAGGTGAGATAGTTGGGGTTCTTAAAAATTGGCGCATTCTGCATAGCATCGCGTAGCATGTCAAAAGGCGTAACACCGATATGAATATTATCTCCGAAATAAAAACCCAGCAACATGGTACCCAGCAATACCTGAACGAGCGAAATGATCGTCATTACACGTGCTTCAAGCTTGCCGGAAGTATACATTACCACCAGTCCCAGTAGTGCCTGCCAGAAGGTCCAAAGCATAAAACTGCCTTGCTGCCCTTCCCAGAAGCACGACAAAAGGTACTTACCCGGCATGGAGAAACTGGAATGTTCCCACGCATAGTGATACTCAAAAAGGTGGCACTCGATAATATAATACAGGACACTGAACACAGCCAGCACCAGAAGGAAATGTATCCAGAAACCAACCCGCCCCATCTTAAGCCAGGTGGCAGATATTGCGGGTCCGGCCGATTCTGATCGTGCCGAACTAAAATAACTGAACGAACTGAAAATCGTGGCTACAAAACTGGCAATGACAAAAAAATGCCCCAGTCGCCCCGGCAACAAATGCTCTCCTATAAACTGCTGATCCATCAATATGTGGGATTCAATTCAAAAAGCTTCAGCCGCTTAGCCCTTGCCAGCGGTAACCATCTCTTTTTTATACTTGGACGGGCATTTCATATTCACCCTTGAACAATGAAAAACGCCATTTTCTTCATAACCGGTCATCACGATCCACTCCGACTTCTCAATGTCCCTTGGTTTCGCGTCATTTAATATCACCTGTTTTATGTTGCCGGCTTTATCTTTTGCAAAAAAAGCAAAATGGTTGGGGTCCTGTACCGGATCATACTTCATATCCATTTCCTTCTGAACAAACCCGTATACTTGAAACTTTTTGCCGGGTTTTGCCGCCGCCGATGAAAATGTCTCATAAGTACTAAAGTCAACAAAGGTACTTGCGATAGCAGAAATACCCACCACTACCAATATGAGCATAATAATATGACTCTTCTTCATATCGCGATTCAAAAATTAAAAACAAAAACTGATTCCGGCAAAGTTAGGATTGTTTATCGAAACCGAAAACAGAAACAGTGAGTTGCCAACAAGGAGGAAACGAATATAACTGAATAACAACTGCCCGGCTTGGGGCCGGGCAGTGCAAAATAAAAATAGGAAAATTAAAGCTGGTCGTATATCGGTGCGTCCACATTGCGCTGAATACCGAAATACTGATAGTATTTGTGCCTGTAGCCTTTTTTGATATACACATCTGTGTCGGTATCTTCCGGGATAGTTACCCATGCATGATGCTTGGGCAGTAACCACCTGTACACACATACCGTATTGGGTCCGCGGCGCGTAAGTGCATAATACTGGAGGTGCTTGTGGGTGTATCCGGTCTTAAGCATTTCGTCATCGGTAAATTCGTCTTCACAAACAGAAATGTGAGCCTTGGTTACGGGGTTTTCCCAACCATAAACGGCAACCCTTCCGGGACCGGGTGTACGGTATGCAAAGAAAATGAGTGTTTTATCAGTCCATCCCCAGTTAATAAGCTGTCCGTCCTGAAATTCACCTTCTGCTTCATTCACATATTGGTTATCTTCCGGTACATACCAGCGAAACACACGCACAAGATCTTCCTGTGCATAGCTTTTCGTACCTGTCAAAAATGTGGCCAATAATACCGTTGTTAAAAGGATGATGGTTCTTTTCATGTTTGTCTTTATTTTCAAAATTGCATCCAAAATACATAAAAATTTCTTTGCCTTGCAAATTATTACTTCAGATTTTTTTTTTTGCGCTACAAAGATGTTTACAGAATTGCAAATGTAAATAAGAATACCACAACTTTTACAATAACGCACTTTAAAATTTCAGGTTTCTTTCAACGGCACTTTTAGTCAGCGTTTTCAGTTCGGCCAAAAGGCACCAACTACAACTGCAAACAACATCCTGCATGCGGTTTTTCGCGTAATTACTACTTTGTTTCTTGCTACATTGCTATAGCCTTGGGGAACAGGATATTGTTTTCGAGGTGGATGTGCAGCACCAGATCTGCATAAAAGGCTTTCAGTTTTTTGAAAAACAATGCATAGCTATTACAGGAATCGGCTGGCAATGAGTAGTTTCCGGTTAGAGACTCGATGTCGCGAAACAAGGTGGCTACCACCTCGTGATCCTGCTCCATAACGGATATAGGACTTTTTACTGACGGGAAACAGGCCCCGGTGTCGCCACCCTGACCCTTGGCTGCTTCTATCTGCCGGATATAGGGAAACAGAACCTGTTCTTCCTTTTTCATGTGTATCACCAGTTCGTTTATTATTTCCTGCACTTTTTCATAGATCATGTTCAACTCAGGATGTGCCGCACCGTGATGAGTCGTCACACTTTTGGCCAATTCCCGCAAACCGGAAACATTATTACGCACATACACATGGTGGACATTTTCAATATAGTCGGCCAAAAAGGTGCTTGACCAGTTGTTGTAATCCAGTACAGCCACGTAGTCGTCATGCTGAATTTGCGGCTTGCTGAGTTCTTCCCGTATCCGGACAACGTCCAGGCCCTTTTCCCGGCATGCATCCTCCAGCGTTTTTTTACCACCACAGCAAAAATCGAGACCGTACTTTTTAAAGATTTCCGCTTTTGCAAGATCCTTTGCAGCGATCTCTCCCAGTGTCTCCGGTACTTTACCGGCTTCGTGTTTGCGAATCTCTACCTCCCATATCTGCGGCCCCGATTGCAGGTAACTCCAGGAAAAAATATTGCCTCTTTCGCCCAGAAGCTGGTAGTATAGCGGCTTTGGATCGTGGTCATTGTGCAGCACAAACGCCTGTCCACCTTCCAGACCATCGAATGCCTGAAACACGGTTGGGTGCTTTAACCTTGGTTCTAATACCGTAACATCAATCTTTTCTAACTGTTGCATAACTATTTGTTTTTATGGTGCGAAATATTAAATACTTAAAGACCTTTTTATCCTTTAACGATACAAAAAAATCAGGATTTTTTCAGAAAGCTGCTTCCGGATTCCAGCGAATGTGCAAGGGAACCAATTGTTGATTCGGTAAGCAACTGCGTAAGACCGCTGCGCACAGCCAGAAATTTGTGATGCAACGGGCACGGCTCTTTTTCCGAACACTCCCGCAAGCCAAGTCCGCACCCTTTAAAAATATTGTCACCGTCTATAGCGATCACAATATCAATTACCGGTCTGCCTTTTTGTACCGCGTCCAGATAAAATCCGCCGTTCACGCCCTTTTGAGAACTCACCAATCGCTTACGTGTAAGGACCTGGAGAATCTTGGCTGTAAAATGTTTGGGTGCACCTATTTCCGAGCTGATATCACTTATGCCTACCAGCACCCCATCACCACTGTTTGCCGACAAGAAAATTGCCGCCCTTATTGCATATTCACAAGCCTTGGAAAACATCATCCGTATGTTTAGGAATAAAAATCAATGCCGTATAACGACGCAAAGATAAGCAGCTTTTCAATAAAGGACAAATTTATCTTTTATTGAAAAAATCGCCTTTTTGAAATACGGCTTATCTGTCGTTCAGTACTTTGAAATAGGAAAATACGATGAGCCCAAAACCGATCGCCACTCCAATACCCGCGACAGCCGCAACCGTCAGTATAGAATTTACAGGCTGCATTATGGTCTGAAAATCGGGTATGTCCAGTACAGCGGTACGATAGCCCTTAAGCAAACCCGCAACAATGAGCGCCACCCAGAACACAACAAGGCTATACTGGCCGATGTTATAACCTTTGTTGATCAGGTTACGGACACCGCCTGTATACTTGTCTACATTCAGTATATAGCCCAAGCTACCCAGAAGAATCATGGTATTGATGCCGATGGTGGTTCCCATGGCATGGGCAACCGTTATATGGGTACCATGTGTATATCTGTTCACTGCAGGAATAGACATAAGTAGCGCGAGCAGCAAATTTGCCATGACCCAGAACTCGGATGCAACAACAAACCTGTAGGACACAAAATTGAGCGCCTTCTTGTATTCATCAACCCGTTTCCTAAAATCGCGCATGATGCTGATAAACACCACCCATTCCGTCATACTTACTATATAAGACACGTTTCTTACCCATCCTGCCGAGGGTACATTGTATATATGGTGCCCCCAATTGAGCATCAGGTTCGCAAAGCCGATAAAATAAAACATATAGGATTTCCGGCTGTGGGCCATTGACTCATCACCACTTATTTTCACCATAATATACAGCGAGGTGCCATAGATCATCTGGTTCCAGGCACCTACCATAGCCCCGTTCGCCTTCCATTGAATTGTGAGCTCCCTCACGTAAGACTCTCTGAACCAGGGAATATTCCATAAGTTCTGCTCGATAAAAGTGAGCAGGAAAAAGAAAATTCCTGTAGACCACATCCACACATACTGTGGAATGGGATGAATGGGACTGCGCACAGGCAAAAAATAGGATGCCATAAATGCCAGCCAGCAAATGAGCAGCGGTATACTGAGCACCGAAGGAAACTCCCAATATTCCCGCCCGCCAAAAATGCGGAAACTATAGCAAAAGAAAATGGCGAGAATAGAAAGTATCCATAATATTATAAAAACCTGCTTGTATTTTGTTTTCAGCGGATGATGCGAAAGCACTTCACGCTTATAATACAGTATCCCTGCCGACGCACCTGTAATAATCCAGAATATAGCAGCCGAAACATGAAAAGGGCGCAACTGATAAAAAGGGAAATATCTGGAAAATAACTCAGGCATCACAAAAGCCCAGGCTGCCAACACACCGAATACCAAAGTGACCAGCAGGAGCAAAAGCGCAAATCGAAAATATAATTTCAGGAATGGAGACATGAACTAATGATCTAATGAATAAGAACCCGACCAATTAACGGCACCGCCGGGAACACGGCTTTTCCCGCTCTTGTCTACCCAGACCAGAAACCGGACAAGGTGACTGATTTCTGAGTCATTCAAATGAAAGTCAGGCATCTTGGCGGTGCCTTTTCTGATAAAAACGTCCATATATACCTGCCCTTTGCCGGGTGCAGATGCAATGTTGGTAAGGTCGGGGCCCATATATCCTCCCAAACCATATAATTGATGACACGCCTGGCAGTTTTTGCTCTGCCAGGTATGCCACCCGTCCAGTACGACAGCATCTGGTTTTCC
Source organism: uncultured Bacteroidota bacterium (assembly GCA_903926605.1). Taxonomy (GTDB): domain Bacteria; phylum Bacteroidota; class Bacteroidia; order Chitinophagales; family Chitinophagaceae; genus CAIYTT01. Next base: position 22,825 of record CAIYJV010000163.1, read on the forward strand.
TTCCAGATTCCCGTCATCTGCTTGAAAGTAAATTAGTAACGAGTATGCAAAAAAAACAATAACAAATCCTATCCAGATTCTTACAATCATCACACACCAAAATAATGGTGCATAATTAGTGCGTTTTAGCAAAAACAGTTGTGAGTACAGTCATGTCAAAAAATGACCTATATCACCGACACTGCCAGATTGAAAATCCACCAACAAACAAGCCGAAACAGGCCATAAAAACAACAAATTAAAAACAAATCTGCGTACGAACGCAAACAGCGTCAGCAAACCCTTTTTAGGCAAAACATAGAAGAGTTTTTTAGCAAAAAAAATTACAATATAAACATATTAATACAGCCTCTATATCAACGGTATCACATGGAATAAAATTGCTTAAAAATGCTGCCAGCCAATACAATTATTAGCTGTTGCAGGAATACGATTTTATTTGTAGTTTTGTCCAATACCGGTCAAGTTTTTAGCAAACGATTTTTTAAACCTTGACACGGATTTTATTTTTTTTAGAATTATATTTTGTTGATCCTGGGTTCGTTTTCACACCCGCATTGGGACTGACAGCGGCGAAGCTATATTATACAGATTCATTTGCCGCCTGCGGCAATTAAAAAATACAACAGGTGCCCTGGTATGTAATATATACGAAGCCTAACAATGAGAAGAAAATTAGCCAAAAATTAATTGAGCTTAACATTAATGCATATTGTCCCCTCATTGAGGAATACAGGCAATGGAGTGATCGAAAAAAAAGGATACAACGGCCGTTATTCAAGTCTTACATTTTTGTATTGCTGACAGACTATAGTGCCGAGAGTGCCAGAGTGCTTAGCATTCCGGGTGTAGTAAGATTTATCTGGTGGCTTGGGAAACCCGGTTTGGTAAAAGAAAAAGAAATAGAGCAGATAAAAAACTTCTTAAAGGAACATAAAAACTCCAGAATTTTTGTGGAAACAAATGTAAGCAAGGGCGACTCAGTAGATATAAAAACAGGTCCGCTTACCGGATTGTCTGGCAAATTTGTTTCGTTCAGAGGGAAAAAAATTGTATTGGAACTAGACGCACTCCGGTGCCGTTTGGTGGCGCTTGCCGAAGTTAGCAACAGTTGCAACGATACTGAAGCATAACCAGAAATAAGCGTGAATTTCTGAAAAAAAGAATATTATGAAAGAAAGCGAAAAGGAGCTCGCAGTAGATTTTGGATCGAAAGAATCTGGTGAGAGTTCATCTTTTGAATATGGACGTATTTTCCAGATTATCCTGTCCAGGTGGTATATCTTCCTGTTTTGCGTTATTCTGAGCATTGCACTTTCCAAGGTGTTTATCAGATACCTTACCCCGATATACAATGTGTCTGCAAAATTGCTGATTAAAGAAACAAGCAGCACGTCCGGGGATAAACTGAAAGATGAAGTAATGCAGGCCATAACCGACGAAACATCGGTGAGCAGTGTAGACAACGAAGTAGAAATACTAAAGACCTATACGCTGGCTAATGAAGTAGTGCGCTCCATGCAACTGAACATAAAGTACTTTATGAAGGCTAAGTTTAAGCCGACAGAATTGTACGGTTCCACCCAACCATTCAAAATCGTTTTTACAAATTTCAGAAACGATGCAGTTGAAAATGTGCAGGACTTCGACATTTTTTGCAATAACGACAATACCTTTTACCTGACGCAAGGAAAGAAGACATGGAAAGGCAAATGGGGCGATATGGTAAAATTGCCTATAGGGGATGCCATTATGACCCGGAACTTTGACTGCAAACTCAATCCCCACGGGAGGTATACGATTACCATAACAAATTACGAATTGGCCGCGGAAGAGTATATGCGAAAAATCGAGTCTTCCACTCCCAACAAACAAATTACGATAATTTACCTTGGACTAAAAACCAATATCCCCCAAAAGGGAAAAGATGTGATGAACAGGTATATGCAGATGTATATACAGGATAAGATTGACGATCAGAATGCAATAGCAGACAGCACCATTCAATTTATTCACGAGCGCCTGGCATCTATAAGCCAGGATCTAAAGACTAAGGAAGGAGAGATCGAGACTTTTAAAAAAGAAAACGGACTAGTGGAAATTGAAGAACAAGGCCAGCTTCTGATAACCAATTCAAATGAAAAAATAAATGCGTTGAACGAAAAAGAAGTTGAATACAATATTCTGTCTTCGATAGAAAAGTTTATTACAGACCATACCAAGTCTATTGTCCCCTCCAGTTTGTTATTTAAGGAGAATCCCGGGTTTTCAAATATCATCACCAGTTATAACGACTTACAGTCTACAAGAACAAAATTGCTCACTGTATCTACCGAAAAGAACCCGCTACTCAATGACATAGACCGACAAATAGAAAATGTAAGAGAACAACTGGCAACTTTGCTGGCATCTACGAAACACGAAATGGAACTGGGTATCAGCGCTTTGAAAAAAGACAATGAAGCGCTAAACAGTGAAATGTATAAAGCCCCATCCAAGCAACGCATTTTTCTGGAGTACACCCGACAGCAAGCAGTATTGCAGGAATTGTACCTGTTCCTACTTAAAACGCAGGAACAAACCAGTATTTCAAAATCGGCAAATCTCGCGAATGTACGCATCATAGACGCTGCCAGAGCCGACAGGGCGCCCGTATACCCCAACAAACAACTGATAATAATGGCTGCCATTATTATCGGCATCCTTTTACCCCTCACGTGGCTATACCTTTCCACGCTGTTCAATAACAAGATCCAAAGCAAAGCAGACATTCAAAGTTTTACCAAGGTACCCGTCATAGGAGAAATTGGGCATAACAACATTAAAACCACCGTAGTTATTCAGGCAGGGGCCAAAAGTATTATTGCCGAACAGTTGCGTTCGCTGCGAACCAACCTGCAATTCTATCTTTCGCGCAAAGACGATAAAATTATCATGCTTACATCGAGCATGAGTAAAGAGGGAAAGTCGTTTATCACTACAAATCTGGCCTGTAGTCTGGCCATTTCGGGCAAAAAAGTTGTAGTGGTTGAACTTGACCTTCGCAAACCCAGGATTTCAAAAAACCTGGGATTGGAAAACAGCTATGGTTTCTCGAACTATGTGATCGGGCAGATCACCCTCGACGAAACCATCCAGCCTTCTGGAGTGAATGAAAACTTTTTCCTGATTCCCAGTGGCCCGGTTCCTCCCAACCCGGCCGAGTTGATCATATTACCTCAAACCAAGGAGTTGTTCAACTTATTGCGGGAGCGGTTTGACTACATCATAATAGATACGCCACCTATCGGCTTCGTGACCGATGCTCAATTGGCCAGCCAGTTTGCAGACATCACTTTATTCGTGGTACGTAATATGTACACCCACAAAGCCCAGTTAAAAATCGTGAACAATCTGTATACCGATGGGAAAATCAACAGAATCGGTATTATCATCAATGATATTGACTTCAATGACGGTCAGGGATATGGATATGGTTATGGTTACGGCTATGGTTACGGCTACGGCTATGGTTATGGCTATGGCGACGGTGACGGAGAAGGTGGCTACTTTGACAATGAAAAGTCAAAAGGACTATTTTCTAAAATAGCAGGGTTCTTTAAATTTTAAATTGTAACACAAACGCATTTTGGAAGAAACGATAATAAAATCACATAAGGGGATAAAACCCATCAACTGGCAGGAGCTGAAGCAGTACAAGGATCTGCTCTATTTCATGGTACTGCGCGACATAACGGTAATTTATAAGCAGACGATCATGGGGTTTGCATGGGCAATCGTAAACCCTCTGGTCTCGATGGTTATCTTCACATTTGTGTTCGGCAAATTGGCCCGTATTACGTCCGACGGCGTACCCTATCCACTTTTTAGCTTTTGCGCCCTCGTACCGTGGACCTATTTTGCAAACTCAATGAACGCATCCGGGCAAAGTCTGATACAATCGTCCAACCTTTTTACAAAAGTGTACTTCCCCAGGATCCTGATACCAATGACACCTGTATTGTCTAAACTGGCGGACTTCTCTATTTCGTTCGTGATTCTGATATTTTTCCTGTTTGCTTACAAGGCTGTCCCCACAGCAGAAATTCTGGCACTGCCGGTATTAATAATTATCATGCTCACTACCGTGGCCGGCTTCGGGTTTTGGTTGTCTGCACTGGCTATTCAGTACAGAGACGTAAAATTCGCGATCACATTTATTACACCCCTTATGATGTACGCCGCTCCGGTGGTATTCCCGTCATCACTGATACTGGAACGTTTTGGCCATACTGGGTATGTGTTCTACGGATTATATCCAATGGTTGGTGTAATTGAGGGTTTTAGAGGTGCATTGTTACCACAGTTGCCAATACCATGGGAATTGGTGGGTATGGGAGCTTGTAGCGCCTTGTTCTTTTTCGTTACAGGCTGGAGATTTTTCAGACGCACCGAACGTTACTTCGCCGATATTGCATAGTGTACGTCACCCGAAATAATACCGGGGTTTCAAAAAACAGGCATAATATGACACCCGAGCCTTACATAATCGCGGAGATCGCTCAGGCCCACGACGGTAGTTTGGGCACGGCGCATTCTTATATAGATGCCGTGGCAGGAACAGGTGCCAATGCAATTAAGTTTCAAACACACATTGCACAAGCGGAGAGTTCGCCGCACGAACCCTTCCGTGTGAAATTCAGCTATGTCGACGCAACCCGTTATGACTACTGGAAGCGAATGGAATTTTCGGAACAACAATGGAAAGAAATAAAGCGCCATTGCGACGATGCCGGAATAGATTTTATCTCATCGCCCTTCTCCAACCAAGCTGTGGACCTTTTGGAGTCAATTGGCGTATCGCAATACAAAATTGGGTCTGGAGAGGTGAGTAATTTTCTTTTACTTGAAAAAATTGCATCCACCGGCAAACCAGTGATACTCTCCTCCGGCATGAGCAATCTGACGGAACTGGATGAGGCGGTAGCCTTGCTTCAATCAAGAGGATGTAGATTGTCACTGCTTCAATGTACTACTGCCTACCCGACAAAACCTGAACAATGGGGTCTGAATGTACTAAGCGTTTTGAAACAACGGTACGGACTGCCGGTTGGGTTTTCCGACCATAGTGCAACCATTTACGCCCCACTTGCCGCTACCGCACTTGGAGCTGAACTTCTCGAATTTCATGTGGTCTTCGACCGGCGCATGTTTGGGCCGGATGCCAAAGCGTCGCTGACAATAGACGAAACTACTGAACTGGTGCGCGGCGCGCGAATGATAAGGAAATCGCTGAACCACGACATAGATAAGAACGACAACAGTAGTTTTAAGGAACTAAAAAATATTTTTGAAAAGTCGCTGGCCGTAAACAAGTCCCTTCCCAAGGGACACGTATTGAAATTTGAAGATCTGGAGGCGAAAAAACCAAAAGAATACGGCATTGACGCACGAAATTTTAAGTCTGTGATAGGGAAATCACTGAAGAACGAACTAAATGCTTTTGATTTTCTAAATGAACACGACATCTAAGAAAAAAATCTGTGTGGTCGTAACGGCCCGGCCTAGCTACAGCAGGGTAAAAACAGCGTTGCAGGCAATAGACAACCATCCCAAACTGGAACTGCAACTCGTTGTGGCAGCATCTGCCCTGCTTGACAGATACGGATCGGCAGTAAATTATATGGAGAAAGACGGGTTTTCTATTGCCGCCCGAGTCTTTAACGTATTGGAAGGTGAAAACCTGACAGCTGCAGCAAAGACTACAGGAATTGGCATACTGGAGCTTTCATCGGTTTTCGACAACCTGAAACCGGATGTGGTAGTAACTATAGCCGACCGCTTTGAGACAATGTCTACTGCCATAGCAGCCACATATATGAACATTCCGCTCGCCCATATTCAAGGTGGCGAAGTGACTGGGAATATTGACGAAAAAGTACGGCATGCGGTAACTAAACTTGCCGATCTGCACTTTGTGGCATCGGAGGGAGCCCGTGAAAGAGTGCTGAAACTGGGCGAAGAGCCAATTTATGTATTTAACACCGGCTGCCCCTCGATAGACCTGGCTGCCGAAATATTGAAAGACCCTGGCATGACCTTCGACCCTTACAAAAAGTATGGCGGTGTAGGTAATTTCCCGGATCTGGGAAACGGATATATTGTTGTCATGCAACACCCGGTAACCAGCGAATATAAAGATTCAAGAACGCATATCGAAGAAACGCTGAACGCAATCAGCAATTTGGAAATCCCAGTGCTTTGGTTTTGGCCGAATGTGGACGCCGGCGCCGATGGCACATCCTCTGGCATCCGCTCCTTCAGGGAAAAAAACAAAGAATCCAAGATTCATTTCTTTAAGAACATGGAACCCGACGATTTTCTGCGCCTGCTGTGTAATTCCAGTTGTTTGGTTGGCAATTCAAGTGTAGGCATACGCGAATGCGCTTTCCTTGGCGTGCCTGTAGTAAATATCGGAACAAGGCAAAACAGACGCGACCGGGGCAACAATATAATAGACGTGGGTTACAAAGCAGAAGAAATAGCAGGCGCTATTAACTATTGGCTTTCGCACGACCGACCCGCATCAAGCGACATTTACGGTGGCGGCGACGCAGGCTTGAAAATCGCCGAATTGCTGCACACTATAAGCCCGGTGATACAAAAAACAATTACATTCTGACGGGAACGAAAAATACCAGGCAAATAACACTGAATTATGATGAAGGTATTGGGGCTCGTTCCTGCACGTGGAGGATCTAAAGGAGTACCGGGTAAAAATATTAAGTTATTAGCCGGCGCACCCTTGATAGGCTATACGGCATATGCTGCAATACATGCCGGGTTACTCGTAAAGACTATCTTGAGCACAGACGACCCCGCCATTGCCGAGGTGGGCCGCAGTTTGGGATTGGAAGTACCTTTTTTGCGTCCCGCAGAACTGGCCGCCGACACTACACCTACGCTGCCTGTAATACAACATGCACTGAGATTCCTTGAAAGCCTTGGCGAACATTATGATGCAGTTTGCCTGTTGCAGGCTACTGCGCCGTTTCGGCCCATGGGTTTTATAGACAATGCAATAAGAAAATTTTCGGAAGAAGGCACAGACTCGCTGATGTCTGTGCTGCCAGTACCTCATGAATACAACCCTCACTGGACTTTCGAACCGGGAACAGATGGACGATTGCGGATCGCTACCGGCGAAGAAAAGATAATTAAACGCAGGCAGGATTTGCCCAAATGCTACTATAGAAGCGGTTCTCTATATCTAACCCGGACAGAAGTGATCATGAACCAGAATTCTGTGTATGGCAAGTCAGTGAGTTTTGTCGAGTCTGACCCCGCTTATCATTGCAATATCGACACTTTGCAGGACTGGGCGATCGCAGAACAAAAGGTTGAACACCTGAAATTTCAATAAAGCAGGGCCGGACCTACCATAGGCGGCCTGGATCAATAACCCTCACGTTTCCCGGTGGTCGGCTGGTTACCGGATAACGGGAATTAACAAATGTGCCAGGTCAAAGGCCTGGCAAAAAAATGAACTTAGCCTTTCTTTCTTTAGAATATCCTCACCCGTCTGTAGGTTCATCGGGTGGTATTGGCACCTCAATCAGAAATCTTGCGCAGGCCTATGTAAAAGACGGTCACAGGGTATTTGCATTTGTAATGCAAAGAAATTTTGAGCGATTTGACGACTGTGGCATAGACGTGATTCCCGTACCCACCAAAGTAAAACTAGGTGGAATTATAGGTGTGTACCTAAAAAGCAGAGAAATCGCTAAACAGGTAAACCAATATATACGGGAGTACGATATAAAGTACCTGGAAGTCCCCGACTGGTGTGGATCTCCTGCCTTTATGAGTTTCGATTGCCCCGTGGTTGTTAAGTTCCACGGCTCAGATGCCTATTTCTGCCATCTCGACGGACGCAAACAAAAATTAAAAAATTACTGCTACGAATACCTCAACATAAAACGCTCACAGATCTATATTTCGGTGAGTCAGTATACTGCAGACTTATCAAAGATGATCTTTCACACCGGACGAAAAGCCTTTTATGTGCTACCGAACGGCGTGAACCTGGAAAATTTCAAACTAGGGACCGCACGCGTCACCAATAGCGCGCCATTGGTTTTGTACCTGGGATCGGTAGTACGCAAAAAAGGCTGTCTGCAGATTCCACATATATTCAATGAGCTACAAAAAACAATTCCAGACGCCCAACTATTACTGGCAGGCAACGATGTACCCGATATTTTGTCTGGCAGAAAAAGCACATGGGAATTAATGTACCCATTGTTTCATCACCCGGAAACGGTACAATGGGCAGGCCCAAAACCCTATCATGAAGTACGCGAGATATTGTTAAAAGCCGATGTCTGCATTTTCCCCTCCTATGCTGAAGCGTTGCCAATGTCCTGGCTGGAAGCGATGGCCATGCAAAAACCCATCGTGGTCTCAAATATAGGCTGGGCAAACGAAATTGCGGAAGATGGGAAGGAAGCTTTCCTGGTAGACCCTGCCGACACAGTAGCTTATGCTGCAAGAATAGTTACTCTATTGAAAGACGCTGACCTTAGAGAAAAAATGGGCAAATTGGCCAGAATACGGATTGAAGAACAGTTTGACATTCAGATAGTAGCCCGCAAACACATAAAACTTTACGAAGACCTATTGAAATGATCAGTGTTGTAATCTGTACCTATAAAAGGGCGGACTCCCTAAAGATTCTGCTAGAGAATCTGGAACACCAGTCGCTGTCGGCAGGTGAAGTACTGATAATAGACGGATCGCCGGACGACGAAACCGCCAAAATGATCAATTCGCTCCACAGTAGTTTACCTTTGACTTATTTCCTAGTGCCGCCAGAACACCGCGGCCTTACCCGGCAGCGAAATTTTGGCATACTGAAAGTAAATCCGGCTACTGATGTCGTATGTTTCCTGGATGACGATGTAGTACTTGATGACCAGTATCTAAAAATACTGCAAGAAACTTTTACACAGAACCCGGACTGCGTAGGTGCGAGTGGATACCTTACGAACGGGCGTACCTGGGAAGTTTACGACCCCGCCAGACACAATGGCCTGAAATGGTTTGTGCTGGATGGATTTGCCCTGGAGCTCGGCCAAAGAAATTATGTGCGCCGGGCGCTGGGTCTGTTTCCCGATGTACCTCCGGGATTTATTCCCCCTTACGGACATGGCTACGACGTGGTACCTCCGAGCGGCAAAAGTTATGAAGCCGACCATATCATCGGCTGTAATATGAGCTTCAGGTACTCTGTTTTCAAAACATTGCGGTTCTCAGACTATTTTATCGGTTACGGCTTGTACGAAGACTGCGACTTTTCTTATCGCACTACCCGATTCGGGAAATTGCTGGTAAACACACGTTTGAAACTAGAACACCATCTGGCGCCATCCGGGAGGCCTGACACCTTTAAATACGGGAAAATGGTAACCCGCAATGGTTGGTTTGTATGGCGAACCAAGTACAAAAACCCAGGTCTTTTTAATATTCTGAAGTGGTACACTATTAGCGTTTTGTTTGCACTGCTGCTGATAAAATCATTCCGCCAGAAGGCCGCCGTGCATGAGTTTGCCGGACGCGTGGCCGGACTTTTCAGTGTCATGTTCAACGCACCGAAACTAGAAAATTAAAATTTTTTTAGTAGACAAACCGATGAAATTCCTTGTTGTAACACATGTGACGCATAAAAAAACCGCCGACGGATATTACGCCGCATACGGTCCTTATGTAAAAGAAATGAACCTTTGGTTCAAAAATGTGGACGACATTACTATCATAGCACCTTTTTCCGATTCCACACCCGACAAAATAGACCTGCCCTACAACCGGCATATAAAACTGATTCAGGTCCCGGAAATAAACCTGACTACGATACCCACTTTAGCCAAATCATTTTTGCATATGCCTGCTACGTTTTTAAAAATCGCATCAGGCATTGCCCACACAGATCACTTGCACTTACGCTGCCCCGGCAACATGGGTTTGCTGGGCTGTGTGGCACAAATCATGTTTCCCGGAAAGCGTAAAACCGCAAAGTACGCGGGCAACTGGGACAAAAACAGTGGTCAGCCTTTCACATACCGACTACAACGACGTTTGCTGAACAGCGAATTGCTCACAAAAAATATGCAGGTAATGGTGTATGGGAACTGGCCAGACAGTTCCCCACGCAACATCAAACCGTTTTTTACAGCCAGCTATACCAACGCCCAACGGAATACCATCACACCTCGTCTTCTGAACACCGGAGATGAAATTAGATTGATGTATACCGGCGCGCTCATTGCCTCCAAACGCCCGCTGCTGTCAATAGAAATTGCACAGCAACTTTTGGCAACAGGGTTAAAAGTACGGCTTGACATGTTTGGCAACGGACCACTTATGTCTGAGTTACAGGACTTTGTCCGGGAAAACAAGCTTGACAATAACGTTGTTCTCCATGGCAACCAACCGGGAGAAACTGTTAAAAATTATTACAGTAATGCACACTTCCTGATCTTTCTTTCCCGTACAGAAGGATGGCCAAAGGTAGTGGCCGAGGCTATGTGGTGGGGCTGTCTGCCAGTGACCACGGCTGTGTCGTGTGTACCAGAAATGGTTGGTCAGGGCACCCGCGGTTCCATTATTACAGCGGATAAAGAAACCGCATGCGAACGTATCAGGTACTATTTGGATCATCCCAACGAATATGAAAAACAAGTGGCCGCCGCTTCCGGATGGTCGCAACAGTTTACACTCGAAAAATTTGAAGAGGCTATAAGCCAATTACTGAATTGATATGCTGCGACCCGAAGAAATACGCGTAATGCACATCATAGATTCACTGTCTCCTGGTGGGTCAGAGCAAATGGCTGTAAACATGGCCAACGGACTGGTGGCTAAGCATATACACACATCGTTACTTGTGACCCACGGTGAAGGACTCTTATCTGAGAAACTAAGCGCCGAGGTAGACCTTACTATTCTGAACAAAAAAAGCACTTTTGACTTCGGGGCATTTCGCCGAATGGCCAAAACAATAAAAAATCAAAAAATCAATGTGTTGCATGCACATTCGTCTTCCATATTCTGGGCTTCCGCTATCAAGCTGTTCCACCCAAACATCAGATTGATCTGGCACGACCACTATGGCAATAGCGAAATGGTTGCAAACCGACCAGGGGTGGCGCTTAAAATGTGCGCCCCCCTGTGGTTTCATGTAATTTCGGTGAATGAAAAGCTAAGTGTTTGGGCCGCGGAGCGGCTTAGTGTACCAACACGGAAAATTACTTTTCTAAACAATTTCGCTGTATTGCAAAAAGACGACAACGAAGTAACTGATTTCCCGGAAGGACTAAATAGATATATAAACCTGGTAAATGTGGCCAATCTCCGGCCACAAAAAGACCATGACAATCTGCTAAAGGCTTTTGAAATAATTGCAGAAACCAGAAAAGACGTGGTACTGCATCTGCTGGGAGCCAATCCCGGCAACGAATATGCTACGGCTCTACTTGAAAAAATTAAGACGCACCGCTTTGCCGACCGAATTTACTATTGGGGCGCGAGAAAAAACGTGAGTGCATGGCTGCGGTCCATGCAAATAGGTATCCTGGCATCGGTATCCGAAGGGTTGCCAGTCTCTTTGCTCGAATATGGAATGGCAGGACTGCAAGTAGTAGCCACCAATGTTGGACAAGTTGCCGATGTACTGGATCATGGCCGATTGGGGCGCCTTGTTCCTTCTTCCGCTCCCGTACAACTGGCAAACGCCGTGATGGAAACTATATCGCACAAAAATGATTGGCCTGCCAATTGCAGGGATCTACAAAACTTCCTGAACAAGAACTATTCAGAAGACGCTACGATAAATAAACTCATCCAAATCTATTGCGCGTAAAGCAATAGAAAATTAATGTCCAGAGACAGTAAAAATGAACAGAGATCTTAACAAAAATCAGGGAATCTTAAAGGAGCCCTGGACTTTAAATACGTTCATTTTTATTTTGGCATGTGCTGTAGGCGTTATGGTGTTGGTATCTCCAAGCTATATAATGTTGGTATGGGCATTTATGATTGGCATGTGCATCTACGGGTTATTTACCGCCAATCCTAAAATGATTTGGTACGCAATAGCAATGACACCCGGGTGGGAAATTCTCACTAAAATGTGCTTTGTAAAACTCATGCCTTATGAAACAGCAAAGTACTTTTACTTTTTGTGCTTGGTCATGCTGGCAGCAACCACCATAGACAAAAGAATTCCGCCCAAACCACCAGCCCGGTATCACGCAGGTCAGTTTTTACTTTTCGCGATCACACCCAGTTTGGTGTATCACCTTTTTGACAAAAACCTTGACCCAAAACTCTGGGTATTCAATGTTACTGCGATCCTGCAAATTGGCATATTGCTCATTTTCGCTTCCAAAGAACGATGGGTAGAATACGATTACTATAAGCTGTTGAAAATATGTGTCATACCCTTTGTTTCAGTGCTGGTTTTCTTGTCAGACAAATCGCCGAAGTTTGACGAGGATTCTTACAGGAACGCGGCAAACTTCGCATCATCAGGCAACTTTGGACCCAATCAGGTTTCTACCTGTATCGGATTGGTTTTTTTCCTGGTCGCAGGGCTGCTGATCGTAAACAAACCCCCCTTTAAGTACAAAATACTAAATTTTGGATTGGTCGCCCTAGCGCTTTTCCGTGGTTTGATTACTTTTTCAAGGGGTGGCATGATAGTGGCTTTTTTGGCGGTTTTGGCAACCTTTTTTTCCATTGCCTTCAGCGAAAAAGCAAATCGCAAAAAATACATGGGCATTGTTGTCATTGCCGGTACAATTATTGTCATTGCGCTGATAGCGATAAACAATTACACCAAGAACACCCTGCTTGCCCGATATGAAGCAAAATCTGTAACAGACAGCCGCGCCAATGAGGAAACGGACATCAATAAACTTACTGCAAACCGAACTACGATCGCATATACAGACTTGCTCATATTTTTGGACTATCCCGTTTTTGGTGTCGGGCCGGGTCAGGCAAAATTCTTTAGAAAAAATTATGGCGGTTTCGAAATTATCGCACACACAGAGTATTCCCGCCTGCTGAGCGAACACGGGCTTGGAGGAATTCTGGCTATAGTCATCCTTACCGGATTCCCTTTGTGGTGGATAAAAAAAACAAAGGATAGAAAACTAAAGGCAGTCGTAATAGGCCTCTACCTGGTAGGTTTGGGCAACACATTTCACGCAGCCACCCGCACCAACGTGACCACCCTGTGTGTGGTGCTGGCATCGTTGCCCGTAGTTTACAGAAAAAAGGATGACGCGCTACCCCCAAAAGAACAGGAAAAAACGGACGCAGCCAGAATCGTCTGAGCAGACAACCTTATACAAATGAAGCACAGCTATATTTTCAGGGTATGAAGAGCGTAATTTACATAGGCAATAAACTGGCTGTCCATGGAAATACACCCACCAATATAGATACACTGGGTCCTTTGCTGGAACGAGAAGGATATGGTTTGATATACGCAAGCAGCAAAAAAAAATTATTCTCCCGAATGCTGGATATGGTAAGTACCATCCTAAAAAACCGGCATCGGGCCGGAGTGGTGCTAATAGACACTTACTCCACAACGGCTTTCTATTACGCGGTATTGTGCGGTATCACCGCCAGGTTTTGCCGCCTCCCATATATGCCCATTTTGCATGGAGGGAATTTACCAGAGCGTATCCGGAAGTCGCCAGCAATAGCCGCCGGGTATTTTGGCAAAAGCGCAAACAACATCGTGATTTCCGAATACCTTCAAAAATTGGTGTCAGAACAGGGCTTGGCCAGTGTACTTATTCCCAACAACATAGACCTCAATACATACCCGTTTATACACAGAAGCAACCTTCGCCCCCGACTGTTGTGGGTACGGTCGTTTCACGAAATTTATAATCCGGAAATGGCCATTGAGGTATTGGCAAAATTGAGGACTGACGATACAAACTTCCGTTTGCTCATGGTAGGACCGGATAAAGACGGATCTCTGCATAAATGCAAGGCTACCGCTGCCTCACTGGGGGTTGCTGACCATGTGGAATTTACCGGACGACTTTCGAGGTCGGAATGGGTAGAACGTTCCGGAGACTGCGATTTTTTTCTCAACACCACTCACCTCGACAATCTGCCTGTGAGTCTTATAGAAGCGATGGCATTGGGTATGGTCGTCGTATCCACCAACGTGGGCGGAATTCCTTACCTTGTTAAGGACGGAGATAACGGCGTTCTGGTGCCAGACAATAGTGCGGATCAAATGGCTGAAGAAATACGAAAACTTAGCCGGGATGCAACCCGGGCAGCGCACCTGTCTGAACAAGCAAGGGAAACCGCCGCGACATTTGACTGGAATCGAATAAAAACACAATGGAATCAAGTCTTGCGCCCTTTTACAGATACTTACAACCAGTCTTAGGAATTAAAGCTGATAATACGATCTTGATTTGAACCTTTTTTCGCTCATACTCAAATTGCAGGGCTACGACCTGGCTGCTGCCGGGCAGGAACTGCATCGACTGCACAAAATGTCGCCAACTCAGTATCACGCATTTCAGGAAAAAATGCGGTGGGATATAGTCCGGCACCACCACCAAAACAATCCGTTTTACAGGTCGCTTGTGGGTGAAAAACTGCCTACAGACTGGGCAGACCTTCCCGTACTCACGAAGGGTCAGTACCAGCGCCAACTTCCGCAATTGATATCGTCTGGCTACGACCCTAAAAATCTTTATGTAGCCAATACTTCGGGCTCAACCGGCAATCCCTTTTATTTCGCAAAAGACAAGTTTGCCCATTCCATGACTTGGGCCAACATCTTTTTTTACTACCTATCGGTAGGAATAAGCGACGACGATCTTCAGGCGCGCTTTTTTGGCATTCCGCTTTCGGGCAAAAGCCTGGTGGTAGAACGCATAAAGGACTTCGCAATGTCCAGAGTGCGATTCCCGGTTTTCTACCTTGGAAGTGATTCTTTGGCTCAATATCTGGAGACGTTCAAAAAAAATAAGTTTGGCTACATATACGGTTACACCAATGCCATACGGCATTTTGCAGCTTTTGTTAAAAACAAGGGCATTGTGCTGCGCGACCTTTGCCCTACCCTCAAGGCCGTAATTGTAACAGCCGAAATGTGCACCGACCAAGACCGCCGTTTTATCGCCACGGCAACGGGGGTACCTGTATACATAGAATACGGAGCTAGTGAAACTGGACTGATCGCATTTACGGACTCCGACGGAGACCTCCGCGTGTGCGACGAAACCCTGTTCGTAGAAACAAACGCAGAAAACGAAATTCTGGTCACCACGTTTTACAATAAGGCATTCCCTGTTATCAGGTACAAAATAGGTGATATGGGTACGCTGGCTATCAAAAATGGACACACCATAATTCAATCGCTGATTGGCCGGTCCGACGACCTTGTAAAACTGCCCAATGGCAACGAAGCTGCCGGCCTTACTTTTTACTACTGCACCAGAGCCATCCTCGAAAAATCGGCGAACATCAGAGAAATATATTTTACACAAAAATCCTTGTCCACATTCTTGATAAACTACGTGGCCGAACATGACCTTTCTGAAGCCGACAGGCAGACCATCGTTTCCAACATAGACAAAATGCTGCAACCGGGTCTTGATCTGATTTTTGAACGCACCACTGAAATTCGAAGAAAAAGCAACGGAAAATTCCAGGTTTTCACCAGTGAACTCCATAAAAAATGATATCAGTTGTTTGCCCCATATACAATGAGATCCACTATATAGATAAGGTGATCGATTTCTGCCAGAATGCTTTGCCAGCGGATAAAGAAGTGTTCCTGGTAGATGGTGGATCTACAGATGGCACCATAGAAAAAATAAAGTCGCGTATATCTGGCGACTCCAGATTCAAGCTGCTTGATAACCCCGACAAGTATGTGCCGTCTGCGCTGAACCAAGCCATAAGACTGGCCAAAGGCGACATCATAGTGCGTCTCGATGCCCATTCAGAGTATGCACCAGACTATTTTACGGCAATAATCCATACCTTTTCCCAGGTGGAAGCAGACATTGTGGGCGGCAGTATGCGAATAGCAAAGGGTACGCCACTGCAGGATGCTATAGGATATGCAACATCTACCGCATTCGGAGTAGGCAACAGTTCTTTTCACTACGATAACTTTGAGGGATATACAGACTCGGTATACCTTGGGTCGTGGAAACGGAAAATATTTGAAACAACAGGTCTTTTTGACGAGGCAATGAAACGCAACCAGGATGATGAATTTCATTACAGGGCAAAAAGTAAGGGATTCAAATTGTACCAGTCTCCTGACATAAAAGTTTATTACCATCCCCGAAATTCTTACCGCAAACTGTTCAGCCAATACTACCAATATGGACTTTTTAAACCCATGGTACTCAGAAAAGTGAGATCAGAAATAAAAATCAGACATTTAATCCCAACCACGTTCGCACTTTACTTTGCAAGTCTGATCCCCTTTGCACTGGCTAAATTTTACTACCCCTTCGTTTTTTTACTAATCTACATCGTTCTTGACCTGCTATTTTGTATGCGGAGTAAAAAAAACGCCGCTACATTTTTTTTAATATTTTTTGATTACCCAGTTTTGCACTTCGGATACGGACTGGGTTTTCTTGCAGGACTGTTCAGAACTGGCAAAAAGTAGCTAGAATATACGCTTTACCCAAGCGGTGTATGTTTCACCCAAAGTATGCATCTGTTAAATAAGCTAATTATTTTGCGAATTAACGTTTGCACATTAACTTTACACTTCACCGATATTAACCGGAACGGTTATTTCAGAGGGGCATAACGATTTGTTTAGCCAAAACTGACATTAAGACACAATGAAGATATTATTTTCTCCACCATATATAGACGATGATATTTCTCAGGAGATTATAGAGACTCTGAAAAGCGGCTGGATAACTACCGGACCGAAAGTACGGGATTTGGAACTGCTGTCAGCCCAATACGTTGGGTTGGAAAAAACAATCTGCGTCAACTCATGGACCTCTGGGGCTGCTCTGGTCTTTAAGTGGCTGGGTATTGGTGCCGGAGACGAAGTGATCATTCCCGCATACACCTATTCTGCTACTGCACTAGCTGTAATGCATGCCGGAGCCAAAATAGTAATGGTTGACGTGCTGGATGATTTCACCATTGACCCGGAAGAAATAAGAAAAAAAATAACCCCAAATACCAAGGCCGTAGTGGCCGTGGACATAGCTGGCTGGCCTTGCGATTATAATGCAATAAACGCTGTGCTTAATACTTCCGATGTGCGGAAAAATTTTAAACCCGGAAGCGAAGTACAACAACAGTTTGGGCGCCCCATTCTGATATCCGACGCTGCACACTCGCTCGGTGCCGAATTCAATGGCAAACCCGCTGCTCAGGCTTCCGATATCACCATATTTTCACTTCATGCTGTAAAAAACGTGACCACGGCAGAAGGCGGAATTATCTGTCTCAACCTCCCCGATCCGTTTTCAGACGCCGAAGTCTGGAAATGGATGAAGCTAAACTCCCTGAACGGACAAACCAAGGATGCATTTACCAAGACACAACTGGGTGGCTGGAAGTATGATATTGTTTCCGACGGACTAAAAATAAATATGCCGGACTTGTGCGCTGCGCTTGGACTGGCTCAGTTGCGAAAATACCCTGAATTGCTGCTACCCGAACGTCACCGTGTACTGAATATCTACATGGACTTCTTCAGCAAGAAAGAATGGGCCGTCCTGCCGCCTGTAGAAGACGCAGTACGCAAATCGTCTTATCACCTTTTCCCCTTGCGGATAAAAGACATTACAGAAGAACAACGCGACCTGATCATACACAAAGTGGCCCTTTCAGGGGTTGCCACAAATGTGCATTTTATTCCGCTGCCCATGCTCACATTGTTCAAAAACATGGGTTTTCAAATTGACGACTTCCCCAAGACTTATCACAATTATTCCCACGAAATATCACTTCCTATATACCCTCAGTTGGAGGACGAAGAATGTTTTTACGTCGTGAACCAAATTGAAAAGGCATACAGAGAAATAAAAAATCTAGACTGAGTTTATTCCCTATTCGGAATTTATCATTAATTTGGTTGCGCACCCGACGGGCAGTTTTTCCCCTGTCTGAAGTGCGCAGCTGTTTTTTTAACGCAATCGATCGACATGTATCAATATTTTGGGAAACGAATATTCGACATTGCCTTTTCTCTTTTGGCACTGGTAATTTTGTTTCCTGTTTTTATTATTGTTGCGCTCCTGATAAAAATAGACTCTAAGGGTCCGGTATTTTATTCACAGAAACGGGTAAAAAAAGGCAATTTCGATTTTGATATTTTCAAGTTCCGGACCATGAAAGTAAACGCAGACAAGCAAGGTCTGCTTACGACATCAAACAAAGATTCTCGCATTACACCGCTGGGATACTACCTCCGGAAATACAAAGTAGAC
>CAIYJV010000164.1 GCA_903926605.1 uncultured Bacteroidota bacterium
AAAATTTGTGCAAATGTACTCAATTCCTTGTAAACAAATACATCAATCTGTGATGAAAGGATAAGTTTGATCTGTATAAATATCCTTGTACAATTCATCATCGGCAGGGAAAGGACTTTCCTCCGCAAATTTTACCGAATTTTCTACTATATTTTTTATTTTATCAGCTATAGCTTCGATTTCTGCTTCGGTCGCCCAATTGTTTTCCATTATAGTATTCAAAACAGTCTGAATAGGGTCACGCTCCTTATATTCTTCTACTTCTTCCTTGCTGCGGTATTTTGCCGGGTCACTCATAGAATGTCCGCGGTAACGGTAGGTCTTGATCTCGAGAAAAGTCGGCCCACCGCCTTCGCGCGCACGCCTTACGGCACGGTCCAGTCCTTTGTGTACTTCTTCGCAGCTCATACCGTCTACACTGTCGCCGGGCATATCATACGCGTCGGCAAGGCGGTAAATGTCCAGCACTTTTGAGGTCCGCTCTACCGATGTACCCATGGCATAGTGGTTGTTCTCGCAAATAAAAACCACCGGAAGCTGCCACAAAACAGCCATGTTAAACGTTTCATGCAATAGTCCCTGACGTGCAGCCCCATCGCCGAAGAAACATAGTGTGGCCCGGTCGGAACCGTGGTATTGCTCTGCAAAAGCTATACCTGCACCAAGGCCTATCTGTCCTCCCACGATTCCGTGTCCGCCAAAAAACCTTTTTTCTTTAGAAAAGAAGTGCATACTTCCACCCTTCCCCTTGGTGCATCCGGTTGCTTTGCCATAAAGCTCGGCCATACATTCATCAGGAGTAACGCCCTTGGCGATCGCCAATCCATGATCACGGTAGGCCGTGATAATGTTGTCGTCGTCGCGTATAGCGGTCATAGTACCTGCTGCAACGGCTTCCTGCCCTATGTATAAATGACAAAAGCCCCTGATCTTCTGCATGCCATAGAGCTGACCGGCCTTTTCTTCAAAGCGGCGCAACAACAGCATCATCTCGTACCAGTACAAATAATTCTCTTTACCAAAAGGAGACTGCACTATTTCTTAGTTTTGTGCGAATTTATAAAACTTTCTATTACCAGCCTCGTTTGAACAGTTTAAAGAATATAACGCTTTACCAGTTCCGCAACTACGATTCGGTGACTTTTCAGTTTCCCTCCAGGGTCACCTGTATCACTGGCCGTAATGGTTGTGGCAAGACAAATCTGCTCGATGCGGTCTATTATCTGTGTTATACAAAAAGTTATTTTACATCATATCAGCAACATTGCGTGCAAACGGGACGGGAAGCTTTCAGGGTCGCCGGCACGTTTCTCGCAGCCGTAACTGACGAAAATATAGTTTGCTTGTGGCGCGGCGGAAAGAAAGAAATTTCCGCAAACGACACGGAATACGAAAAACCAACCGACCATATAGGCCGTTTCTCGGCGGTGATGATCGCACCTGATGACATAGAATTGGTGAATGGTACCAGTGAACTGCGCCGCAAGTGGATAGACAGCATTCTGGGACAGGTGGACCGCGAATACCTGGAAAAACTATTACGCTACCAACGGGTGTT
Organism: uncultured Bacteroidota bacterium; assembly: GCA_903926605.1. GTDB lineage: Bacteria > Bacteroidota > Bacteroidia > Chitinophagales > Chitinophagaceae > CAIYTT01. The sequence continues at coordinate 1,559 of CAIYJV010000164.1, forward strand.
ACAACAACGCAATGCATGGCTGAAAACCCAGGCTGCCGGCCCGGAATGCAGTATGGAAACATTGGAATTTTATGACGCAGCGATGGCTGCCGATGGCACCTACCTATACAACGCCAGGGCCAGTTTTATACAACAGTTCAGGGCTATACTAGCCAATTATTATCAGCAACTTTCTGATGGTCGCGAATCGGTGACACTGGCTTACAACAGCAAGCTGAGCCAGGCACCGCTGGCCGACCTGCTGTCGCAATCGCTGAATCAGGACATTCGACTGCAACGAACGTTGTACGGCATTCACCGTGATGAACTTGATTTTGGCATAAACGGGATGGCTCTGAAACAATTCGGGTCGCAGGGGCAGAAAAAAAGCTTCTTGTTTGCGCTGAAACTGGCACAATACGACTATTTGGGCCGAACACAAGGTCATTTGCCTATTTTACTACTCGACGATGTGTTTGAGAAACTGGACCAGTCCCGGATGGAAGCATTATTGCGAATCATAAGCCGTGAGGGTTTCGGGCAGGTAATTCTCACAGATACGCACAAAGAGAGGGTTATTCAGGCATTTGGGAATGAGCCGTCACTGCATGTGCTGGAGTTGTGAGTTCAGACAATGAATCCAAACAAACTCAATTGCCAGAACGAGCGTCTGCCCGATCAGGATCTAATATGCTGAGCGGAAGTTCAGCCTTCGCTTGTGGGTTTATGGGTAGAAACAATAATAATTGCAACAACAACGGCTACCCCACCCGACACCAGAAAAACAGTTGCCATTGAAGTGACCAACGCCAGATAACCGGCGAGCATGCTGGCCAGCATAGCACACAAGCTTTGAAATGCAGTAAAAGTGCCTATTGCAGTACCGGTGTCGGCACCCCTGCAATTATTGGATATCCATGCTTTTGTAATTCCTTCTGTTGCTGCCGCATACAAACCGTATAACAGAAAAAGCCCGGCAAAACCCAAAAGAGAATGCGTAACGCCCATACCGGCATATACAACGGCAAACATGACCAAACCCAAAACCAGCACCCGCTTTAGCCCAAAACGATCCGCAAGAATACCTAAAGGATAAGATGCCAAAGCGTAAATGAGGTTGTAACCTATGTAAATACCGATAACTGTAATATCGCTATAACCAGACTGGCGAATATGCAGCAACAAAAAATAATCGCTGCTGTTAAACAGCGTGAACAAAAGCAATGGTAAGATAAGCCGGCGATAGGCCGGATCTGCATTCCGCCAGTAATCCAGAAAATTGCGGAACCGATATAGTTTGGGCGATAATACTGGCTGTGGCTTTGTCGTCTTTACTCCGAACAACAAACCGATCGCCAGTATCCCCGGCACAAAAGCAAGGAAAAACAAGGGTCGGAACGATTCTGGCGCATGCCACAACCAGACCAATGCAAACGCTGGTCCTAAAACAGCCCCTGTTGTGTCCATGGCGCGGTGCAAACCAAACACACGACCCCGCGTAGCCGGAGTAGACTCGCCAGCCAGCATGGCATCCCTTGCGGCTGTGCGCACGCCCTTGCCTACCCGGTCCAGTGTTCGTGCACCAAATACCACTAAAGGCAAACGGGAAATACCTAGCAAAGGCTTGGAAACAGCCGAAAGAAAGTAGCCCCAACGTACAAAACCGATCCTGTTACCGGTCCGGTCGGACAAACTACCGAAATATCCCTTTCCCAGGCCCGAAATGGCTTCGGCAAGGCCTTCCAAAATCCCGATGAACAGCACCGAAAAACCAATGCTGCTCAGGTATACCGGCATCACCGGATACAACATTTCACTCGCAATGTCTGTACAAAGACTTACCAGCGATAGTATCCAAACCGTACGGGTAATGACTTTCCCAGACACACTTATTTGATTTAAAATTTATTAAAGTGGCAAATATCGGTCAATTCCCCTTTTATATTGAACATACACGAACGCTTCTCTTTTTTTTGTAGGTTTGCACAAAACCGATTTCATGGATCTCAAGGAGCTGGAAAGTGGCGTAGACCCCGAAGTGCATTGGTATTACCAAAGCAAGAAATTGCCGATGATCGCTTATGTCAGAAAGCTCATTCGCAACAATTCAGCCGGACTTACGATCGTAGACGTAGGATCGGGATCAGGTTTTTTTGCGCTCTTACTGGAACGTGAATTTCCGGAGCAAATAAAGAAAGTGTATCTGGTTGATATTGGTTACACACCCGAAGAAATAAACAGTACCAAGGGCAAAAAAATAGAAAAGACACTGCGTATACCCGACAGGATCGAGAATGGGCTGGTGATACTGATGGATGTGCTGGAGCATATAGATGACGACCTCGGGATGCTGAAAAGCATCAAGGCCGCATGTTCTGGCGAAAACAACCATTTCTTTATTACCGTACCCGCATTCATGTCATTATGGAGCGGTCACGATGTGTATCTGGGACACTACAGAAGGTACCGAATTCCAATGCTCCGCTCGGTTTTGAATCAGGCCGCTTTCAGGCAAGGTAAATTTTTCTACTTGTATGGCACGTTGTTTCCCATGGTGTGGCTTGCCCGCAAACTGGACAACCTGAAAAAGAAAAACGCCGATTCCAACATGAAACCCTCCGGCAAACTCGTCAATTCGTTGCTGCTCAATTTCAATGCAATGGAGATGAAGGCTGCCCGATCCAACAAATTCTTCGGAGTTACCTGCGTAGCAGAAGGCAAGATCTGAGGTGTGGATTTTACCAGTAAAATCTACAGTACTACCGGCTGCAAAAGATTGCTCTTGCCCGGATAATCGGTATTGAAGTGTAGTCCACGACTCTCTTTACGGAACTGCGCCCCCTTTACGATCAGGTAACCGATTGTGATCAGATTTCTTAATTCGCAAAGTTGTGGTGAGAGTATCGAAGACTTATAAAGTTCCTCAGTTTCTTCATGCAAAAGATCAATGCGTTTCATCGCCCGTTCCAATCGGGTATTGTTGCGAACAATGCCCACATAATCGCTCATTACCTGTTGTAGTTCTTTCAGACTCTGCGTGATCAGAATCATTTCTCCCGGCATATCGGTACCCTTGGCATCCCAATCGGGTACTGCGTCATTAAACGCAGGAATCCGCCCGCTTTCCAGACGTTCAGAAATGTGTTCCGCACAACGGTGTGCAAAAACCAATGCTTCAAGTAGCGAATTGGACGCCAGCCGGTTTGCGCCATGAAGTCCGGTACTGGAACACTCTCCACAGGCATACATATTGATGATGGACGAGTGACCGAACTCGTCCGTTTTTATACCACCGCAACAATAGTGTGCAGCCGGAGCAATGGGTATCATCCGGTCGAAAACATCCATGCCTATTTGTTTGCACTTCGCATAAATATTGGGGAAATGCTGCATGAACTTTTCATGGTCCATGGCGCGGCAATCCAGATATACATGCTCGGTACCGGTGCGTTTCATTTCACTGTCTATGGCTCGTGCCACAATATCGCGAGGTGCAAGATCCAATCGGGAATCATAGGAAGCCATAAAGGCCACACCGTCTTTATTTCGTAAGATCGCGCCATCGCCCCGTATCGCCTCTGTGATCAAAAACGATGGACTTATACCGTCTTCAAATAGCGCCGTGGGGTGAAACTGGATAAACTCCATATTCTCGATCCTGGCCTTGGCACGATAGGCCATAGCTACACCATCGCCTGTCGCTATCCTTGGATTGGTAGTGGTTCGGTACACCTGCCCTGCGCCACCAGAGGCCATCAGCGTGACCCTCGATAGTATTTTTTCGGTTTTGTTCGTAGCAAGGTTGAGTGCATACACACCATAACAAGTTATATCGGGCGTGGCCTTAGTGACCAGGTATCCCAGGTGGTGTTGTGTGATAATATCCAGCACGAACCAATGATTGTGAATGTGGATATTCTTATATTGCTTTACTTCCTCCAGCAGCGCCCTTTCTATTTCCCAACCTGTAATGTCTTTGTGATGCAGAATGCGGTATTCAGAATGCCCCCCTTCCTTGCCCCGCATAAACTCTCCCTGTGTGTCCCGGTCAAATTCTGTACCCCATTCAATTATTTCGTTCACCCTTGCAGGACCCTCATGTACTACAGCTTCCACGATAGTCCGGTTGCAAAGTCCATCTCCTGCTATCAGGGTATCGTCTATATGCTTGGCAAAACTATCGTGTTCGGTATCGTTAACTACAGCTATCCCCCCCTGGGCATATTTAGTATTGGTCTCGTCGGTATTGGCCTTGGTAAGTATGGTGATCGTGCTATTAGAGTAACGGCGGGCGGTCTTTACTGCGAATGACAACCCTGCTATTCCGGAGCCTATGACCAGGAAGTCTGTTTTCAGCATTTCGGTATGTTCAGACTGACAAATTTAGCGGATAAATTGAATATGCGAATTTCAGCGGCCGGAACTTGGTCTGGAACCGGACAACATTAAGACAGTCTGCTACTTAGATAATACCGCAATAAACATACTATCGGCTTTGGCATCAATACCGTTTATCAGTAGCGACTCTTTTACTACCACACCCGTGCTTTGGCATATCCTGTCCACTACGTCTTCATTTTCTCTCTTAAAAACCGAACAGGTGATATAAAACAAAGTGCCTCCCGGCAAAAGGTAATTGGCGGCATTGGTAGCAATTTTCGTCTGTAGCTCATGAAAATCTTCAATCGCTGCCGGGTCGAAAAAATAAAGATTTTCCGGCGTTCTGGCCCAAGTACCAGACCCACTGCATGGCACGTCGCAAATAATGTGGTCATACCTGCGAGCTCCCATCATTTTTTGCACTTCTGCACTATCGGTCATATCCAGACATATAGAAAAAGGAATGGGCAATCCGTATTTCTTAAATCGCTCGGTAAGATTGTACAATATGGTATCCCTGCAGTCTGTAACGGTCAACGACACACCCGGTTGCGCATCGGCCACCATCAGTGATTTGCCCCCGGCACCGGCACAGGTATCCCACCATTTTTCGCCCTTGACCGGTTTAAAAAAACTTCCTGTTTTTTGCGACGACGCGTCTTGTACCACATAGGCCGAAGCTGGCAAAACGGGCTCCACATTAGCCCCATTCTGCAAAGACAAACAGCACGAATCTATCTCTGCAAAAGACAAACCCCTAGCTTTGAGTAAATCTTTTAGTTTTGCTCCATCCCTGCGGACCCTGATAAACAGATCGGGTTGCCTGAGCATAGCATTTAGCCACGCTTGCCTGGTTATGCCGGCCGAAAAAAGAAAATCGCCTGAAAACAGCAATTCCGGATCAAAGGAAAAGCCGCTGTCACTTGCGAATTCTTTACCGTCTATTATATCCAGAGCAGCTGCCGCTACAGCCAACGGATCGGGCTGCGATCCGGGCGCAAAACCTATTCCTTTTGCGCACCTGAAATACCCGTACACCGCAGCGCTTACCAATTTTCGGTCGCGGCTACCGGCTTCGGGATGTTGCCGGAAATACTTTTTTAGATGGTCGGACAACGGGAATGCACCCGTATACGCGTTTAGAATATTCAGTACATGACTACGAAGAAAGGGAGGTATCATTAGCTGGTCCAGGTATCAATGCAATAGTTGGCAATCTCTTCAATGTCCGTTATATGGCGTGAAGATAGTTCGGTTCGCACATAAAACTCCTTTCCTTCCTGTCCGTTGAGAAAAATCGGGCGATGCTTGCTCGGCAAAACCGTAACCAGAAAAAGATCTTTTCCCCCGCACTGATAAAACTGTCCGCTCACGCTGCTCTTTACGGCAAGCGACAAAAAATGTTCAAGCATTTGGTCGAACTCTAGCTGAAAAAAATCCCGCGGAGATTTACCTGCTGATAAGCTATAGTCGTATTGCAGCCCCTGAATTTCTGACTTATTGGAAATACCGATAAATAAAATACCTCCGTTGGTATTGAGAAAAGCACAAATGGTTTTCGCAATTATGCCCTTGATACTAATTCCGCCTTTACCGGTTTTATGATTAAAAAGCAGGCTGGGCTTAAATTCTACCTGATTGCACTCTCCCGACTTCATAAGCTGTGCCAGAATCTCGTTTTCTGCACGCGAAAAAACATTTTCCTGAAAGGGGGCTGAATATGGCTTGTTAAAACCGGACCAGTTAAACAGGGTTTCCAATATGGTGCCGGGTTCGGCCTGCGCAATATCGTATTCGTAGAAACTGACAACCCGCTTCAGGTCGCCGGTATCGTACTTATAGTGCATATAGTACCAATATTCGTGCACCAGGGCAGACATAATGCTTTTAGGGTCATCTGCCCAGCCCATCCCTCCAAAACCATGTATGAGGCATTCGTCGCCCTCATGGTTCTCCACAATATAATCTGCAGATGGCCTGTCTATTACCAGAAAAACACCAAGTCCGCATCCAAAAGCATCTGTAAAATCTACTTCCCTTGTACCGAACTTCACCAACGGTGCCATCCCCTTATTACGAAGGTCTGCCCGTGCCTGCTCTTCGGAACTGTAAGCAACCTGATTTGCGGCAAGCCAGGCCTCCAGATACTCTTGGTAAACCCTAAAGGCTTCTTTCCGCGCCTCCAGTGGATTTTCCTGTTCAAACTTGTCTTCGTATTCTAGGAAGTCTACTCGTCCGGGGCTTTTCAAACGCAACACTTTTACCCTAACCAGGTAATGGAAAGCCGTTTTCATAATATTAATTTGGTGCAATTTACTGGCAAGTTAAGAAGATAGCACTAACTAAAAAAAAGCATTTGGCCAGTTTGATCATAAATCGTTTTTACCATTGTATAGATAGCTGAAACCTACGAAAAAACAATAGGGTGGCTGTTTTTACATGATTTTCTATCCAAGGGCCTTTCCTACTGGCACACCAATTACTGGCCTATTTTCAACAATGCCGCTTTAGCACTGGTTATTATACCCAGTGTTTGAACATCGCTAACCGTACTACCAGGCACCACATAGGTTCCGGGCGCGGTTACAAACACCGTATAGTCGAACGAATAAGTACCTTTCTGCAATTGTCCGAGGTAAAAATCAACGGCGCCCCCCCTGGCTGATTGATAATAACCCACCCCGCCAATATTGCGATTCCCGGCGTAGTACGATCTGAGCTCAAGCCCTGCCGGCAACAAATCATGAATATTAACGAAACTCCTCTCCTGTTTCACCACCAGCTGCAGACGCACCACCACCCTGTCTCCTGTCTTCAGGTTGTTGTGTACATAGTCTATCGGTTGAGCAGCCTGATCTTTTCCGGTGCCGGAAGACCATAGACGCTTTGTGACTATCATAACCGCTGTGTCTGACTCCGGCTTTTTCGGTTCCGAACGCAACGACGTCACACCATACAATGTTTGCCCTTCCTGCGGCAGGAAAGACAAAGCCACACCCCCACTACTGCTGTTCACCGAATCGAATCGATACGTATACCTGTTAAGTGCAAAATCTTCGTCGCCCCCTCTGTTATTTACCCTTTTCTGCGTAATGGCTGTTCCTACGGTGTACTGTGGTTGCTTGGATAACGTTGTATTTCCCCAGTCTGTCAGCAATGCCGCGTTCTGCATTAATTTTTCTGTGTGAAACACGGGGTCGCTGGTTAAATTTTTTAGCATTCTGTATTTCAGTTCAGAGACAATTTCTGAGTTCGGCGGATCTAATGCAAGGCATTTCAAAATAACATCCAAATGTCCCAGACTTATCTCCTCATCCAACTCCTTATTTATCGGGGTGCATTCATTTCCTTTTGCATGTATAGCTTTCTTCGTGCTGGCCAAAACCAGTCTCGCCAGGTCTCGCGACGAAATTGTGTCCCCGCTTTCAGCACATAAAATTGCGAGCAAAGCACGATGATAAATTGAAGAATCCCGTTTGTCGGATCTGGCACATTGCAACGTGTGTGCAAATGCAACTGCCAAAGTGCGTGAACGGGGTAATTCAGGAAAAAAACCGCGCACATACATATACTCCAAATCCTTAGCATTCCACACGCAACCTGTCCCACGGCGCTGGTCGTTCAGGAATTGCTTTACGGCCTCCTTGTCCATTGCAACTACGCCTTTACGTGAAATATTATCTGCAATAGCGTCCATTTCTTTCACCCTGGTTTTCAGCGTTCCTAAACTACGTAGTACTTCCAACGTTACATTTTCTCCTCCCGCAGACGAGATAAACCATGGGAATTCACCTGAAGCTGCCTGTCTTAAGGACAATCTTGCCAAAACAACCTTGAGTACAGAATCCAGATACGATCGGTCTAAACGAGCTAAGAGATCAGGCAACAGGTTTTGCATAACCACACTACCATCCCTGATGTCAGTCTTAACTGGCGATAATCTGCGCTCGGTCCAACCACCCAATGTGTGCTGCCTTCCCAAAGCAGCCAGCAAATCAGGCGATTGCAGGGTCCAATTCCGGATTACGCCCAGTGCACCATAGAGGTCGGCAAGGTCCCTTGTATTCATCACAGATGTTTCCCGGAAAATATCCGGATCACTTACCAAAAACCAAGCCGGATTGGTAGTAAGCATGATGTCGTTTTTAGATGCCGGTCGTCCCTGTAGCGTCAATGCTTGCTCAGACATACCGGATTGCTTAATAGAATCGTGGGCAGGAATAGTAAAAAATACAGCTGCCGGGTTCTCTGCATCCGAAGCGACAACTTTAAATGACCGGGAAACGTTGTACCGTGCGCTACCTAAGGATAATACACAACGCAGCGTGTCTGCACTGTTCGAGCTGTTTACAACCACTGACCTGCACCACACCTGCCGACTTTTGCCTGCCGGAATCACAACCGGATCGTTGGCGTAATCTAATAATACCGAAGTGTCCCGTCCATATCCTGAAATACTGCTAAAAGCGGGAATTACTGCAATACTGGAATCGGTCGCATTCTTAATATCTGCAAAATAGTATGCGGTGTCACCGACAAACACTCTCGATGGTCCATACAAGCTGACTGCCACAGCCGCCGGAAACTGGATCCTGCCCCCCTGGACAATCAAGTCCGAGTGTCCATCGAATGCGCTGACTTCATATTTCAATTCCCCGGTCCGGCCGAAACCATTTACGGAAAAAATAAAATTGCCTGCTGAATCATGAGAATTAGTGGTTTGCAGAACAGGCACAGACGCAGCATTTCCAAACGTAGGGTGCTGAACGGAATACCGAAAAATTCTCCGTCTTGATTCCACATCCCGATCGGTAAGGTAAACGGGTCTGAACATTGCCCGAATATTGAACAAACTGTCCGCAGCCGAAAGGCTTTCGCTCGAAGCGGAAAGTACAACCGATGAGCCTTTTGCAAGGTGAGCAGTTGTGGGCAGGCTGTGTTTTTTAATACGCCTGCGCCCATGCCGACCAGCAGGCAACACCCCAGATTGCGGTAATAGCCGCCGGCCTGCACCGAAATGTATTTCATTTCCACTTGCAAAACCTTCTACATCGGGAGTAAATCTGGGAACGGTCCTAACAAAAAGCGGAGAAATTGGTATTGGGTTTTGCAACGCAGAAACCGAGAGGAACTTTCCTTGTGTCCAGGATACTGAAGGCCCCCGTGGCTTGGATTCCATGTTGTTTGCGGCGAAACCGACCTCTCCAAGGTTGTCGTAAATCATTGCGGACACATCGCAACTGGATGGGTTATTTCCACCTAAACTGACTTTGAGCAAACCATTCGCATCGCTGGCAGAATCCCGATATAAAACAGCCGTGATACTCGTTGTCTTTGGTTCCTTTATCCTATACGTTGTAGCTCGTTCATAAAGTCTGTTGTTCTTGAGCAGAAAAAAAGTCACGGGTATTCCACCCTGGTCGTCAGATGAAACCACGTGAGAGAATATTTGCCCTTTTTCATTACAATGAACCATACTGCTAAACAGACCGGCTACATTGCGCCCCGCCACCAAGACATGGCAACTGTCAAAACCGGTTCGGATGTTCAACAGTGACGTATCGCCAATCCCAAATTCTTTTTCAAATCCGGTAACAACCAATGGGATTCCAACCATCCCCGAATCATATTCACCGGCTACGGTCCACAATTTTTGCTGTATGCTTTCTATTCCCTTCTGGTCTCTCGCCGCAATGGTAACCCTGTAGGTTGATTGTTGTGTCTGGAAGTGTGGCGGCAATGTAAACGTGCCATTTCCCACGACCTTCAGTGTCGTATCCATCACCAATTCCGCAACTTGCCAGTATGCAGGATCGCTTTCATTTCCAAATTCATCACGTGGAAACATTTTCCTGAATTCAATCGAATCATACAGGGGCATATCCGGGCGCTGCCAGAAGCGCTTCTTAAAAACTGAAACAGGCTGAGTCAGCTTCTCAATTTTCATACGCACGTTGCAGGCCATTACACGCCCTTCAGCATCTGTTGTTTTAAGATAAATGGTATCGGCATTTCCACCCTTTAATACTTCTGGGAATCCCGCAAACAGCTGCAAATTGGAAACCGATGAACGCACTACGGTTTTATGGCCGGAAACAGTGCCATCATCGCCATACACCGTGGTGTAAACCGTATATTCATACTTGCCTCCTGCCGATGCCGGAATTAATTTCGAATTCACTGCACGGAAGCTGATTGTAAATTTCCCATCCCGGTCGGTCTGTGTACTACCGTTTAATATTTCTGAATCAGAAATTGCTTCCGGGTAACCCGGACGTTCTGACAGCCCTGGGTTGCCAAACCCCTTGAGGCTGCGAACTACCCTGTATTGCACACGCATTCCCTCCATTAATTTGCCCCCAAATGTTTTCACCTGCTGCCTGCATACGATCTGTTCACCGGGATACCAGAACCCACGCATAGACTCAGTTTCTATAAACCAGTCTCCCGTCTTCAGATCAAAAACTTGAATTTTGCAGGATCCAGATTCATTTGCAATAGTGTATTCGCCGCCCGGCGCATCGGATGGAATTGTGATCTTGCCTGTAATATATCCGCGTTCATTTACCTGCAGTGTACAGGTGCCGGTCAGGCGTCCGCCAACCGTTCGCATTTCAACTCTTGTTTTACCACCCCGTACCCCATGCAGCAACCGACCCGATTTATCCGTTACCGCATCAACTGCTGAAAATGGCACATCCATGCCGGGCATAAAAGCCATGTCGGGCACCACAAAAGTGGTTTTTACATCGTTGGCATTTTCATCGTCAGCCAGTGGCATACCTGCTTCGGTAACCAGCGTATCCCGGTCGGCCACCGCAACCAGTATCATTCCCGAGTCGTTTAGATTGTGTTTCAACACAAACGATCCGTCTTTTTTTGTTTTGGTTTTTTCAGTAGGTTTTTTGGAATCGGGTGCAGCGAAACTGAAAATATTCACACGACCGTAGGGCAACCCCGATTTACGATGCAGCATAAAACTTTTTGGGTCGCCCTCCCGTACCAGGTCGGTCAAAGCAAAAAGAGAGGAGACCTGAAAAACGCCACCCTGCAATACTTCGGTATCTATTCCGGTAGTTTGTTTACAAGTAGCCAGCAATGCGTAAGTACCGACAGGCAGGCCCCCTATTTTTATTTCGGTCGTATGCTCATTTCCATCTTCCCAACCCGGGAGAGAAACCTGATATGCAGCCACCGGATTTCTCCTGATCAATGTTTTGCACCACGCATTCAAATCCGTACCCAAACGCTTTCTGTACTCATTGGCAGGCACAGTCACGATCTTTACCGAGACTCGGCTCGCGTTCCGGTAAGTAAGTAAAAATTTAGAATTTTCATTGGGCAATACAACCCGCTCATATTGTAAACTCAGCGTCCGCTGCTCCAGTAGTTCGAGCAGTTTTTCGCTGGCTGCCGCCGCTTCGGAACCCGGAAATTTTTCCACAACTTTCTTCAACCGGGCAACTGTGTTCTTATATTCTCCAGTCCATCTGTTGCTTTCTTCCATTCCCAATTCTGCCAGACGTACAGATGCCATTCCGGAGCTGGCACAACGGGGATACGAGGTTTCAATAAACTCTAAAGCCTGGCTAAACAGATCCTTTTTCTGGGCCAGCGGGCTTTTCCGATAAGCATAATCCAGTCGGCACAAGTCTGCATACACCAGGGCGTCCTGCAAACTGTCTGACTCATGGGCGATCAGCAACTGCTTATACCATTGCAACGACAACCAGCTATAAGAGGTCAGATTTTTTGTGGTGAATTTCTGTGCCACAAAAGCCCCTTCCGGAGCAAAAATATTGGGGTCATCAAGTACAAAAGCCTCCTGCTGCAGCGTCAGGTCTTTCTCATCATCCTCCAGAAAATCAAGTACCCGGTACACAAGAAAATCAAACAAAGTCTTTTCCTTTGATAGGCTGCTATCCTCCACCGGCAACACGGTGGAAAAATCCCGCAACCGGTACCCGCGCAACTCCTCTGACCGGGACAAAGACTTTAAATACAACGATGCGATCCTATCATAAAATCTGTTTACGTCCCAATGGTCAATATCCGTTACCAATACCTCTCGGCTTATCACGGGTCGTTCCAGTATCATGGTACGGTGCCTTTGGTAGTAGTCGCGGTACAAACTGGCGGCAATGCTCTGCCATATTGCGTTGTACGGAAAACGATCCTCCTTAATATGCCCTTCGGCAGCTGCAAGTATGTCTTCATCTGTAGCCGCCGTATCCTTCATTATTTTTAATAGGTAAAGCTTAGCCTTCACCACTAACTGAGGGTCGCGGTTCGTGGTGGCTAATTTTCGGATGCTGTCTGTTAGGATCAGTGCTTCACTGATGTTTTTCGATTCCAAAAGACTGTCTAAAGCCCGCCAGGTGCTGTAGGATTGCGAAGTCGTTTGCGCGCCGGCAAAAAACGTTTGCGAAATACACACTATTGCCAGGAAATGAAAATACAGTTTCTTCATGCAGGTAGGACAAATTTACTTTTATTGGCGGATTTAGGATCTATTGGTACTCCCGGGTACCAGCTGGCATACTGAAAACCAATATCTATAGACATTTTTATAATGTGCAATATCGTCTTTTTGAACTGCAATATCAATTTCAATGCTTACTTTAGCAGCCCAAAAGCAGATAGATGAAACTACTGGAAAACAAAGTGGCGCTCATAACAGGAGCAAGTCGGGGTATTGGTGAAGCTATCGCACTCAAGTTCGCCGAACAGGGTGCCCAAATAGCATTTACCTACCTTTCTTCTGAAGAAAAAGCACGGATGCTTGAAGAAAAATTGATGGCGCTTGGCGTAAAGGCAAAAGGATACCGTAGCGACGCAGGCGACTTCAAAGCCGCAGAACAACTGTGCAACGAGGTGGCAAAAGAATTTACTAATATTGATATTTGCGTAAACAACGCTGGTATAAGCAAGGATAACTTATTGCTGCGCCTCACACCAGAACAATGGGATGACGTGATAACGGCCAACCTGAAAAGTGTATATAACCTTACAAAACAGGTAATAAGGCCCATGATGAAAGCCCGCTCAGGCAGTATCATCAATCTTAGCTCTATCGTAGGCATGAAGGGCAATGGAGGACAGAGTGCCTATGCGGCATCCAAAGCTGGCATTATAGGTTTTACGAAGAGTATTGCTCAGGAGCTGGGTAGCAGAAACATTAGGTGCAATGCCATTGCGCCGGGCTTCATCGAAACCGACATGACTCACTTCCTGAAAGACGGTGGCGCCGAAAAATGGTTTGAAAAAATACCAATGGGCCGTTTTGGAACTACAGAAGACGTGGCCAATACTGCACTCTATCTCGCCAGCCCATTGAGCACTTATGTTACCGGACAGGTAATAAGTGTGTGCGGCGGTATGAACATGTAAACAATTATTCAACAACTTCTCCCGGCAAACTTTGAGTTGCCGGACTTGAAATAAAATTATTTAGAATGAGCAAGATTCATGCAGCAATCACTGCCGTAGGCGGATATGTACCAGAATACATACTTACAAATGAAGAACTGACCCGGATGATGGACACCAACGATGAATGGATCCAGACAAGAACCGGCATTAAAGAAAGAAGGATTTTAAAAGGCCTCGACAAGGGCAGCAGTGAGATGGCTGTGGAAGCTGTGAAACTGCTTCTGGAAAAACGTGGCATCAGCCCACTGGATATAGAGCTGGTGATTTGCGCCACCACTACTCCCGACATGATTTTCCCCGCAACCGCAAACATTATTTGCGATAAAGTCGGCATGACAAACGCCTGGGGGTTTGACATAAATGCCGCTTGTAGTGGCTTTATTTTCTCGCTCACCACCGCAGCCCAGTTTATAGAAACCGGCAGACACAAAAAAGTGTTGCTGGTGGGGGTGGACAAAATGAGCTCCATCATGAACTATGAAGACCGGGCAGTATCTATAATTTTTGGAGACGGAGCAGGTGCCGTGTTGTTGGAACCTGACACTGAAGGCTATGGTGTGGTAGACTCAATATTACGCACGGACGGTAGCGGACGTGTGTTCCTGCACCAGAAAGCAGGTGGATCTGCACGCCCTGCCACAATGGAAACAGTGATGAACAAAGAGCACTATGTGTACCAGGAAGGCAAACACGTGTTTAAGTTCGCTGTAAAAAATATGGCCGATGTGGCAGCTGAAATAATGGAGCGCAACAACCTTACTGCAGACAATGTGAATTGGTTGGTTCCACACCAGGCTAACAAGCGAATTATCGACGCTACTGCCGAACGTATGAACTTACCAATGGAAAAGGTAATGATCAACATTCAGAAGTTCGGGAATACCACAAACGGCACATTGCCACTGTGCCTGTGGGAATGGGAAAATCAACTAAAAAAAGGCGACAATGTAATTCTCGCGGCCTTTGGCGGTGGTTTTACATGGGGCTCCACCTACATCAGGTGGGCTTACGACACAAAATAAGAACGGGTTAACCGTTTTTATTTTCGTGAAGGGCGCGGAAGTAATCTACTGTAATTTTTAGTCCATCCAGAAACTGACAGACTGGTTCATACCCCAGTAATCGGCCGGCCTTGGATATGTCTGCAAGCGAGTCGCGTATGTCGCCCTCCCTCGGACTGCGATACACTGGTGCCTGGCTCGCACCCAGCATTTCGCTGATGGACTCATAAAGAAAATTTACGGTAAAATTGCTGCCTACTGCCACGTTATACGCTTCACCAAATGCATCCGGGTTGTCACAAAGCATAGACCTTACATTTGCCTGTACGGCATTTGCTACGTAGGTAAAGTCGCGTGTCTGTGTTCCGTCTCCGTTTATGTACACGGGGTTGCCGTTCAGTAACCCACTTACGAAGAGTGGTATTACAGCCGCATAGGGGCCATTAGGGTCTTGCCTTGGACCAAATACATTGAAGTATCTCAAACCGACTACCTTGAGCCCGTAAAGCCGGCAAAACACGCTGGCATACAATTCGTTGGCCATCTTGGTCACCGCGTAGGGCGAAAGCAGATTACCGGTCTTGGTTTCTACCTTGGGAAGCACTATTTCGTCGCCATATACTGACGATGAGGAAGCATACACAAAACTTTTTACACCGGCGTCTTTGGCAGCGGTTATCATATTCACAAACCCACCCACATTCACATCATTAGATGTCGAAGGGTCTTTGATAGACCGCGGCACAGATCCTAATGCAGCCTGATGGTTTATATAGTCCATACCCTCGCAGGCCGCCCTGCAGGTGTCAGGCTGCCTGATGTCTCCTTCTATGAACTCATAATTGGGATAATGGGCAAACAAATCCACATTGCTGCGCAACCCTGTAGACAGGTTATCCAGCATACGCACATGCTCCGCACCATGCTCCAGCAAGTACGCCACGATATGCGAGCCAATAAACCCGGCACCGCCGGTAACCAGGAATTTCTTTCCTGCCAAACTGGAATTGAAAATTGCCGCCATAATCCCGGAAAAAAACCGTCCTTTTGAGGGGACGGTCAGTAAAATTATTTTTTTTGCTTACTTAGCAACCGCTGTTTTCGCAGCTTTCTTAGCTATCGGCCTGGCCGGACGTGACTTACCGAAACTACCCAGAGTTATTTTGCCGCGCTTTGTGCGTTTATCGCCTCTTCCCATTATTAAAAAAGTTTAGGCTGCAAAAATAAAAAAAGCAGGGAA
>CAIYJV010000165.1 GCA_903926605.1 uncultured Bacteroidota bacterium
AACCAGCGTGGCTGTGGCGTTAAGGCTTTGGGAAAAGGTCTGCATGAACTGTCCGTTGTACAACGAATCTCTGGTCAGCAATCGATTTTTGGCTTTCTGCGAAAGCCATGCTGACGTAGGTTGATACCCATAGACAAAATCATATCCCGGCTGCAAAGAAAGGTTGTTTACACCCATAAAGCGGGTGCTGTCCATCCATCCAGGCAGGGTTGTTCCGCCCGTCTGCGTATAGTTTATAGACACCCTGTTTACCATTGTGATCATGTGCCCCAATACTATTTCGGCCTCATTCAGTTCAGGCGGTTTGGCCCTGCGCGCCTTGCGCGCAGCTTTCCGGTCTGCCTTTCGTTTGGCTTTTTCTGCGGCGGCTTTGGCAGCATCCATTTCATCCATCACGTCTATGAGTGAATCCAACTGATTGTCTGTGAGATTGGTAAGTTTGATATTGGGGAAAATTGCCGCCAGCTTGCTCTTAACAGATTGCGAATTACTGCTTCCATTGCCACCTGTAGGATTATCTGTAGCGGTATTGGTTGCAGCCGCTGTAGGATTGGTACTTACACCGTTGGCTCCTGATGCCAAACTGCCACTTTGTGCTCCTTTGTCGCCACCGGCGTCACCTCCCTGCTGGTTTTGATTCGCGTTTTGGTCACCCTGCTTACCACCCTTTCCATCCTTTGGAGGTGCAAGCGTACCGCCTTTGCCACCAGGCATTCCGGGTGGAAGTCCCGGTTTTTGCTGACCACCTTTGTCGCCTGCCTTTCCGGGCTTGGTATCCAATGCCTTTAGCCATCGCCATTTGTCATAGAGCCCTTTCATGTTAAAGTCCCCGACTATGGTTTCTGTACGTGTGTTGCTTATGGTATTGCCAAGATCGTAAGCAGCGGGAATGGCTCCTGTCCATGTGTAATTGGCTCCATAACCCAGTTTAAGGTTTATCCAGTCGGTAAGGGGTAATTTGGACAACGGTACGTTATAGGTGCTGTTAAAGGTTTGCCTGTAAGACGAGTTTTGCCCGAAGGTGGCAATCTGCTGCCACAACGAGTCGCGCTTCTGTGCGGTATTGATCCACCCCGTAGGCTCGTTTATACGCGAGATGTTGTTGGCTGTATAGTCGAGAGAAATGGACTTTGTAAGTTCCCATCGTGCCGTATAGGCCCGCGTCCAGTTAAAAGTCTTATAAAATGTAGGTGGCAGATTGTAGCCCACAGGCATATCCATGCCCACATCCCGTATCTGGGTCATCTCTACCACACGGTTCAGGTCGTTCCGCACCGTAAATGAAGATGGAGCGGGCATAAAATTGAAGTCCTTTACCAACGAAAACCACTTCGACTTCGATTTGATGAGTTTTTTAAAAGGCTCAATTGATTTAAGTTTAAGGTTGTAGGTATAACCTATGCCTACTTTCGTGGTAGTGAGTATGTCTTCCTGTACCGTAGGGTTGTGCTTGAACTGCTGGGTGTATGAAGCAGAAAAATCAAAGTTCTTTATGCTCCACGGCATTCTCACTTTTTTGCTGGCCTTGGCGGTGTTGCCCGCAATGCGCACATTGGTAAGGTTGATACTGGTAATGGAAGTAAAATCCTGTGCCATTGACTTTATCGAGTCCTTTTTAGCCTGGGTATTGGCTCTTGCCAGTTCGTCACTCAGCAATATATCCTGATCGTACGGGTTATACTTAGGGGTGCTGATGTTTTGAGTATAACCTACAAACAACGGCAGTGTCACCCCCCATGTTTTCGGAAACAATTTGCCCAACGCAAGGTTTGCTGATGTGTTGTACTGGTAATACAGGTCCTGCGAGCGTTGCTGGATCTTCTGATCAATATTGCCGTATCCGGGCGTGTGCATACTTCCCGAAAGATTTATGTTACCCAGATCGGCAAGCTGAATACTGGCTTTCCCGGCTGCGGCATAGCCGGCCTGATCATTTGTACCTGCCATCCTCAGCTCGTCAAACCAAACTTCAAGACATTTAGGCAATCCGTCATCGCCGGGGGTCTGGTTGGTTTTTTTGGGGTTTAAGATGCCGAGCATTATGTCTTTTGCGCCTCCTATGTTGGGGTTACCTACTACTACTATTGTGTTTCCCTTGGCATCTGTTGCGTAGTAGGGTATGTAGCTGGGCACATTGGCTGAGTCCCGCTTTTTCTTGGCATTTACCAGATCCTGCAAAATGATGTCCATTTCATTGCTAGCGGGCCATATGGCATCCACATTGTTAGCGCTCACACCCAGTTGGGTCATAGCCAGCGGCATGCGGTACTCGTAGTAGTTACTGGAATAATCACTACCAATGCGAACAAAGGCATCTACATCAGCATTATTTACCGCACGTTGTCCTACTACCGATTCGGCATGGAGGAACATCCTGAGATAGGTGAACTGCCGCATATCCACATTCACTTCTTTAAACACCGCACGGGCGTCGCCGTCCTGCAACGAGCAGGCCTTCAGCGAAATGGACTGCTCATTAAGTTGAATTGCCTGTTGGGTGGTAGCGGTGGTCAGTTGCCTGTTTACACCGGGCGGAATTACGTAAGGAACCGGATATCTCTGGCCGTTTTCTTCTATGCTTACCGATGTTACGGTAAAGTCGGTGAGGCCCTGATTCTGCTGCGGCAGGTTTTCGCCGGGCGTCATCAGCGAATAGTCGTAGGTACGCCATTGGTTACGGCCCAGTTCCAGCGTTGCAAAACGCATGATTACACTATCCTGCCAGCCGTTCAGGAACATACGCATAAACCGTATAGACCTGAAATCGGCTATTCCGCCCACCCGGTGGTCATAGCCGGTTATGGGTATCTTGTATTGGTACCAGCGCTCCAGTTCGCTATTGCCGTTGGGCAGTTTCACCATACTGTTCTGGATGTTGATAATATTGTTGGTGCCCACCTGCATATTGGGCTGCATATCTATACGATACTGAAAATAGCTCTCATTTTCGTTCAGCGTATTATCCCTGTTTATGTCCTCAGACTCGGGTATGGTAGTTTCCGAGGTAGTGAACGATGCCGTTGCACTGGTAATAGGCGAGTTGCCTTGCGGATTGTTGTATTTCTTGTAACGGCCCAGCACCCCAAGACCATCACCATTGTTGAGTGAGTCGAAATCAGCCCCCCTGTAATAATGGTAGTTGTCATTGGCGGGGTCGCCATGCGCAAACACATAAGCAGGATTGGTCGGCCCCAATTTTGTTCTTAATTGATTAAGGTAAGTGAGGAACTTGGTCTGCTCAGACAATTGCCCGGCACTGGACGAAGAATCTCCCAGTCCATCGTATCCTACGTCCTGTACAGTACGGGCATTGGGGTCGTTGTCGAAAGCACGCGTGATCTGCTGCGCAAATTTGGGTACATAACCCCATACCGTGGTGTCCAGTTTGGTGTTGTCGAACGGAGCCGGGATACCATTCTCAAAAAACATTCGGGAATCCTTGAGAATGTCTTCAGAAACATCACCCAGATTAATGTAGAGCGAACCGCCCCTGGATCCGGGATTATTGATAAACGGATCCATCACCCAAAACTGAATATACTCTACGTTCGAAGCCTCGAAATCGGTATTGTCTATCGGGCGCATTATACCACCCCATCGGCCAGCCGGATTGAGCAGTTGGCCATTCGCATCGATGTTTACGGCATCAAAATTATATTGCCCCCTGTCTTTAGGGTAAAATCCGAGATCGAATGTGCTCAGGTTGCCCTGCAGCGAAAGTACCGGCCTGTTTGGAAACACATCGGGCACCTGTACCATACGCACATAGTGCTGATTGGGGTCTTTGGTCACATATGCCGGATAGGTGGAACCCGGATCTACCAGTGTGGGCTCAATACTATACCAGGCCAGACGGGCCCGGTTAATGCCATTTGTAAGCTGATCATCCAGCCCCGCCTCAGGAAACAGCGTTCTACCGTTTTTGTCCACGGCTCCATAAGGCGTTGAGGATGCCGACCAGGCAATGGCAGGAAATTTAAGGTCGTAATTGCTGGTGGTGCCTTCAAAATCGTCTATGTACACCGAACCTTCCGGGTCAAGGGTATTGATCTGCTTCGGGTGGCTGGGCATGATGCCGGCAACCTCGCCGGACAGATTGAGGAAAGATGGCGCCGTGGTGGAATATACGGGTAATTTGTCCACCAGACGAGTGAGGGCCGGAACTTCATTCTGGTAATTTACGTCAACTCCGGCAACAGTGTTCTTGATAGGATCTTCCCCGAAAACGACTTTTTGTGTAAACGGCCGTTCGTTAAGGCGCATCAAGGTAGTACCAATAGTAAGATGTTTGTTGAGATAGTAGTCCAGTCGCAGCCCCATAAAGTTCTGTTGCTGAAAACCAAATGTGGAATTATCCTCGTACTGCACGTTGATGGGTACACCTGAGCTGAGGATCCCACTATTGATGATCTTCATCCTGCCCAACCCATAATCCATGGTATAGTCGGTATTTTCAACAAGTTTGGTGCCACCCGCAGTTACTGTGACAGAACCCGGAGGTATGTTGAAGCCACCGAGATAAATATCGGACGAGTTGCTGGACTTATAAGTGCCGCGCAAAACATAACGGTCGTTGGTTTGCGACTGCATTGCTACAGTCTTAGTAGAATCGTATAGTATTTGGAAAATATACTTTCGCGCCAATTGGTTTTGAGTGGGTCCAGCCGTTACAAATGCCAGGTCCTGCCCAAATGGTTCCAGTTTGGGGAGGATGATCTTTCCTTGCTGGGTATTGATGGTGATTCCTTCCACAAAGTCAAAAACCCCGTCTGGAGCAAGTTGACCCTGAGAATTGAGACGATCCAGGTTTAGCAGACTCAAAAATGTATTTCCCTCATAAGTACCTTCCGGCATAAACCGCTTTTCGCCACCACCCGGATCCTGATAATCTATATTCAGGGTGAAATTTTCCCTTGTTAATCCAAAACTACCCAGCGAATACACATTCTTCATCATCAACTTCCAGATGGGCAGGCCGGGGCGCTGAGACGTACCCTTCAGCATTTTCAGGAATATTACTTTAGGGTTGGTAGTATCGGGTGGCATATCCTCTGCGAAGTCGCCCACCTGATAAACTTTTCCCTTGTATGTGTAACGGTACGCGACACCCAGCACATCGTCAGAGTTCATTTGGGTGTTGAGCATTATGTAACCCAGTTGCTGGTTGAAGGTAAACTCAGTTGCAGAAAGTTGGCGGGCTGTAGTAGGTTCGAAATCTATGCCCTGTGTCAGGCCCAGCGCCAGCGCGCCGTTGGTTGAGGCACTTTGCAGCCGCCCGTTGGGGTTTTGCACCAGCTCGGTATACAGCCTGTTGGATGAATTGTCGGGCAAACCACCCCGTACGCCACTGGCAGGATTGAACAACGGCTGCTCATACGGACTGGCTTCACCCAAATCCATAAAACACAATACTTTTCGCACATTGTTTACCGTCCCGGTCCGGTTGGTCACCCACACTTCCATCCGGTTTATAGTTACTTCCGAATTCAGTACGGGAAGGTCTTTTACGGCCTTGTTGTAATTGTCGTGGAAGTACTGGCCCAGGAAGAAATCCTTGTTTTCCTCATAGTTGTCGGCCTTGATGGCAAACTGCGCCGCCTGGGCTCCGCCCTGTATGGTAAGGCTTTTACGCTGCGATTTTTGCTGCGACAATACCCCGGTTACCCACAATTTGCCAAACTGCAACTGTGTTTTAATACCAAATAGCGATTGCACGCCGGTGATCAGATTGCTCTTCAACGGAAAACTGATATTGCCCGCCTCTATTTTCTTCAGCATTTCGTCTTCCTTGCCGCTATAATCCAGCTTTTGCATATTCTGGTAGTCGAATGTGGCCTTGGTGTTATTACTGATCTGCAGTTTCATCTTGTCGCCTATCTGGGCGAGCAGGTTGATGTTCATCTGCATATCAAAATCGAAAATGCCATATTTCTGGGCCCGCTGTGGCAGCGTGGGGTTTTGAATGTGCTGCCAGTTGCCGCCAAAGGTCACATCCACATTGCCCTGCGGCTTTACGGTGATAGAGTTTCCTCCGAAAATACGGTCGAAGAGGCCCTCCTTGTACATTTGCGGCAACTCAGGCGTTTTCACAAACTCCATCATCGCATCCAGCCTCCGCTGGAAGTAAGCGTTGTCGTCCATCCGCCCTTTGTAGGCCAAATACTCATCCAGAGTCAGGTAGGTGGGATTGCGCATAAACTCGCCACCCAGTTTTTCGGTAAAGTCGTAATTGTTGGTTGCCGAGTCGTACAGAAACGACACATGAACATTTTTGGGGTCGTTCAGATCTATGGTGTTGGGGCGGTCCAGATCAACCCTCGGGTCTCCCGTCTTGTCGTAGATAGGGAACCTTAATTTGTGCAGTGAGTCGTATACTTTTTTTGCAGAGTCTGCGACGGCAGTACTGTCGGGGCCGGGGTCGGCAAATTCAAAATGAGGATGGTATCCCCTCGCAGCCGCCTGCAAAATGGCGACTCCAAGGGCTATAACGAAAACTAATTTAAATCCTAAATTGCTCTTCCCCTTCAAACCAGCTTATTTATTCATTTTCACAATGCGCGCAATGCCTGCTTTATGATTTCTTCTACCGTAAATCCGGATATGTCGCCCGACTTTTTTATAGCAGATTCCGCCATGCCCCTGTTTATCCCCAGGTTCACCAGTGCTATTAACGCATCTTCCTGTGCTGTATTGTGTTTTAGGGGTTGAGAAGCGGAGTTGCTTTTGCGTATCAGCTTACCTTTCAGCTCCAGTATGATACGTTGCGCGGTTTTGGCACCAATACCCTTCACTTTTTCTAATGTCCGGGAGTCCTCAGAGTTTATCGCACGTTCCAGTTCATCGGGGCTTAATGACGACAGAATGATCCTGGCAGTAACCGCTCCTACACCGTTGATGTTGAGTAACTGCCGGAACGTGGAACGCTCCTCTTCCTCGGCAAAACCGAAAAGCACCCAGGCGTCTTCGCGCACCTGCAAATGGGTGTACAGACGGCAACGGTCCAGCGACTGTATTCGGTCATAGGTCTGCAGGGTTATGTTCAGCTCATAGCCAACCCCATGCACATCGAGGTAAACTAAAGAAGCCGACTTAAACGAGAGCACGCCTTCCAGATATGCAAACATTGGTACTGTATTTTAGATTGTCTTAAAACTTAATCAGATAAAAAATGGTATGATCGCTCATACCGCGTGAAAGATACAACTATTTCGGGAGTTGGTGCGTACCGGGAGCCAAAATGAGACCGGAAAAGTGCATTAAATTTAAATTTTAAATCAACCATCAAAATTTCGCAGGTTTACTGGCAGTTTTGTCAGGAAATGCCAATCAAAACCAGCCGTTTGTATACGTTTGAGCCAAAAGAACCGGGAATTTTCGTATAATTGGGTGTTCCACTATGTCCAGATTCAGTTTTTCCAGGTTCAACAACAAACACTTTCTAGCGTTGGCAAGCAATGGCGTTATATCCGTGCTGGCCTTTGTGCAGATGGGTATCATCTACCGGAAAATGGATATGGATGACGTGGGCGCATGGGTGTTTTTTCTTGGAATGCTGGGAATTGCTGAGTCGGTACGCAATGGCTTTCTGAATACGGCGACCATCAAATTTTTGGCAGGTACTACAAAGGAACGCGCTGCCGAAGTAATGGGTTCTGTATGGTTTCTGGCACTTACGCTTACCGGACTTGTGGTGCTGGCAGATCTGGGCGGGATAGCCTGCATACCCTGGATCAAGGATAAAGAAATAGCACTTACACTGCGCTGGCTGGGCATCACATTCATCAGTTCGCTGCCCTACACACTGATCTTTTGGGTGCTGATGGCTGAAGAAACGTACGACAAAATTCTCTGGTTGCGAATGGTGAACAGCGGATCCATGCTGCTGGCCATTATTGCGGCAGTAATTATGCACAAAATGAACCTCTATGCCCTACTCTGGATCAACTTCCTGAGCAATATGCTCACCAATACCGCAGGATTCGCAATGGGCATGTCGCGCATTGGCAGCCTGAGCAAACGAAGCCGGTCCAGCATCATGGAGATTTTTCATTTTGGCAAGTTCAGCCTGGGT
The DNA here is from genome assembly GCA_903926605.1 of uncultured Bacteroidota bacterium. GTDB lineage: Bacteria > Bacteroidota > Bacteroidia > Chitinophagales > Chitinophagaceae > CAIYTT01. The sequence goes on from CAIYJV010000165.1 coordinate 8,072, forward strand.
ACAACATTCATATCCAATCTTCTGGGGAACGTGGATGTCATGGTATTGAAGTTTATGCTCGGGCCCGCGGCCGTGGCGATATACAATATTCCCATCAAATTCATGCAGCTGGTCGAAATACCACTCAGAAGTTTCGTGGGTACCGGGATGTCGGGAATGGCGATAGCCTACAACCAAAACGACAAGACCCGCATAAAGGATATCCTGACCAAGTATTCGGGTATGATGGCGATAGCCTTTATACCCATGGCGCTGGTCACCTTTGTGGTTGCCGACTGGGCCATTTACCTCATTGGGGCAGCAAAATATGCGCCTACGGCAGCGGCAAATCTCTTTAGGGTGTTCATGCTGTGCGCAGTGCTTTCTCCCATTGACCGTTTTAACGGAGCCACGTTGGACGTGATCCATAAACCAGACATCAATTTCTACAAAGTGATACTGATGCTGGTAGTAAATGTGGCTGCCGACTTTGTCGGGATCACCGTACTGAAAAACATGTATGGTGTGGCAATTGGCTCCATGCTCACTGTCTTGTCCGGAGCAATATTCGGATATTACATACTACGCAAATACATACCTTACACTATTACCGGTATTTTCTCCACCGGATACAAGGAACTGGCGGCACTGGTGAAGAAAAATATCTGAGCTCCGGATTAGTTGGAATTCCGGACAGCTCAACATCTATTTGACATACTCCGATAAGTCGAAGTCTTTGGCGGAAACACCACTTTTTATAGGTTTCACTTTCGGCGAAACGCCATCTTTGTCTGCCACTACCACCGTTTGCAGCAGCCGTTTCTGATTTCCATATATCGTGAACACATAGGGGAACCACGCCATGAAACCCGTCGCCACCATACCCAGACCTACTGCACCCACCGAAAGCGGTGCAGCCGCGATAATTGCCATTCCGCCCACCACGCCGCCTACGACTCCATACCCCAAACAACGGGTCGTTATTCTCCGGGTCCGGTATTTTTCCAACACCTTGCCTGCTGGCGACTTCAAGGAAACCAAGGGTTTTAGATTTTTGTATTTAAGCGTCTTAAGCGTTGGTGCGTCCCCTCCCTGAATATAATAGTAAGTGTATTTGTGTGTATGCCCCAGCGATCCTCCTCCGAATCCGCCGGAACGACCGCCGAATCCGCCGGAAGGACCGCCGCCATATTCAGTTACCGTTTTTTCAGTTCTGTAAAGATTTATCGGACCTGCGGCAACCTGCGTGGCAAAGTCGTGCCTGCCCACATTGGCATATACATTCCGGTTGTCTGCATAAAACGCAACCTCTTTCGGCTTGAATTGCTTTCCGTCTATCACTACCTTCCCCCAAACGAAGGGCCCTTTTCTCTCTACGGAAGACCCCATTATTTTGTGTCCATCCTTGGTTTGCACGTAGGGCTGCGTGGGTGTATGGGTATAGGGTAGTTTTACAATGTGGCAGGAAGTTGTAATTACGGCCATCAAAATCAGAAAAAAGAGTTGCTTCATGGGATGTGAATTCGCTCAAACGTAAAACAAAAATTTGAAAAGCAAAAAAATCGACAGATTAAAATTTGAAATACATACATGCAGAACTATTGCAACAAAAAGAAACCAGCTCATAACGAGTCCGGGGCGAACATTTTAATTTCCGGAACAGCCAATTTAAAATCACCGTATGCCCGAAAATACAACCGGATAAAACCAGCCACTTGACTTGCTTTATCCGGTTGATCGTGTCAAAAAAAATGTCTGCCACTTAGTGCGCGGCACTCGTATCTACCTTGCTTCCTGGTTGCTTATTGCCTTTTACCATTAATACAAAAGGAATACAAAGCAGAAAAATGATACCGATTAACATGAAAACATCCATGTAGGAAAGTACGGCAGCCTGCTTCATGACCATAAACTCCAGTGTCTGGTATGTGGTGCCAAGTGCCTTGTCGGGAGCCATCCCTTTCGCAATATAGTTATGCTGCATACCCGATACCCGCTGCTGCACACTGGCGCTGTTTGCCTGCAAATGCGTGACAAGGTCGTTGCGATGCACCACATTCTGGTGCGCCATAAAGGTGGTGATGATAGCAATACCAAACGAGCCGCCCAACTGACGCATCATACCTGTAAAGGAAGCACCCTGGCCAATTTGCTGCCCCTTGAGGGTAGACAACGAAAGTGTAGTGATGGGAATAAACAGCATACCCATACCCAAACCACGCAGGATCAGCATCCAGAAAAATGCATCCTTACCTGTGTCGGGTGTCAGTATCATGTAGCCCCACAGACTGTAGAGGCAGAATATAAACATTCCCAATGCCACGAGATATTGCTGCTTCACGCCGCGTTGCAAAAGCTGCCCGATAAGGGGCATCATGAAAGCCGTGGTAAGCGCCGCAGGAACCATGAGTGCACCAGATTGCTGGGCCGTCCAACCGAGGCTGCTTTGAGTATAAAGCGGAATGATAAAGGTAGACCCATACAATCCAAAACCCAGTATAAACGAAAGGATGGTTCCCACACGCAGATTGCCGTTTTTCAGTACGCGCAGCTCCACAATGGGATTCTTTGCCGTGAGCTCACGCCAGATAAAAAAGAAAAACGAGAACAAGGATACTACGGCAAGCGTGGTAATAGTGGTACTGCTGAACCAATCGTCCTCCTGACCTCGTTCCAGCACATATTGCAGCGATCCTACAGCCGTAGCCAAAAGACCAATGCCCGCCCAGTCTACTTCTGAAACCGACTTCTTCTGCGCATAACGGGGACTGCGCACGAACTGTAGTGTAAGTAAGGTTGCAATTGCACCGATCGGGATATTGATGTAAAATATGTAAGGCCATGAAAAATGCTCCACAATATAGCCGCCCAGCGGCGGGCCCAGCGTGGGTCCTATGATCACGCCCAACCCGTAAATAGCCTGCGACATACCGCGTTTTTCCGGCGGATAACTTTCGGTAATAATAGTTTGAGACGTAACCAAAAGAGCACCACCACCCAGCCCCTGGAGAAAACGGAAAAATACCAGCTGCCAGATACCATTTGCGTTGCCGCACAGAAAAGAGCAAACCGTAAAAATCATGATAGAAGCCGCAAAATAATTTCTGCGCCCGAACTGTGCCGACAACCAACTTGTCATAGGCACTATGATCACGTTGCCGATCGCGTATGCGGTTATCACCCATCCTACCTCGTTCAGCGTGGCGCCAAGGTTACCCTTCATATCGTTCAGCGCCACGTTCACTATTGTGGTATCAACGATCTCCAGCAAGGCGCAAAAGATCGCCGTGATGGTGATAATAACCCGTCTCGAGCCGTATTCAACCAAAGATTCCTGCATAAAATTTTTGTTTTTCTAGTAACGAAAACCCGGAATATCCCGACCTTATCAGTCGAGATGTACGTCTACGTCCACATTCATTCCCGGACGAAGTTTCTTCATTTCAGTGTCACTTTCCAGCAATTCTATTTTCACTGGCAGACGCTGAACCACCCTCACGAAGTTGCCCGATGCATTATCAGGAGGCAGCAATGCAAACCTTGCTCCGGTAGCCGGAGAAAAAGAAACAACCTTGCCCTCGAACTCATGACCAGGGTAGGCATCAACATGGATAAATACCTTTTGTCCTATTTTCATTTTGGTCAGCTGTGTTTCTTTGAAGTTGGCCGTGATCCAGGGGTTGGTATCCATTACCACACTGAACAAAGACTGTCCCGACTGCAAAAATTGCCCAACCTGCACATTGACCTTGGAAATCAGACCGCTTTCCGGAGCGAGTACTACGGTATAAGACAAATTCAGTTTCGCATTTTCCACGTCAGCCTGACGCTGCTGAATCGTGGCGTTGGCCACGTTTATCTGCTGGGCGGTGGCTGCACTTTGCGACGTGGCCGCACTCACCTGGCGACTGGCCGCGTTCTTCTGATCCTCCAACACTTGCAACTGGCGTTCCGCACTTTGCTTCGCAGCTTCCGCCTGCTCGAATTGTTGTTGGGTGATAGAATGCTCTTTCAACAAGATCGAATAACGATCGTAGTCCTGAGTTGCGCGGTGCAGGGTCACCTTGGCTGCCTCTATCTGCGCTTGTGCAGTAGAGAGATTTGCCTGGTAGGTCACCACATTGGCTTTGGCCACATTGGTGGTAGCACTAGCCACACCACTGTTGCTGCGGGCAGCAGACAATGCAGCTTCTGCTTGTGTCAAAGCGATCTGCTCATTGCGATTATCCAGAACCACAAGGGTATCACCTTTTTTCACGATCTGGTTGTCTTTTACCCTCACCTCGACCACATAGCCGGAAATACGGGGTATTACCGGACTAATGTCCGCGTCTACCTGTGCATCGTCCGTAGTCTGGTGGTGCTGGCCGTAATTGTATTTGGTATATCCGAAAATGGCGCCGCCCACTACGA
>CAIYJV010000166.1 GCA_903926605.1 uncultured Bacteroidota bacterium
AATCCCAGCATTAAAATGAGGTAGGAAATAGACGGCGTCCGCCTGATGTAAGCAAGGCCGTCCTTCATTTCGCTGAACATATTGCCTGCAGGCACTCTAGCCACATGGGGTGGTAGCCTCATTCGCAATAAAGAGAAAATGACTGCCACAAAACTCAGGGCGTTGAGTCCGAAACACCAACCGTCGCCCAGGGTTTCCAGCACAAGTCCTGCTATTGCCGGTCCAATGAGGCGGGACAGGTTCACCATAGACGAATTCAAGGCCAGTGCATTGGGCAAGTCTTTTTTGTCGTCAACCATTTCATATACCAGCGACTGCCGTGCAGGCACGTCGAATGCATTGATGGCACCCAGGAATACGCTAAAGATAATTATGTCGCGCACACTGTAGTGCCCGTTAAGAATGAGTATGGCCAATAGGAGTGCCTGGCACAACGAAAGGAATTGGGTGAACAGTAGCACCCGGTAACGATCGTATCGGTCAGACACAGCGCCACCCAGGAAAGAAAACAGAAACGAAGGAAACATCTGTGCGAACAGCGTAACGCCCAACATCATTTTTGAGTGCGTGAGTGAATATACCACCCAACTCACCGCGGTTTTCTGCATCCAGGTACCGATCAGGGATACCGACTGCCCCATAAAGAATAAGCGGTAGTTGCGACTTTTGAACGCCCTGAACGTTGATATCTGCATAGGGGCTATCCTGTTACAGTTAGGAAGGGTTTAGAAGTCCCGGTTTTCTGAGCACTGTAAATTATTTTGCCGACGATTCATAAAGGACACGTAGTAAAATCTAATTGTTGCACCATGCCATTAGTTTCCACCCCGTTTGGTTCAGGCCAATTCACTGCCTAAAAGCACCAGTCCAACCAGAAAAAAGGGGTAAAACTGATTATCATGCCCAATTTGCCTTAGTTCGCATATTCACTCAGGAACTTGATACGCATCATTTTAAGATGCTCCATACTTACGTTCCGGTCCTTGAATTCTTCCATGGCGCTGTCCAGATTGTCGTCATCGCTGTTGCGGAAGTAATCAAAAATATCGTCTTGTTCGTATTCGTCCAATTCCTGTTCCAGACAGTAATCCAGATTCAGGCGCGTGCCGCTCGCCACAATGGTTTCCATCTCTATCAGCAGATCTGGCATAGACAATCCCTTGTTGCGTGCTATGGTCTCCAGCGGTATCTTTTTGTCAATGTTCTGGATAATGAACACTTTCATACCGCTTTTGTTCACCACGCTCTTCATCACGAAGTCATCGGGTTTGGTGATGTCGTTTTCTTCCACGTATTTGCCTATCAGCTCTACGAATTTTTTGCCGTAGCGCAGGGCCTTGCCCTTGCTTACACCCGATATTTTTTCCAGCTCCTCCAGAGTAGTGGGGTAGTTGGTAGCCATGTCTTCGAGGGAGTTTTCGAGGAAGATGACGAACGGAGGCAGGTTCTTTTCTTTGGCTATGTTCTTGCGCAGACCCTTCAGCATCTCAAACAGGGCAGGGTCTGTTGTGGCAGGCCCGCTATTCGCGCTTACTACTTCTTCGTCATCGCCCAGAGCATCGTCGTACTTATGGTTAAGCGCAACCATGATCGAATAAGGCTTTTTCAGGAATTTCTGGCCTTTTTCGGTGATCTTCAGTAGTCCATATTCTTCAATGTCCTTCCGGATCATGCCTTCCAGCATCATCTGTCGGATCAGCGAATT
>CAIYJV010000167.1 GCA_903926605.1 uncultured Bacteroidota bacterium
ATACTCTTATCCCAGATGGTCATCAGCGGTTCGAACAATGAGTTGTCGAACTTCGCTACTTCCTCGTTGTATTTTTCAGAAACAATATCGCGGAAGAACTGGTTTTTACTACCCAAGTCCTCATAGATATACATGTACTTGATCTTGGGTTTAATGGCCCTGCGAATGATCCTCAGATGATCGATCATAATAAGCCTGCGCTCGCCTTCAAAGTGGTTGTAGCAAGTCTTGAGCAACTCGTCGCCCAGTTTGTCTATTTTCACTTTGAACTGTTCGTACTGGAACACACTTTCCAGATCGGCCAGATATTTGCGGTAGTGCGGTTTGGATTCTATTTCTTTAGAGAGATTTCTTTTCAGGATAGAAAACCGAGCGTTGTAGATGGCTTCCATGCGCGCAATATCGGCCGCTACGGAATAGTTGGCCCTGGTATTGGTGATACCGCGACCTATAATTTCATCATTTTCATTAATGATAACCGCCTTGGAAGTGGTGGAACCGAGGTCAATACCTAAATAGTACTTGTTCATTATGATGTATTTGGTTTAAGAATGGTTACGCATTTGCTTCTTCACGAGCCAAAATCTGTTTCCTTTGTTCCAGCATCTGGAAGTAAGACTCAAGCCTGTTTTTAATGTTGGCATAAGAGAAATACCGTGGATCCACCAGGTCGCTTTCTATGAAGCCAACGGGTACTTCGCAACGCTGTTCTATCTCACGCATCATTAGCAATTGCCCTGCAGAGAAAGAGTTGCAGCTTTTAATAGAATTGATCAGGAATCCATCTGCTTTGTACTCCTTGATGTAGTGTTCGATCAGGTCTACACGCTGAGGCAGGTTGAGGTTGGTATACACGCCCATGCAGTATCTGGCCAGGCTTTCCAGTGGTTTGCCGGGTTCGTGGCGGAAACCGGTGTCATATACACCACCCACCTTGGTATAGGTGCTGGCAACGATCACTGCACCCAGATCGTAAAATATTTTCCAGAATTCGCGGAAGTTGGTCCAGTTTGGAGGTCCTTCTACTACCAGCCTGAATTTTTCTTCCTTCATTTCTCCTTCCGGAGTTACGGGAGACAGTCCCAGATTCATACGTTCGGTCACTTCTTTCAGGAGCTCTTCGTAATACTCCACTGCTGCGTCGGTGCCGCGGAATCCGGTGTTGAGCGGACCCATATAGTACACACCTGCAAAATAAGAGTCTATGGGCGATGGCCTGTTTTTCGCAGTTTCCAGCACCTTTACCCAGAGTTCTTCCTGACGTGCAGAGTTTTCCAGCATTTTGGACAGGCGATCGTAGTCCATTTTTTTGCCGGCCACTTTTTCCATTTTGGGAATCACTTCTTCCTGAAGCTGTTTTACCATGTAGTTTATCTGGTCATCAGTGATCTGGCCATCTTCCTGATACGGAGTATGGAGCATGGCTATTTCCACACCTGGATAAAGCCTTTCCAGGTTTTCGAACCATTTCAGGAATGTGAAGCAGCCGGTATAACTTAGCAAAAGCAGATCCGGATCCGGAAGTTTTTCGCCCGTAGGGCCCAGGTTGCCGTTCAGCATCATACCTATGTCGCATTTTACATAGGTACATACGTCTTCAGAGAAACCCAGTTTCTCTGCATCCTTGATATAAGAACCGGATTTCTTACGCATGCCAGACTGCAGCGCATTGATCTCGGGATATACCGGCAACATATCCAGAGCCAGGATCAGTTCTACCAGATTGCCCGGTACAAAGGTGTAAACCACCTTTTTTCCATTCGCTTTTGCGTTACTCAGTTCGGTAAAGAGGTTTGCCAGCATGTCCTTCTGGATGACCATGCTTTTCTCTTTGATAGCTTCCTTCGGATTACTCATCGTTATTTTGAATTAATAATTTTAGAAATAATTGTTTGTTATACCCACAGCTTGATGGAGTCTGAGAATGTACCGGTTTGTTCTTTGATCACTTTGAACTGGCCGGTGTTTTCGTGGAACTGGAAGTTGATGTGGGCCACTCCAGCAGCATCACATGCTTTTTGCAGATCTGGCTGGTCCAGAAGGGCAGGGTCGCAGAAACTTGCGGCACAAAATATCACCCCGTCAGCGTTGCGATCTTTCACCTTCTTTATCAGCCGTGCGCTCTTGGGGTTTCCGTAGTCGTACACTGCAGAAGAAGGTGCGCTTTGGGTCAGGAAGGCATCTACGATCGCATTCAGCGGGTCTTGTGACGCATCGTCAATGTCACCCTGAATCCACCTCGATCCCAGCATAAAGTCGTCGTCAATAATGTAGCATCCTGCCATTTCAATAGACCTGATGAGGCCTATCGGAGGTTGTTCGCAGAATGAACCGGAGATGACTACGCGGATATTATCCATGGGTTCGCCATAATCTTCGTTCAGCAGACCAACGATCTCTTCCAGCATCTCATTGTGTTTTTCCACGTTTATGACCATACCGGCCCTGATAATGTGGTACACATCTACAGCCGACAAGCGCCAGGGGAACTCCTTACGTATGTCGTAAATTTTTTCTATCAGTCTACGGTTGATGTTATAGAGTGCAATAGAATCGTTGAGGTGTTTGGCGGTTATCTTCATGTCGTTGATCTGGAACATGTCTTTGATTATTGTTTCCAGCAACTCGCGGTAAAAAGTTCCGCCGATGTGTTTTTCGAAGTTTTGCGGATAGTCGAAATACCGTTGGAATTTTCCTCGTTTTACGAGTTTGAACATACCGCTCAGGTTACGCACGCAATCGCAGATAGACGGGAAAAGGAATCCGTCGAAATTGTCGAGGTTATTATCCAGTGCCATTTCTATCACGCCTCTGGGCAGGTGACAAATGTAAGACTGGTAGTAGGCGTCGCCCTTTATTATCTGTTTCCGGTCGCCGGCACCCATGATACCCACACCCAGCGCATTGGCCGCATGCATGATTTCTCTTGGTACATAAATCGGAAGATAGCCTACCAATAACCTGTATTTGGATTTTGATTTCCATTCCTTGGCATAAGTGAAATTGAGATCGAATGCCAGCGTTTTACATTCTTCTAGCAATGTCAATAAACGCTCTGGTTGCTGTTTCATCATGTAGTTTTTTTAGTGGATCCGTGCTGCATTGTACATGTAGCGGGTAATGTTTGTGCAAATTCACGAAATACAACTGCTGGGTTGGTGATAGGCATCACCACCAAAAGTGATTTATATCAGGCTATAAATTATGATTGGTTTCTATAATTGCATAGTGTTGATCGTTGTATGATCTGCCATTTTTTCAGGGTATCTTAAGTATGCGAAACAGCACTCAAAAAGTATCTGCTGGCTGTGTTATTTTGTCTGGCGGATGGTCGTCCAGGATGGGGTCGCCAAAGGCTTTATTGCCCTTTGACGGGCGGCAAAATTTTCTGCAACGCCTTATTTCCCAATACCGGCAGGCCGGTATCCACCAAATTGTGCTGGTGAGCAATCATACTGTTGATTTGGGGTACAACGGTGATCAGGATGGTATTTGTGTGGTAAACAATTTGAGCCCCGACGATGGCAGAATACATTCCCTCCGGTTGGGATTGGGTGAAGTACAGCACGCTGAGTTTTGTTACATTCAAAACATCGACAACCCTTTCGTAGATGTAAGCCTTATCACAAAGTTGATCGAGCACAGGAGTCAAGCCGATTTTGTAACCCCGGTATGGGAGGGCAGGGGTGGTCACCCGGTGCTTTTGTCAAAACACGTTTGCAAGTTCATTGTTTCTTCCAACGATCACAGTGTCACTTTGCGGGATTTGTTGCAACCTTTCAGCCGGTGCAGGGTTGGTGCAGATAATGGGAGATGTCTCATAAATATCAATGAACCGGCCGACTATACCCGGTATTTTCCACACTTAATACCGCAAAGCGTTGACTAACCTATTCGACAAAATGGTTGCCGACAAACAGCAGGGGTTGGAATTCGTGCTGTGTATCGTGACCCAGACCAGGGGTTCGGTGCCACGCGCGCCGGGGGCCAAAATGTTGGTATACCGTGATGGTAGCATTTTTGGGACAATTGGAGGCGGCAGAATTGAGAAAAAAGTCATCGAGGACGCATTACTGGCTATGCAGAACAATACCCCGGCTACGCTACATTACGACCTGTTGAAGCATTTGGGAATGAGTTGCGGAGGAAGCCTGGATATATATCTGGAACCAATTATGAAAAAACGGAAATTGTATATTTTCGGCGCAGGCCATACAGGTATAGCGCTGGCCCGCCTTGCTGGCGGCTTCGACTTCGACATTACAGTGATAGATGATCGCAAGGAGTATATTGATGCGTTTCAGCAACCGGGAGTCGCAAAGATCGGAGGGGATTTTCAGGATATTCTGCCAGGTCTTGTTTTCGACGAGCATACTTTTGTCACGATCATGACCTATACGCACAGCATAGACCGCGAATTGCTGGCATGGTGTATACGGCAGCCCCGGGCCTATCTGGGCATGATGGGCAGCAGACGCAAAGTAGAGATGACCCGGAAGATGTTTGTAGAAGAAGGCAAGGCCACCGAGTCCGAGTTGCAGACGGTAGATATGCCTATGGGAATAGAAATAGGTGCCGATGGCCCCGACGAAATAGCGGTGAGCATAATAGCCCGCCTGATCTCAGTAAAGAATAAATCTCATCATATATGAACGAAAAGAAAGTAGCGATCGTTACGGGCGCAGCCAAAGGGATTGGCCTTGCGATTTGTGAAGAACTGGTAGCCCAGGGTTTTTTTGTGGCAGCAGTAGACGTAGACAAGGCCGGGCTTGAAGCACTAGCAGAGGATATGGGCCGGGACAAAGTCTCTACGCACGTTGCAGACATTTGCCAGGAGCAGCAGGTGCGCAGTCTCTTTGCCACCGTAAAGGAGAAAAAAGGACGTATAGACGCCGTAGTGAACAATGCTGGAATCATACGCGACAATATGATCTGGAATATGAGTGTGGAAGATTTTGACGCTGTAATAAATGTCAACCTTAAAGGCACCTGGCTCATGTGCCGGGAGGCAGCGGTCGTTATGAAAGCGCAACAGGGTGGCCGAATCGTAAATATAGCATCCCGGGCGTGGCTGGGCAACCGCGGACAGAGCAATTATTCGGCTTCAAAAGCCGGTGTGGTAGCACTGACAAGGGTTCTCGCACTGGAACTGGGCAAGTATAACATAAGTGTAAACGCTATAGCCCCAGGGCTAATAGACACGCCACTGACACAGAAGCTGGAAAAGCCGGTGTTGCAAAAGTTGATTGATGCGCAGCCTTCCAAGTCTATGGGTACGCCACAAGATGTGGCCAATGCGGTGGCTTTTCTCGCATCTTCAGATACAATGTTCATTACCGGACAGACGCTGTATGTGGATGGGGGTAAGAGCATTGGCGCCAATATGTAAAACAGTAAACTGATACTATGGAAAATACACTGAAAATGCTCTTTGACGAGCATAATGTTATCTCCGGTGCCGTGGCGCTGGCACGGGAATCGCGGAAACTGATCGGAGTAAGCGATGAGGCTTATGAACTGAATATGAGCGAGCTGATCCGGTTCTTCCGCCAGTATGCCGATCATTACCACCATTATAAGGAGGAGCAGATACTTTTTCCGGAAATGGCGAAAAAGAGCGAACTGATGGGTGGTGGTATTATAGCAGAAATGCTGGACAACCATGAAGATTTTCGTGATCGTATCCGGGCCATAGAAAACGACTTGCAGGAAGCCCGATTTGTGGACGCTGCCGATCGAATGGACCGATACGGAGACGCGCTGCTGGATCATATCGCTGTTGAGAATGATGAGCTGTTTCAGGCTGCTGCCGATCTATTCACCGAGGACGAGGCTGAGCGCATTTATTTTCGGTTTATTGATCTGGATTCAGAATTCGGTGAACACAAAAAGAAAGACCTGACCGACATTCTCGACCAACTGCGCAAGCACGAGGATTTTGAGCAGAAGTAACCTAACGATTTTCAATTTGATTATCCTGCTTTGGGTGGGAGGGTGAGTTACGCACTACTACATGAATAATTAAGTTTTTTGCTCGCGAAAAATAATGACATTTGTTTTGTCTAAAAAATTGCCTCAAATGGATCAGAACAAACTGGCGCTCATTCACGAACAGACATCTCCTCTACAACAAATTGTATGGGCTTACAACATGGCTGAACCGGCGCGCCGGACATTTGAAAACAATATTTGTGCATTCCATATTGGCAAGGGGTATTTCTTAAGTGTGGCGCACAACCTCCGGTTGCAGACCGGCTTTTACAAGTCTATAGATGAAACCATATACCAGAAAGAGATACTGGCTAAGTCGGACGGTGCACAAAAGGTATTTCTGGAACAGTGCTACTTCCACGATGCATATACCCACAAGTGGTATCTGAACACCCAGGATCCCCACCATCTGGAGCATATTGTAAAAATACTAAAGCAAAAGCGTTTCGATACACGTTGGGTCACCTTTGGCGAAAAACGTATAGCCAGTCCGTTTCTTGCTTTTCAATTCCGCAACAATTTGTTTTTCAACGACCAGCAGGTTACACGTATGTTCGACCCTTCCCGCGAAATGCAGGATGCAGTTTCCAAGCGGCATACTTTTTTTGTGGAGGTGGCACTGGTAAAAGCGTTTTATCAGGAAGACATCGCATTGTACAAAGTCGTTGATACGCCCGATGAAGTGGTGGCAAAAATCCCATCGGTATCTGTTGATTTCAGCCTTTCCGAATTTGCAGACAAACCATTATACTGCTTGCAGTCTGCACCCAACACCTCTGCCGGACGCCTCTTGAATGATGCCCGGATAGAAGGCATACTGGATCATTTCAGCCCGTTCACCGACGACGTGGAAGGCAATTTTAATTTTCAGGGATTCCGGTACCTGATACGCGGGTATTTCCGTTTCGGGTCTTCGGGGGCTCCTTATATCGTATACAAGCCGGAGGAGCGTCAGTATTATGCCAATGCCATACAGAGTGAGGCAAGTGGCATACAATTTGCAGCCAAACACGAAAAGGAGGGAAATTTCCAGTATACACATGCCATAGCGTCTCCACTATACTTAGTACGCGACGAACTGGAACAAATTATTTCAGGTCGTCCGGCATCCGGATTTACGCTTTAAACAGGTGATTCAGCACAGCTGCCAGCCTGATCCCGGCAATAGCTATTTCATCTTCTATTACCGTTTTGTTTCTGTCGGCATATTCCTGGTCAATGGTTGCATCCTGAAAATTGTACACCGCCGATAGTAGACTGCGGGGTTGGTTCATCCATTTCTCGGGAGCTATTATCTGTAGCCGTTCAATCATGGGTTTGGGCAGGTCATTATACCGTTTCAGACAATCGTTGAGCGTGATGTGTTCACTTTCAATGATCTCCGAGTCCCAGACCCAATGCAGGTTGGTTTCTTTATTCAGGTATTTTACCTGCACAGAGTTCCCCCCCTTGTCTGTACCATAGCCTACGTGAAGAGGCTGGTGCATATCGCCGATCAGGTGAAAAAGTACCAGTATGTTCTTTTTCACTTCTTCGTGGCTCATGCGGTCGCGGTGTTCCAGTCGTGATATTGCGGAGTCTATCTGGTTCAGCACATTGGGTGTACTTCCGGTTTGGTATGTTTCGCCCTTTTCTACGTTCACATAATGCCAGGGCTTCATATAGTCATAGCGGCGGTCCGATCGAACTTCGTCCATCCAGCTACCAGCCTGTTCGGCACTCATGTGGTCTATCAATTCATGAATCGTATTTTTCGTCGCCGAGTCCAGCAGTCCATAGGCGATCTGAACCACCATCGTGTGTCCTTTTTTACCCCAGCCAAAGGCCGACGGCGTGCAAAGCATCGCGGCGCAACAAAAAACCACGAGTTGTTTAATTTTTTTCATGCTACAGTTTTGGCAAATCTAGTACTTGGGTACTAATCTACCCATTAAGGAAATGTGAAGCGGTGCCAATTTCTAAAAAATATCGTCTATCAAAAAGACCTTACCATTCAGGTTAAAGGAATCTCCTTTTTTCTTACCCATCAGCATTTCTCCCGCCGGGCTGGAATGTGATATGGCGTAATAAGTCTTACCATCCAGTTTTAGTTGGCCGGCTGCTATTGCAATATAGTAATAGCCATTGTTGGTTTTTACCAGAGCGCCCTGCTGCACAGTTTGGGGTGCGACATCCGGGTTAATTCTGTCCAGCAATTCACGCTGTTTGGTTACCTCTGTGAGCCGCGAAACATTGAGTTCAATTTCCTGTTGCATCATTTCCATGCCAGTTTCATATTTGTCTCCGGCGCTGCTTTTGGTTTCGTCGTTTGCAGATTCTATCGCCTCGTCAATTAAGACTTTTATGTCTTTAGCTTTTTTTTGAAGATAGTCCAGACAAAGCAGGTAAAGCTGATGTTTTAGTGTCATCGGTTGGTCGTTGGTCAAAGCTGTTTAATTCAGATTGTCGGTTTGTGGGGCCGCTTTTTATTTCGAAACAAAAATAAGAATTAATTTTTTTTCGCCGAAAGTGGCTTTTGGCACGTTGAAAAACGGAAGTCAGGGATTAGGATTATACAAAAAAGAGAGGATGAACAGATGCTCATCCTCTTTAAAAAAATGTGTTTAAAGTTTTTATTCCCTCACCATTTTGAAGGCCGCGGTCATTTGTCCGTTTACAGTGTAGCCGGTAACAACGTACACGCCCTTAGGGAGTCCTGAAATGTCTACCTCGGTATGTCTGCCAGTAATTTGAAACAGGTTGCGTTGTCTGCCGGTTATATCTGAGATTACACATACGGTGGTTTGATTGGCATACCCGGTCTCCACAGAAAGAGTATTCTCCCCATTTGGGTTCGGATATATTTTAAATCCTGCGTCTGTCAATTCCGTTTCAGATACCGCTGCCCTGCAGTTTTCAGCTGATTGCACCTGTATGGGATGGAATGACGTATCGTTTCCGCACAACAGTGTTGTGGCCACATACATAACAGTGTCCCGACCAGTCGCAAATGGGCTGATTACTCCGGCATCTGAAATGAAAATATTGGAACTTGAAGGAATCCAGACACCGCCAGTAGTGCTTTCAACAAGTGTAATGGTCATACCAATACAAACAATGGTAGGACCGGTTATGATACCGCTGTTGGGTAATGGGTTGACTGTTACCACCAGACTAGCAGTATCTTTTCCACAGCCTAAAGTACTATTGACCACATATCTTATGGTGTCCAATCCCGGAGAAACACCTTTCATTACTCCGTTAGAAAACGTCAGTACATGCGTGTTGCTGCGTCCCCAACCGCCGCCACTAGCCGAACTGGATAAAGTAATAGTAGCATTTACGCATACGTTACTATCGGTGCCCGAGATGGTTCCTGCGTCTGGCAGTGGATTGATGAGGATGGATTTTGTTTTACTCACAGATCCACAATAGTTTGTCATGGTGTACGAAATAGTGTCTCTGCCTGCAGCTATGGTGCGTACAATACCTGTAGTTGCGTCAACGGTGTCCAGCAAAAGATTGTTATTGCTCCATGTGCCGCCAGCTGTTGTACTGGCTATTATTATGGTGGACCCTGCACATAACGAGGAGGCCCCTGTTAAACCGGCAACAACAGGTAATGCCAGTACCGAAATAACATGCGTAGTTACTGCGCTTGGGCAACCATGAGAACTGGTCATCGTATACCTGATTGTGTCCACGCCTTTTGCCAATCCTTTCACCACGCCTCCGGTTGTAACAGATGCAAATGAATTGGTCTTGCCCCAAATACCGCCTGGGTTTGTAGCCTGAAGCGTATCGTATGCATTTACACATACTGAGTCAAGCGGCGCCACAATGGTCCCTGCAACAGGAAGTGCGTATACTGAAATGTATTTTTTCGCGCTCACGGTTGCGCAACTATTTGTACGTGAATATAGAATCGTGTCCACGCCAGCACTCAGTCCGGTAAATACACCGGATGAAGTAATCGTCCCTAACCCATTGGTTGCAGACCAAATGCCCCCTGAAGTTGTGTCTCCAAGGGAAATAGTAGCGTTCACACAAACTCCCGATGTGCCGGTAATGATGCCTGGATTGGGAAGCGCATTAACCGTTATGGGTAATAAAGACCTGGAAAAACATCCGGAAACAGTTTTGCCATACGTTATAGTTGCAGTCCCTACTGCCCGGCCGGTTACGACACCAAAAGCCGAAATTGAAGCGATTGCAGATGTGCTGGAGGACCAAATGCCTCCTGCTGTGGTATCAGAAAGTGTGTCGGTAAGGCTATTGCAGGCCATCGTGTTCCCCGTAATAGGGCCGAGGATGGGTGATTGTTTCACGGTTACGACTTTTTTAGTTACTGCCGTACCACACGTATAGTTCATGGTATAGTAGACCGTATCTGTGCCGGCGGTTACACCTGTTACAATGCCATCTGTTACAGTAGCATTGCCACTGTAGGTGGTCCATGTTCCACCTGCTATCGCATTATTCAGGGTAATAGTCTTGCCTGTACAAACACTGGTAATACTCCCCGAAATAGGCGCTACATAGGGTGCCACATACATGGTGGTTGTCGCAGTGTCTCCTGCGGCTATATAAGTAATGGTTGTGGAGCCTGCATGGACACCGAGAACGGAGCCGTTGTAATAGCCTACGGTAGCTATTGCACTGCTGCTGCTAGACCATACCCCACCTGGTGTTGCGTTGCTTAGTGTGACGCCGGCTCCCTGACATACAATATTAGGACCCGTAATAGGGCTAATGCTGGCCCATGACGACATAGTAATAAAGCATGATATAAATAATAAAAGGACACTTTTCATATTCAACAATTTGGCATAAAGATACATAAATTATAGTGAAAAAATGAAATTCGGGCGGGAAAATAGATACGGGTGGAATCGCGAAGTCCATTTTGACAAACTTGGTGTATTAGTTTTGAAATTCCACGAAAGGAATGCATTTAGTTTGGATGCTGGGAGACCCCATCTGGCAATGCATTCTATTACGGTTTGGCTTCGTACCAGCCGATACCGAACGTCTTGTAAGTTTTGGTGCTTTTGTAGAGCAATTCCATATCGTCGCTGTGATTTTGAGATCCATCGCGAGATCCTCGCATGCCCCTTCCTCCGCCCATGCTCATGCCCATAGGGCCAAGTCCGCCAATACCCACCGATGGTCTGAATCCACTTCCTCCGCCACTGCGGCTACCGCCTGTTTGGCCGGCGGGCCTTTTTGATCCGGTGGTTTCAAAACAAACCGTAATCGGGCGGCCTTTATCCGTTTTGGTGATTTCCTTTTTAAAATAAAAGGTTTTAAATGGAACCACAGCTTCCCAGACCAGCTCGTTTTCGTCATCCAGCGCAATGCTGACTGCAATACCGCAACTGTCCTTTGCTAAAAGCGGAAACTCCAAGTTGCAGGCTTTAAAACCCTGTAGTGCGTAGGAATTGGCTTTTATTAGCAGTGACCTCACCTGATCTTCAAGAATTGCCTTTTTTTTCTGCGGGTCCTTAGCTTGTCCGTTCTGGGTTTGCTGCCATTGGCCAGAAGAGGGGCGGTCGGAATCGTCATTTGCCGGAGATTTTTTTATGCCGCTCCCAGAAGCGTGTTGTGGAATAGGAAAATTTATTGCAGTAATCTCTTGTTTGTTCCCGGTTTTGTCTATCCACACAG
>CAIYJV010000168.1 GCA_903926605.1 uncultured Bacteroidota bacterium
AAATTTTCCCTGCCGGTCTACCATGGTGAGCATACCCAGGTTGTACACCTTGCCCATACGATAGTCATCTGCGCCAAAGGCCGGAGCTGTATGCACAATACCGGTACCGTCTTCCGTAGTGACAAAGTCGCCGGTTACAACACGCCAAGGGTCGCCACCTGCTATTTCGCGGGTGTTGCCAGAGAATGGCAGCAGTTGTTTGTATCGTATTCCCTGAAGCAAATACCCCTGATAGGTACCCAGTATTATATAGGGAATTTTTTTTGCATTGAACTCGATCTCCTTGTTGTAAAGTTGTTTCAAATGCTCATGAGATACTTCAGCTTCCGCATTGAAGTGTTTGTTCATCAATGGTTTAGCAACAATAACGTTGATGGGCTCGCCTGTGTATGGATTGTATGTAGCGACCAGGTTATAATATATAAATGGACCTACCGTGAGGCCGCAGTTTGAAGGCAGCGTCCATGGAGTGGTGGTCCATGCAAGGAAAAATATTTTTCCCTGAACCACTACAGACTCGTGCACCAGCCCAGAGGCGGATTCCTGATTTTCGAAAGTGAGCAGTTCGACTTTGGCGATGAATGAGTGGAAATTATTGTCAGCATTGTCCTGGTCCAGCTCGAACATAGCCACGACCGTAGTATCTTTTACGTCCTTGTAGGTGCCAGGCTGGTTCAGTTCGTGACTACTGAGGCCTGTACCTGCGGCAGGCGAGTAGGGTTGGATGCTGACACTCTTGTATAGTAAATTTTTATTGTGTAGTTCCTTGAGGGCCCACCAAAGGGTTTCTATATATTCGTTGGTAAATGTGACATAGGGTTCTTTCATGTTCACCCAATAACCCATTTTTTCTGTAATGTCCTCCCACTTGTCTTTGTAGCGCATTACAACTTCGCGACATTTCTGGTTGTATTCCTCTACAGAAATTTTTTTGCCTATGTCTTCCTTGGTAATTCCCAGTTCTTTTTCCACCCCCAGCTCTACGGGCAAGCCGTGGGTATCCCATCCGGCTTTGCGTTGCACATAGTAACCTTTCATGGTTTTGTACCTGCAAACCAGGTCTTTCAATGTTCGGGAAATAACATGGTGAATTCCAGGCATGCCGTTGGCACTGGGTGGGCCTTCATAAAACACAAAAGGTTCACTGCCAATGCGTTGATGCACACTTTCTTCGAAACATTGCTCTCCTTTCCACTGGGACAACATGTCGCGTTCGATAGACGGCATGTTCAATCCTTTATATTCCCTGTACTTATCCGGCATTCCAATCAGTAATTATATATTATCCGGGGGAGCTGACCCAGGGTCAGAATTACCCCAATTTATCCTTTTAATAAAAAAAGGGCAAAGGTACTATTCGCCGTTCATACAAACAAAGTGATCTGACCGCCACTGCGTATTTCCATTTCGACACCAGAACGCAGCCTATTTAATATGCTTGATCCTTCGGAGCAATCAAGGCAGTATTTTTCTCAAACGATTACAAATCGATTCAGGTGACAGATCTACTGTTGTTGAAAATATGAACCAATAAATTTTTAATTTTGGGGGTTGGAAAAATCGTTATATTTGGGAATCAAAGGTATATGCAGGAACGACATTTTATATTTGCATTCGCGTTGCTGAACGTAATTGGGCCCATTTTTGCTTTTGGCCAGTTCAGGGTTGAAGAAAGGAAGTGCGTAACCGGCGTGTACAAAACAGCATCGGACCTAAGGGCTAACCGGATGATAGCTG
>CAIYJV010000169.1 GCA_903926605.1 uncultured Bacteroidota bacterium
ACAGAGTACACCATTATTATTATGGCGGATGGTATCAGGCTCACCATCCTATACATTATCGCTATTATCACGGAGAGCGTGTGTACGACAATTATTTCTACGAGCGTCGCGGCATGTGGTATATGACCTACGGTTTGGTTTTCTTCTGGACAGGTATACCACCGCTGATATCTATATTCTATAGTTGGAAGAGTCTCAAGTCCGAAGACCGCAAGTTCATGGCTTTCCTGGCTATTCTTTTGGCCGTAGCCGAGTTGGCTGCTATGGGTGTTATTCTCACCATGTTCATTTAGTCTGGTCAAGCAAATTTGAGTGAAGGTAAATCGCTTATAGACTTTGGCGATTTATTAGACAAGTTCTTTCTTAAAAATTGCTCGTCCGTGGGCGAAACGGTTTTACCGCAAATTTTTACCTATAGGTAAGTGTTGCCTTTGATCGGTTTTTCCGGAAGGGTGGTGATACATGCCTGCCCTGGGTTGAATTTCGATACCTTCGCTTTTGCACCCGATGACCCAGACCAACAATTTCAATGCTGTCGCATCATATTATGATGTACTTGCGAGACTTGCATTTGGCGGCTGTATTCGGTCGGCGCAGATGGATGCCATTTCATACGTCTGTCAAGGCGCCTCAATACTGATAGTCGGCGGGGGGACAGGCTGGATACTGACCGAATTGTCGAAGAAGTATCCAACAGGGCTTAAAATTACCTATATAGAGCAATCGGCTAAAATGATGGCCTATTCCAGATCACGGTTCCTGGCCCAAAATGAGGTGGTGTTTTTAGAGTTGCCTGTCGAGAATGCGAATTTGGTAGACCATTGTTTCGACTTTGTGGTAACCCCGTTTTTATTGGATTGCTTTTCAGAGCCACTGTTAGGAACAATTTTTCGCAAAATGGAGCGAAGCCTGAAACCTGGCGGATTGTGGCTGCATACCGACTTTATCCAGGATGAAACTACCAAGCGTTGGCATCGCCAGGTATTAAAGGTAATGTATTCATTTTTCAGTGTTGTCTGTTCTATTGGGGCTCGACAACTTTACGATACCCGGGAGCTCTTTTCGGAATTCAGGGTAGTAGAATGCCGTCGGTATTTTTCGGGATTTATTGCCATGCATGTGTTTCAAAAGCCAGACCATGTAGGCTAGCTCTTGATTTAAACTTTTCAGATTCAATTTTATCCTTTCTGACACATTCATTGAAGTAGTTGAAATTAAATAAGTTTGATAATTGGGAGACCTCGAAAGGTTTAAATTAATTTCAGATTCGAAGCCAGTTATCTACCTTTGACAAAATTTTCGTAGTGCAACAGGCATTTAAAAATCTTTATAGATTAATGTTGGTGGTGGGGATTTTTTTATCCCATGCCAATATTCTTTCCGCTTCGCATATAGTAGGTATGGATCTGAAGTACAGGTTTGTATCGGGTAGCCAGTACGAGATCACCTGTGTGGTTTACGGCGATTGCGGCGCGGCAAGTGCCGGCGCTTTTGATGGGCTTTATAACGCAAGCGCCGAAATTAACGTTTTTGATGGCGGATCGCACATTGCTTGTGTGTCGCTTGCATTATCTCCTCCCGATTCCGGTGAAAATATTGCCAAGTATGTGATGTGCCCTTCTGACACCAATAATACTACCTGTACCAATACCTCAAATCCATATCCCGGTGTAAAAAAATTCGTATACAAAGGGACTTATGATGTTCCGCACACTTCTCATTACTGGCGTTTCATTTTTGCCGGCAATCTTACTTCCAATACCGCTGGCAGAGCCGCAGCTATTACCAATATAGTTAGTCCCGGCTCTACCCGGACGGAGCTGGTAGATACGCTTGACAACACTGTCGCAAACAACTCGAGTCCGAATCTGTCTTTGGAGCCCATATTGTTCTTTTGTATCAACAATAATGACACCTACAATCCGATTGCGGTGGATCCGGATGGCGATAGCCTGCGTTTTCAGTTGATACCGGGCATGACCACGAATAATTCAGCTTGCCCCACTTCTGGTGGCACACAGGTATCTTATGTTTCCGGCTTGTCCGGGTCTAATCCGATGCAGGTAAATACCGGTGCTTTTTCCCTGGACCCCGGGACAGGCGAGATAGACTTTAATCCAAGTGCTATTCAACGTGCAATGGTGGTGTACAATATGCGTGAGTTCAGGGATGGTGTTTTTATTGGTAGCAGCCAGCGCGAAATGAATTTTATTGTTGTATCGTGCAGTGTCACACCACCTACCGCTACAGTTACAGGCGCAGCTGGCGGTGTGGTTGGTCCGGACAGTACACATTTTCAGGTTTGTGGTAATTCAGGTCCTTTTTCCTTTACTATTAACCCTCATGAGTCAGATACGTCAAACAAGATTTACGTGACACCGATAGGCATTCCTGCAGGTGCAACTTATACGATCACAGGTGATAGCACAAATGCACCACATTGTACGTTTTCATGGAATTCTACCGGCGTTGCTCCTGGTACTTATACTTTTTACCTGAAGATACAGGACAATAATTGCCCGGTGAATGGAGAAAGCGTGATCGCGTTTAATGTGGTGATCACGGCTATGTCATCGGCTATCAACGGCGATAATGTATTTTGTTCCGGAGTTTCTGGTACATTGTCTAACGCCAATTCGGGTGGAATATGGAGCAGTTCCAATGCCTCTGTGGCCGTAATAGATCCTTCCACAGGGGTTGTCAACCCGGTTGGGCCAGGCGTTTCCACGATCACCTATTCCATGAATTCCTGGGGATGTGCCACATCCGAAGTGATTACAGTAAACCCCTCTCCCAATCCTATTTCCGGTCCTACCCAAATATGTATCGGCACTCCCGCTACCTATACCGATGTTGGTACCTGGGGCGGTACATGGCAGTTTTCTAATACTGCAGCAAGCGTCAATTCGTCGGGAATAGTAACTAGTTTTTCTACTGGTGTAGATACTTTGTATTTCCGGTTGGCCAATGGTTGTTTTGCGCAGCAAGTGATCACAATCAATCCTACGCCCAGTGCAATAACGGGTAATAGCGTGCTTTGCACCGGTCATTCAATTTTATTGTCACAAAGTACATCCGGTGGTAATTGGGTGGCCACAAACACCCATGCGAGCATAGATGCTGATGGTGTGGTCACGGCTAATTCGGCAGGATTGGATACCGTAGTTTACCATATAGGTGCGTGCGCCGTCTCTGCCGTGCTGACCGTAAATCAGTCTCCGGCACCCATTTCCGGAATGTCAGGTTTGTGCCAGGGCGCAAGCATTTATCTGGTTGATACCACGGCCGGCGGTCATTGGACTTCATCACCAACTGCTGCCTATTCTGTCAACGGATTCGGTTTGGTATTTGGTTTGGCGCAGGGTACCGGCATTGTTACGTATACGACAACAAATGGTTGTTACCAGGTTCTGAATATTACCGTTTTCCCCAAGCCTGTTATTTCCGGAACCGATTCTGGTTGTACCGCCGTGCATACACTAGTAAATACAAGCGTGGGTGGGGGAACCTGGACTCTGTCAAATTCATCCCTCGCGTCCATTGCGGCAGCTGGCTCGTCCAATGCGGTAGTCACAGGCATAGCGCAGGGCATGGATACTGTTTTTTATGTATCTCCGGATGGGTGCAAGGATACACTTCGCTATCCCATCCATGTTACTGTTCCTGTTTCCATTACTGTTACAGACAGTCCGACGGTATGGATATGTTATGGGGTACCTGTTACATTCCACTGCGAATACACGAATGGCGGCGTAAACCGGCAGTTAATTTGGATTGTAAATGGCACGATGGTAGACACAGGTACATCTTACCAATATCTGCCACTACCGGGAGACAGGGTAAATTGCATTCTCATCAGCGACACTGTATGTGCTCAGCCATATCCGGATACCAGCAATACAGCGTTTCCACTTATCAATCTCAATACGCCCACAATCACAATGGCATCGTCCCTGGGCGACACCCTGTGTGCGGGCATAACCAACACTTTTACCATCTCATCTGGAGATACCGGAGTTGCGCCAGTGTATATCTGGTCAGTTAACTATATGCCAGTGGCTACCAATATGCACTCTTACGCCTATGTTCCCTCTGATGGCGATATTGTTACTTGCTCCATGACGGTGGACGCGCCCTGTTCCGTGCCCAATCCGGCTGTTGCAACTGATACGTTGCATGTTTTTGCTTACCATAATCCGTCGCTTGCCCTAACAGCCACAAATGGCGGCGTGGTCTGTCAGGGAGATCCGGTTACAATATTCCCGATATGGACCTATGGTGGGCAGAACCCTGTGTTTTACTGGAATGTAAACGGTGCTGCTGCTGGTAGCGGGAGTAGTTATTCCTATTTGCCAGCGTCCGGCGACAGTGTATCCTGTTTCATTGTGTCCGATTATCCTTGTGCAGTTCCTTCAGATACAGTATACCAGAAAATATCTATAACTGTTGACCCGGTTATTGTGGTCAATATTACTGGCAACCCAGGACAGCTACTCACCGCCGGACAAAACGATACACTGCACGCGTCAGTGGTGAACGGTGGTGCAACGCCAACCTATAAGTGGCTATTGAACGGCATAGTCATCCCTGGTGCCAACTATCAGGATGTGATCATTCCGTCGTTATCGGACAAGGATTCGGTAACCTGTGTGGTTACCACAGGCAGTGGTACCCCATGCGAAGGTGTGCAGGGTTTTAACTGGATGATTGTTCAGGTAGGCCCGCTTAGAGTAGGTTCGGTAGGGGCTGAGAATTCTGAGATCCGTATCCTGCCAAACCCCAATTCAGGTAAATTCCTTTTGGAAGGTAGTATGTTAAATTCGGTGTCTTCCCTGCGTATAATGGATATGGCAGGTCGAGTTATTTACAAGCCAGCGAGCGGCTTAAATTACTTCCTGGCGGGTCTGGAGATAGAATTACCAGCAGATATTTCTGGTGGAGTCTATCTGCTTGAAGTTGAAAAAGGCGGTCAAACGCACCGTTTGCCACTTACAGTTATAAAATAGAAGCAGATTTAGGTTGGCATCCGGGAGTAGGTTTAATGATCCTTCCCCAGAAACTCTAAGGCTTCACCGACGATAAAAAAACTTCCGGTTATCAGTAGGACGTCGTTTTTTCTCATTGCTTTCAGAGCGTTTCCAACCGCATCTGCTACGGTAGGGTAGGCTGCACCCATCAGGCCGGCACTGGCTGCAAGGCATTGCAGGTCGTCTGCCGGCAATGCCCGTGGAATGGCTGCATTACAAAAATAGTATAGTGCGTCGCCTGGGAAGTAGCTCAGTGCGTCGGGTACATCTTTGTCGCGCACAAACCCGGTGACAATATGCTTTGTTTCGGCAGGAATTCGTTCCCATTGCGCGAAGACTTCATTCAAACCCGCAGCATTGTGTGCCACATCGCAAATGACCAATGGGTCCTCGGAAGCTACCTGCCACCGGCCCATAAGTCCTGTGGATCCGGCCACATTTGCCAGCGATTCTATTGTGGTTTCTATATTCAGTTTGTCAAATCCTTTCAGTGCCAGCAATTCGGTTGCGGTAAGAATTGTCTTCAGGTTGTGAATTTGGTAATGTCCTTTCAGGTCCGTCTTAAGATCATAAACATTCCCGCTCAATTTACTTACCGCTCTGAAATGCTGCATATAGTGATCCTGTGCGGTCCGAGCGAGGTCCCAATTGGCTTGGGCATAATACAACGGACTTTGTTTTTTTACAGAGTGTTCGAAAAAAATACGTTCCGTTTCGTCCTGCTGTTCACCGATAACTACAGACACTCCCGGTTTTATGATGCCTGCCTTTTCTGATGCTATTTCTGGCAAGGTCTCACCGAGCAGATCTTTATGGTCGTAACTGATATTGGTGATCACAGATAGTTCCGGGCAAATAATATTGGTACTGTCCAGGCGACCGCCAAGCCCGGTTTCAATTATGGCCATATCCACTTTTTGTTCGGCGAAATATGCAAATGCCATAGCCACGGTGATCTCGAAAAACGAAGGCTGAATTTTTTCTATCGTCGGCTGGTATTTATTTACGAAATCTACAACCCATTGTTCCGGAATCATTTCTCCGTCAACCCTTATTCGTTCGCGAAAATCAACGAGGTGCGGAGAGGTGTAAAGACCGGTTTTATAGCCGGACCCGGCACACACAGCGGCCAGACCATGGCTCACACTGCCCTTGCCATTGGTGCCTGCGATATGTACCGAGCGAAACAGATGCTGCGGTTCGCCCAGAGCCGTACATAGCGCTATCGTGTTAGATAAGTCTGGCTTTAGCGCAGCTTTACCAATTCTGGAAAAAACAGGCAACCGACCGAAAAGGTATTCTATAGTTTCGTCGTAAGTACACAACATAAGGGGTCAATGTGTTTTGAAAATAATAGTCACTTCGCCAAATTGTTGCGGTTCTCCGCCTTCATTCCTGCTGAAGTGAGCCTGACTCAGTTTGTCCAGCGCTATCCGTGCCAACTCCTGACTGGGAGAATTAATTACCCTTTTATTTACAATATTGCCATTACGGTCCACGGTTACCCTTATCACCACTTTGCCGCCCTCTCTGAAGTCTGCATCAAACCGTTCGGGATAGATATGTCTGCCCGTAAGGGTATGGTTTATGCCGCCACTTCCATTACCGGGTGTGCCGGTGTAGTTGGCTGCTCCTGTAGTACCGCCCGGCACACCGCGGTCTCCGTTACCAATGGTATTACCTTCACTCGAACCGGGCTTGTCGTTGGCCGCATCGTTTCCACCCTTACCGCTCTCGCCTGCATACGTATATTTTGGCTTTGGCGGACTTGGGGGTGTGGGAACCGGTGTGTTTGTTTCGGTGTTCGGTTTGCTTGGTTTGATGGTGTTTGAAGGGTTATTCACTTCAGGTGCACTCGCATCGTCTGTGCGTAGCATTTTGGCTGGTGTGGCGGAAACTGCCATCGGTGAGCTGAACTTAACTGCTGCATGAAATTCAGATGGGCGTCCGGTTTTTTCAGGTTGGTCGTCTCC
>CAIYJV010000170.1 GCA_903926605.1 uncultured Bacteroidota bacterium
ATAACTTCAACCCCCAAAATGAGATTTTAACATGCGGGCTATATTTATCAAGGGCTTTTTTGTGTTTTTCTGTTTTGTATCTGTCCCTGCATTCGTGTTCGGGCAGGATGCTTCCAGGGTATTTATCGAACCCATGGGTTGGTCTATCGGCACCAACTTCGGGCTTAGTGATATGTGGGGTAATGTGGGTACGCTTTCGGCGGTAGACCATTACACTAATGGCAAAGCGCTGGACAAGCCATGCTTTTTGGGCGGTATGTTTGGGCGTTACACCATTCACCCGTGCCTTGCATTCCGCGGGCAGATCAATATCGGGGCTCTGTATGCTACCGATGTGTGGAACAAAGACAAGGCAAAAGCGGCTACTACAACCACGCAGGCCAACGATGCCTACCAGCGTTATATCCGCAACCAGAACGCTTTGGACTATATGGCCGAAGGTATTGTACTTGCAGAATTCACGCCGTTCCGAATGATCCCTGAAAGCAAAATGGCCCATCGCCGTGGCCAGCCATTTATTGGTGCTGGTATCGGTGGCTTCTATTATGTACCCTATGCTACAGTAGGCAATGGCACCCACTGGGTACAGACCTATGACCTGCATCTTGAAGGACAGGGTTGGGGCGCAGGATACCCCAAAAACTACTCGCTCTGGCAACCTTGTTTCCCGATTGTCGTTGGATATAAATGGGACCTCGGCCTGCACTTTAATCTGGGTGTGGAGTGGATGTACAGGCTTACACTTACCAATTATCTGGATGGAGTTGCCAATAACTATATTGACTCCAACCAGTTTGCTACGCACTTGTCACCGCATGATGCGCACTTAGCCATGCAGATTTACGACAAATCGCAGTATATGCTCAACGGCTATGGGCCGCACAATGTTCCCGGCACGCTCAGGGGCACACCCACTACCTATGATTCTTATTCTACCATTACCGTGACTTTTTATTACAAGGTAAATAGCAAGCGCAGGGAATGGTGGCGCCACAGGTAGCCGGTTTGCTGCCGACGGCACAATTTACCTGAATGTAGTTACTCCTTCGTTTTTTCGAGGGCTCTGGTGCGATTTTTGCGGCTGACGCAACTTCGGGCAACGAGCTTTATTTTATCAATCAATCTGTATACACATGCTGCAATTCGAGCGTTTTACCCTAGCTAACGGACTTAGGGTGATCGTACATAATGATACCTCAACGCCCATGGTGGCCATGAACATTTTGTATGACGTAGGCGCCCGTGACGAAAACCCGGAACGCACCGGGTTCGCGCACTTGTTTGAACATCTCATGTTCGGCGGCAGTGTTCATATTCCGGAGTATGACGAGCCACTGCAAATGGCTGGAGGCGAGAACAATGCCTACACCACAAACGATATCACCAATTACTATGTGCAGTTGCCGTTGAAAAATATGGACACTGCTTTCTGGTTGGAAAGCGACCGTATGCTATCGCTGGCATTTACGCCCAAAAGCCTGGATGTACAGAAAAAAGTAGTAAGCGAAGAATTTAAAGAACACTACCTGAACAAACCCTATGGCGATGCATGGCACTTGCTGCGGAAACTGGCCTATACACGGCATCCCTACCAGTGGCCCACCATTGGCAAAGACCTGCAGCAGATAGAGGAAGCACAACTGGAAGATGTAAAGGCGTTTTTCTTTAAACACTACCGCCCTGTAAACGCTGTCATGTGTGTGGCAGGAAACGTGACCACGGAAGAAGTACGTACACTGGCGGAAAAATGGTTTGGTGGCATTCCCGCAGGCGATGCTTACAAAAGGGAATTGAACATGGAGCCAAGGCAAACGGAGAAACGGGTAAAGACGGTTGAGTCCGACGTGCCCCTCGATTCACTATATAAGTGCTGGCATATTGGCGCTCGGCTATCTGACGGATACTATCCAGCCGACCTGATCACCGAAATACTGGGCAGCGGCTATTCTTCGCGCTTATACCAGCAACTGGTGAAAGAGCAACAGCTTTTCAGTGGCATCAGTGCCTATCAGACCGGTAGTCTGGACCCCGGACTGCTGGTAATAGAAGGCAAGGTGCGCGAAGGTGTGACTCTGGAAGCTGCAGACGATGCAGTATGCAAACTGATAAACGAATTCACCGGTTCACCCGTTTCTGAAAACGAACTGCAGAAGGCAAAAAACAAAATAGAGGCTATGATCGCTTTCGAGGATATGTCTCTATTGAGCCGCGCCAACAATCTTGCATTTTATGAATTGCTGGGTGATGCAGACCTAATAAATGGCGAATGGAAACGCTATGAATCGGTAAGCGCAGAATTTCTGCAACAAACAGCACTGGAGATTTTCAGAGAAGAAAACTCCAGTACGCTTTTTTACAAGAAAAAATAAACTGCGTCACTGTACAAGTTCTTGCATTTTTTAACCAACACCTGATCTCTATGTTGTTCGAAGGAAAATTCACCGACCAAAACCAATCGTTCGATAACCGAATCACAAAACTTTTTGGTATCCGCTACCCAATGGTCCAGGCCGGAATGATCTGGAACTCGGGCTGGAAGCTTGCTGCTGCCGTGAGCAATGCCGGCGGTCTGGGACTGATAGGCGCCGGTAGCATGTATCCCGATGTATTGCTGGATCATGTACGCAAGTGCAAGGAAGCCACCGGCAAACCATTTGGCGTAAATCTGCCTATGTTGTATCCCGACATAGACAAGCACGTCGAAACCATAATCAAAGAAAAAGTGCCCATCGTGTTCACCTCGGCGGGCAACCCCAAAACATGGACCGCCAAACTTAAGGACAATGGTATCGTGGTGGTGCATGTGGTGTCGAGCGCCAAGTTCGCTCGCAAGTGTCAGGACGCGGGTGTAGATGCGGTAGTTGCGGAAGGCTTTGAAGCCGGCGGCCATAACGGCCGGGAAGAAACTACTACTATGTGCCTGATCCCGGCTGCACGCGAGGCCATAACCATACCGCTGATTGCAGCGGGTGGCATTGCCACGGGCAGGGCTATGTACGCAGCCATGGCGCTGGGTGCCGAAGGTGTACAGATAGGCAGCCGATTCGTATGTACGCCCGAAGCTTCTGGACACCCGGCCTTCAAGGAAAGTGTGGTGCAAACCCAGGAAGGCGACACGCAGCTTTCGCTGAAAAAACTGACGCCGGTGCGCCTGATAAAAAATGACTTTTTCAAACGTGTGGCCGAAGCAGAAAGTGCCGGAGCCGATGTTACCCAACTGCAGGAGTTGCTGGGTCGTGCCCGGGCAAAAAAGGGAATGTTTGAAGGCGATATGGTAGAAGGCGAACTGGAAATAGGTCAGGTAAGCAGTATGATCCGTGCAATAATGCCCGCGGCCGATGTGGTAGGTGAGATATGGAGTGACTTTGTAAATGCAGCGACAAATCCGTTCAGATACTAAGCACGACCAAAGGGTACATACCAAAGCATATACGGCGGCAAAGGTCCCGTGACGGGGGAAACACGAAAACTACCTGAACAAGGTGGGTGTAGACAAATGGTTGGGGCATCCGTATTTCTTACTGCCACCACAGGAACTCAAACACACTATTGCAGCAAGTGCAACAACAACCACTATGCGCCCGGATTGTAAAAATAGCTTCATACGTATATTTTTTAGTAAGCCTGTTTAACTTTGTACAAAGCTAGGTAAAAACCATGAAAAAAATTCACTTTATCGCCATCGGCGGGGCCATCATGCACCAACTGGCCATTGCCCTGCAAAAGCAGGGTTATGAAGTCTCCGGTAGCGATGACGAAATAAACGACCCTGCCAAAACCAACTTGCTCAAGGCCGGATTGCTACCACCCCAAAACGGTTGGTATCCCGAAAAAATATCATCGTCGCTTTTTGCGGTGGTGCTGGGTATGCACGCCCGCGCCGACAACCCCGAGCTGATAGCTGCCCAAAATGCGGGCGTACCTATCTATTCGTTCCCACAATATATATACGAGGTGAGCCGCAACAAAAAACGGGTGGTGGTTGCCGGTAGTCATGGCAAGACCACCATCACCTCAATGATCATGCACATACTGCAAAAGAACGGAATGGACTTCGACTATCTGGTGGGTGCGCGCATTCCGGGTTTCGAGCAGTCGGTGCGCCTCAGCGATGCGCCCCTCATTATCCTTGAAGGCGACGAATATCCCGCATCGGTTGTGGAGAAAAAGCCAAAGATACTTTTCTACAATCCGTCCATTACCGTAATAAGCGGTATCGCCTGGGACCATATTAATGTCTTCCCCACCTACGAAATATACTTCGACCAGTTCGTGCAATACATGAATGGTCTGCAACCTGGCACACCGGTTTTCTGGAATGGCGAAGATGACGAAGTAAAACGACTGATCGACGAGGCGGGCGCAGGCAAAAGCTGTGTACCCTATACCACGCCGGCATTCACATACGAAGATGGCTACCCTATTGTAAAGGTGGGCACCGAATCGCGGAAAGTGTCGGTATTCGGTCGCCATAATATACTCAATATGCAGGCCGCGATAGATGTGTGCAAAGAACTGGGCATACCCGAGGCAGATTGTCTGAGTGCCATTGCAGACTTTACAGGCGCAGCACGCAGGCTTGAAAAAGTAAAGGAAGAACCCGGACTGCTCATCTACCGCGATTTCGCTCACGCGCCCAGCAAACTAAAGGCCACCCTCAATGCCGTACGCGAAGCCTATCCCGAACATTTGCTGGTAGCCTGTTTCGAGCTGCATACCTTTAGCAGCCTGAACGAAAAATTCCTGTCCGAATATTCCGGAAGTATGAATGGTGCAGACCAGTCGGTCGTTTTTTTCAGTCACCACGCATTGGCGCTGAAAGGCTTACCCGAACTGGACAAAAACGAAGTAAAAAAACACTTCGGACGGCAAGACCTCATTGTGGCCGACAACAAGGAGGAATTGTTTGAAACAGTGCTGTCGCTGACGCGGAAAAATGCAAAAAATGTCTTCCTCCTGCTCATGAGCTCAGGAACATTCGACGGAATTGACTGGAATACCCTAAATTCACAGCCATAACCACCACACATGCCCAATTTAGTTTTAAAAAGGCCCATTATTTTCTTTGACCTCGAAACAACGGGCACCGATGTAGCGCGCGACCGGATAGTAGAACTTGCACTGATAAAGCTGCTGCCCGATGGCAAGCGTGACACCTATGTAAAGCGTATAAACCCCGGCGTACCCATTCCGCCGGAGGTGACCAAAATACATGGCATCGCAGACGAAGACGTAAAAAACTGTCCTCTGTTCAAACAGTTGGCGGCCAACATATACGACTGGATGAAGGGCTGCGATCTGGGTGGCTATAACTCCAGCAAATTTGATCTGCCCCTGCTTGCCGAAGAATTTCTGAGAGCCGGTGTAAATGTGGACTTTACCGAACGCAACATGGTAGACGTGCAGCAGATCTTCTTCAAGATGGAAGCAAGAACACTGAGCGCTGCCTATAAGTTTTATTGCAACAAGGAATTGACCAACGCGCACAGCGCGGAAGCCGACATCAGCGCCACCATAGAGGTACTGGATGCCCAGCTGGAAAAATACCCCGATATTGGCCAGGACGTAGCCACCCTGCACAATTTTACCCACACGGAAGACTATGTGGACTATGCCCGCAGATTGATACTGAAAGACGGGCAGCCTGTCTTTAATTTCGGCAAGTACAAGGGTCGGAAAGTGGAGGAAATATTCACTATCGAACCGCAATACTATGATTGGATGATGCAGGCCGACTTCAGCCTGCATACCAAGCAGAAAATTTCGGAGATACTGAACAAAATGAAGCTGAAGAATATTAAGGCCTGACCAAGGTAGTCCAATTGCGTATTTCCGGGCCATATTCCGGTAAAAAGCACGGTGGCTTTGCGTTACACACTCCCTAAATGGCATTAAAATGTTCCAATACTATGTGAACGGCATTGTTTTTAGCTTCGCTTTCACAGAATTTCAGGACAATATGATTAACTTGCGCTGTTGTAATTAATTTCTTTTTTTCTTGAAAAAGCTTGTAATTGTTCCTACCTATAATGAAAAGGAAAACATTGAAAAGATCATAAGAAAGGTTTTTTCATTGCCCGGAGATTATAGCCTGTTGATTGTGGATGATGGTTCTCCCGATGGTACCAGCGGTATCGTCAAGTCGTTGATGCAGGAATTTCCCCGTAACCTTTATATTATAGAGCGAACCGGCAAGCTGGGCTTGGGAACCGCCTACATCACCGGTTTCAAATGGGCGCTCGAAAACGGATTTGAGTTCATTTTCGAAATGGACGCAGATTTTTCGCACGACCCCGAAGACCTGAACAATCTGTTTAAGGCCTGCAACGACAATGGTGCAGATATGGCCATAGGCAGCCGATACACCCGCGGCGGCCGTGTGGTGAACTGGCCCTGGGACCGTATCTTCATCTCCAAGGGTGGCGCACTGTATACGCAGATCATTACACAGATGCCTGTAAGAGACCCTACCGCCGGTTTTGTATGTTACAGGTCCAACGTATTGCGTGCCATACCGCTCGACAAAGTACATTTTATCGGCTATGCCTTCCAGATCGAGATGAAATACCGTGCCTGGAAACTCGGTTTCCGTATTAAGGAAGTACCTATCACATTCAAAGACCGCAAAGAAGGTGTATCCAAAATGTCTACCAACATTGTGAAAGAAGCCATGTACGGAGTCTGGAAAATGCGCGGCTTCTCCAACCAACATTAAACTTTTTGTCTGAATCAGGATTAAAGTGTTTCAGGAAAAAGCAGGATTACCAACGAAAATACAACCACAAGCATCCTGAAAATCTAAAAATCCTGGCTATCCTGATTCAGACAATTGTTGATCCCTAAAAGTAATTACTCCCACTTCAGCAAGTGACGCGCCACCGACACACTAGATCTCTGTGCATTGCTTTAGCAGTCAAATTTAATCTATACTTTTGTTACGAGGCAAATTGGTGTGACGGGCAGGATTTGCATTAAATTTTTTGGCACCATGAAAAGACTGAAGTTTACAGTTTTTGCTATCATATTGTTGATGCTTACATCAGCGAAACTCTCTGCTCAGATTATTACCACCATTGCGGGTGCCAGTATATTTATCGGCCCGGGATCGGGAGGTTTTAGTGGCGATTCCGGATCAGCTACCGCTGCACTTTTGAATAGTCCGTGTTCAATAGCATTTGATACTTTGGGAAATATATACATTGCGGATGAACAAAATGTTCATATCAGAAAGGTAGACTCTAGTGGAGTGATAACGTCTATCGCTGGTACAGATTTTTATGGTTATGGTGGTGACGATAGTATTGCGACTGCTGCCAAGTTTTGTGATCTTGGATTTATAAAAATGGACAGGAATGGAATGTTGTACATTCCAGATATTTGCAATAATCGAATTAGAAAAATAAATCTGTCTACCAATGTAATCACAACAGCGATTGGCAATGGAGCGTCTTTTTGTTCTGGTGGCGATGGCTTGGCAACTTCTACGTCGATTCGTGATCCGTTCTCTGTAGAAATTGACAGGCTCGGAAATGTATATTTTAGTACTGTTTGTAACTATATTTATCGAGTAGATTCAGGTCAGCACCTAACCGTGATTGCAGGTTCAGATTCTTTAGGGGGGTATGCTGGTGATCAGGGTCAAGCTACAAACGCACTACTTAATCATCCTTTAGACTTAGCTGTTGATCTTTACGGAAATATCTATTTTACAGAGGCGTGGAATAATATTATTCGAAAAATTGACTCCTTCGGTATAATTACCACTTTTGCTGGCGACTCTACATGGGGCTACTATGGAGACGGTGGCCCTGCAATATATGCGCAATTTCGTTATCCAACAGGCATTGCTGTCGACGGCGAAGGGAATGTTTTTTTTGCAGATTGTGGCAATAATGTAATCCGCCGTATAGACCGCTATACCAACATTATTACTACCGTAGTGGGTTGTGGTTTTGGAGCCGCTATTGATTCTGGCGGTTTCTTTGGCGATAATGGGCCTGCCACAGCAGCGGCGT
This sequence comes from uncultured Bacteroidota bacterium, assembly GCA_903926605.1. GTDB lineage: Bacteria > Bacteroidota > Bacteroidia > Chitinophagales > Chitinophagaceae > CAIYTT01. The sequence continues at coordinate 8,016 of CAIYJV010000170.1, forward strand.
TATTTCACCCTGACGGTATTACTTTTGATAAAGATGGCAACCTGTATATAGCAGACTGGCTCAATAATCGGGTGCGAAAAGTGACCAATGTGGGCGTTCCACTGGGTGAGCGAAGTGTCGGGAAACAAAGCGACGATATAATAAGCGTATACCCCAATCCTGCAAGGAATGAGGTGAACATAAAGACTGGTGCAGCAGGACTGGTGCAGATACTCGACCTGACCGGCAGATGCATGACCCAGACAATTGTACACCAAACCCCGGCCACCCTGAATATCGAAGAACTGCCCCCAGGAATATATGTCGTCGTGTTTACAGACACTAACGGCAATAAACGATATGGTAAGTTTGCCCGGGAGTAGCATCCAGGTCCGAAAAGAAAACAAATGTGGGCTGTTGCCTATTACCAGGCTTTCGTAGAAGTCTTTACCCTTAGGTCTCAAAGTCCGTCCATGCCTGGCAGCAGGCAGGTCACAGACCAGCTGACTTTGTAGACACAAGGGGATCCGGTGGAACACTCACAAGTGAGAAAATGCGGCGTCCTGAAAATCTAAAAATCCCGGCTATCCTGATTCAGACAATTGCCCAACGCCCATAAAATAGGTGAGTCCGGCACCTATTGCGCCGGACTCACCTATTTACAGAAAAAATTAAAAAAACTAGTGGCCGCCGCGGGTTACAAAATTATTCATTGATTCCTTGCTCGACTCGAATGTGAACACATCATTCACACGGTAGTAGGAATTGTTGTCCACCGTCTTTTTATAGGCATGCTTGGCAAAATTGAGCTTGGTGTCCTCGAACGAAAAAAGCTGGCAGATCTGAATGACCTGATCGCAGGTAAAATAGTTGCCATTGGCAACCATTTTGGCCGTGGACAATTTGGTGTCGTCAAATGAGTTGTTGGCAATACTCTGCTTCGCACTCTGAAAATCCATTTCGTTCATTGGTTGTGGTCCCACAGGTACAGGTGGTGGTGCAGGAACCGGTATAGGAGCCGGCTGCTGTACAATGGTTTCCTTCACGATCACCTCGCCTCTACCGCCATGATCGCCGTAATGATTGTCACCATGACCATGGTGGCGGTCTCTGTCCTCTACTATTACCTGCCTGGCCACGTCCTGCCCAAAAAACATGACATATTCCCCTTGCAGTGGCTGGTAATTATTCTCTCTGGGTACGCAGCGGTCCAGACGCATTTTTACGTCCCCATCGCGCTCGCGCTCCAGCTTGATGATCAGGTCTACAGCGCGGTGGTCAATAGGATTGGCTACATTGACAGACTTACGTACTTCTCTCGTACGATTGTCTGCAAACATGATCTGAATGTCGTTTAATGGCTGCATCACGCCTTCAATACGGATACTGGACTGGGGGGCCAGATTCTGTGTTACGCCATTAATGACGACAAAGAAAAAATCTCCGGCCTCTGAATAGATTGAAAGGACATTGGATTCGGGGGTTCTTCCACCTGGCGTATATCCTCCCGGCTGGGCAAACACCAGAACCGGCAGTGCCACCAAAAACAATAAACTAAAGTAAATTTTTCTCATTGAACACGATTTTTTTGCAATGTTACGCAAAAAATCGTTGAACGACAATCTGTTAAGGGTAATGGCCAAAGCAGGGGCGAAAATGCCGTTCGGTGGTGTTTGTGGTATTCTATTTGCCCAGCCTTATCACGATCATCTTCGGCCAGTACTTTCCGGTAATAAATATGCGGTCGCCGGCCGGGTCTGCCGCAATGCCATTCATCACTTCAGGAGTCCCACGACGACCCGAAATTTCGGGTATGCCCGCCCGCTGCCGCAATGAGGTAAGGTCTATCCTGCCTGCCACCTTACCGGTGGTGGTGTCTATTTTCAGTATCACGTCCTGCTTCCATACATTGGCATACAGAAAGCCCTGTATCATTTCCAGTTCATTCAACTCGTCCACCTTGCCATCCTGATCGGTGACCGACAAGGTTTTTACTTCGGCAAAAGTAGAGGCGTCGAGATAATGCAGTACATTAGAACCCTCGTCAAATATCAACTGACTTCCGTTGGTGGTCATACCCCACCCTTCGGCGGTATGAAATGAAAAGCCACCTGTCTTTTTAAGCGTACCCAGATCGTACACAAAACCCTTGCCCTCCCGGTAGGTGAGCTGGTATAATTTTTCGTTTATGATCGTAATGCCCTCGCCAAAATACTGCGGCTCCAGCTTTACCGTGGTGAGCACTTTCCCAGTAGCAGGATCAACTTTACGCAATTCAGACGAACCATACTCGCCCGTGCTCTCATAGAGAAACCCATCGCGGTACTCAAGCCCCTCGGTAAACGCAGAGGGGTCGTGTGGGAGTATGTTGACAATATCCCAGGAGATGTTTGCCGGTTGGGCGCTCTCAACGGTGGCTGGCGCAGGGGTACTTGCAGTTGCCGTTCTGCCACCGTCCTGGCAGGCGTTCAACATCAAAGTCGCACCAAGCACACAAAAAGACGCAGCCGCTGTCAGGGTTCTCATCATCGCAGACGTAATTAGTTTCAAATTATCAGCCGTTGCCCGCGGTTTTAAGGTTGTGGTAGTGGCGCAGCGACGGCACTGCAAAAATAACTGCAAGGAACATACACAGCGCACCGGCAATAAAAGGCATACCCGGAAAAAGGAAGGGTGCCTTCGGACTGGTAAAAAAGGAAAACAGATTATTCATAAAAACAGGGCCAATGAAAGCAGCTATGCTCATAAGACTGGTGAACGCGCCTTGCAGCTCGCCCTGTTCGTTGTCGGGCACAGAATTGGAAATAATTCCCTGCAACGCCGGACCGCCAATACCGCCCAGACAGTAGGGTACCAGAATGGCAAACATCATCCAACCGCTTGAAGCAAATGCAAACAACAGCATCCCCAACACATAAAGGCTGAATCCATAATAGACCGACTTTTTTTCTCCCAACCGGGGTAGCGTAACGCGGATGATACCGCCCTGCACCACAGCGATCATAAGACCTACCATAGACAAAGAGAGGCCCACCATGAGCGAGTTCCATTGAAATTTATAAATGGTATAATACACCCAGTTTGACTGAACCGCATGCGCACCAAGCTGTAGCAAAAAGAAAGATGCCACAAGCCCGGAGATAATAGGATACTTGCGAAGGTGAGACAATGACCCAATGGGATTGGCCCTTTTCCAGTCGAACTTGCGGCGGTTTTCCGGCAGCAGAGATTCGGGCAAAACAAAGTAACCATAGACCATATTCAATAAGCTGAAACATGCAGCAACAAGAAAAGGCAGACGGACAGACCAATCTAATCCCCACCCGCTCATGTGTTTGCCCAATTCGCTGCACAGCCCGCCAATGCCGGGGCCTACAATAAAGCCTATCCCGAATGCCACACCGATCATACCAAAATTCTGCGCCCGCTTTTCTGGTTCGCTGATGTCGGCTATGTATGCCGATGCAGTGGTAAAACTACCACCCGTGACTCCAGCTATGAGCCGACCTAAAAACAGCAGGGTCATAGTCGGCGAAAATGCCTGCAACACATAATCCAGACCTAAGCCGAGTAAAGAAAGCAGCAATACAGGCCTGCGCCCATAGCGGTCGCTGAGACCACCCATCACGGGTGCGAACAGGAACATCATGATGGCAAATGCAAACGACAACCAGCTACCCCAGGTAGCTGCATTGGTGATGTCGCCATGAGTGAGGTCCTTTATCAACCCGGGAATAACGGGTATGATCAATCCAAAGCCCACCACATCTATAAGGATGGTGACAAAAATAAACCCAAGGGCAGCATTTCTTTTTACTGTCATAGTAAAATATTGACAACCCACAACGAGGCTGCGTGAACAACTAAAATATTATGAAAAATGGCGTTTGTGTAAAACTACACCACATCAACGAAAAAACAAGGATGTGTCGTGGTGCAGCCAGCCTAACTCACAATGTCGTCCGGCCTCCGCGCACCTCCGGACGGGGTAAAAACGCTATTGCTCTTCTACCGACTTAAAAATCTTCAGCATCAGCAGGCAGTTTCCCACCAGTTCCTCTTCTTTGGCATTGTACATCTTGTCGGTGCTGGGCACAGGTTTCCGGTCCGGACCCACCCACTTCTTCAGTTTGTTTTCATTAAAAACATAAGTACTCGTTTGCAGTACCGTTTTGTGGTCGTCATACCAAACCGTATCGCCCAAATTGCGGGCAGAGTCCTCGGTCATATAGGTGGGTCTGTTGTACACGAACCGCTCCTGGTAGGCCAGAATCATTTGGTCGCCATCCAGATAATATCTTGTGAACACCCGTGCCGAATCTGAATAATATTCCTCGATCAGCAACCGGGGCAACTTTCCTTTGTAATACACATTGAATTTGCGTTTTTCAGGTTCCGGATATCCGTCCATAGACCGGTGTGTATAGCTTCCCAGGTTTTTGTCGGTTTCCTCGCATACTTTCAGAATATCTTCCTCTGAACCACTGCTTTTGGGTGTGCAGCTATAAAGACATAACACGCCCAACAACACCAGTGTAACCAGTTTTAGCCAGCCGGAAAGCGTAACCAGCCTAAGATTCCTAATTTCAGTCATAATGCAGTTTTGCAAGGTAAAATTAATCATAAAGGTCGTTTTTAGTTTGGCCTGAATGGATGTTTAACTTTTGCTTATTAAAAATGCTTAAAATAGGCTTAGCTGGCGCTCTCCTGCCCTGCAGAAATCGGCAGTGTTCAGTTCGGCCTTCGATTCGTTGAGTCTGAACTTGCGGCAGTAGATCGAAAATTGTTTGCGGGTCATTTCTGCAAATTTGCCCTCGCCCACCATCCGGTTGCCAAACCGGGAGTCGCTCACCTTTCCGCCATGGCATTCGCATATCTGATTCCATACCTTGGATGCACGATCGGGATAGGCTTTCTCCAGCCAGTCTTTAAAAATACCTGCGATGGCACCATTGAGCCTGATGATGGAATATCCCGCCCATTTGGCACCGGCCTGGCTTGCGGCCTTTAGTACATCGTGCATCTGGTGATCGTTGAGGCCGGGTATTATGGGAGCGTTCATCACCCCCGTATGAATATCATGGGCTGCCAGCGTTTCTATGATCTTAAGCCTGGACTTATAAGTAGTGGTGCGCGGCTCCAGTGTCCGCCGCAGATCCTCGTCGAGTGATGTGATAGACGTGGCAACGGTGACCAGCTTGTGTTTCGCGAGATCCTGTATAATATCCAGATCGCGCAGCACCAGAGCGTTTTTTGTAAGTATGCTCACCGGATTCCGGTACTCCAGGCATATCTCCAGCAGGTTGCGCGTGATCTTCAGTTTGCGCTCTATAGGCTGGTAGCAATCTGTATTGCCGGAAAGGGAAATGGTGGTGGGTACCCAATTGCGGTTGTCAAAAAATTTCCGCAACAATGCCGGAGCGTTTTTCTTTACCACGATCTTAGACTCAAAGTCCATACCCGCGCTATAGCCCCAGTATTCATGACTGTTGCGCGCATAACAATAGATACAGCCATGTTCGCACCCCTGATAGGGATTGAGCGAAAACTCCATCCCTACATCGGGACTGGTCACTTTGTTTACTACGGTCTTGCTGTGGTCGTAGATATATTCTGTGGGCTGCGCATCCAGTTCCCAGCTGTCTATGGCTTCAGCATACTCACGAACATAGGATCCCTTGAGGAAACGATTGGCGGGATTAAACTGGGCACCCCTGCCCTTTTCAAATCGGTAGTCTGCAACCTGGCTTATCATAATGATGCATTTTTTGGACCGCAATGATTCTAAAAACACAAAAATAGGGATTTATTTCCTATTTTCTTGACTTTTTAAATTTTCTTGTCATTTTTTATAAAAAAGAACTCCGACGAGATGAATAAGCAGGAGTACCTTTGTGTACACAACCCCACTATGGACAAAGATTTTATCGTAGTCGGTCAGGGATACGACGAATACTACATTCCCAAAGCCAATATATTGTACATAAAAGGATCTACCGCACATGGCAGTGGCGACACCTACATCATCAGGCTGGTGAACGGAGAAGATATAGAACAAAAAGGATTTCAGGCATTCCGGGCGCGAATGGTGGACTCGGAAAAATTTTTGGCAGAATAGTTTGCACAATTAAACAGAATCACCTACTTTTGCACTCCTTAAATCACCCGCCCGGGTGGCGAAATTGGTAGACGCACTGTGTTCAGGTCGCAGCGTTCGCAAGGATGTGCTGGTTCGAATCCAGTCCCGGGCACTTAACAAATCGGCAAGACGCCTGTAAATTCAACACTTACAGGCGTTTTTATTTATCCCAAGTAACAATAGAGTAACAAAATAGTTGGATTGATACAGTTCGCGGATAAACAAACAACTTATTCAATACCCTTTCATTTGCCTACCTCTTTACCAGATATAGGACAAAGCCAACAATGAACACATAGGCTACCTTCTGAAAGATGGGTGAACTTATCAGGGCAATAAATGCATCATACACCACAGTTTCTAACTTCACCCGTTTGTCTTCCTCACAGCAATAGGTTTCACTGAGTTCAATGCCTGGGCTGTAGGTGCTCTGCCTCTGTTCAGGTTCATAACCTACAGTGGCTACAGATGTCCCGTTAAATTTCTTGTGCTCCAGAATGTCGTACCTGATTCTACCTTGTGTCCTTTTCTCCAACACTTTTTCGTTTGAATATTCAGATGGTGTAAAGTCATTTTTGGTTATGGGATCTGGTAACATCCCTTTTGCCTCCAAAGTCCTGTATTCTTTGTCATAACTGGCCCTGAGCTTGTTATCCAGCAAAACTCTCCTGGCATCTACGAGATAGCGCATGATTACGTCATCAGACACACCGTAGTACATGTATGGTTGCCATTCTCTGGCTTCTTTTGTGAATGCCGCCTCTAAGTCCTGAACGGATGCATCAGGGGCAATTTCAAGCAGAGAATAGTAGTCGATGAACTGATACATACATTATTCTTCCTCCAATGTTGGTTTTTCATGGGTTGTCTGGTCCTGCCGGGGATTTTCTGAAGTCTCCTTATCTGACTGGATGGCGGACGCTCGTTAGTATCGATTGCCGGAATGGCGAAACTTACCGAAAAAGCGAGTTTGGTTTTTGATTCGTTTATTATGCCGGGCACTTCGGAAAAAGATTTTGTAGCATTGTATATGCCGGGCATCCGCCTTCAAACTGCCAGCAACAAGGCGTTTCAGCTTGGTTTTGCGGGGCTCTCAACCCGCAGCGGAATCGGTGCCTTTCCAATGTTACAGTGGTTCAGGCAGCTTTAATTTCAATACCTACCCCCAAATACATTAGTGGTCTGCTCGCCTGAATAGTCTTGTTAATAAAGCACAACTTCTCAAGCAAGCAAATCATAAAAAAAGAGGGGAGTATGAAGCGATTTCGCTCCATACTCCCCTCTTTTTTATTTTCAATGCCCTATTTCAGTATTTCGAAGAGCTGGTGATTATCACTGCTGGTGCTATGCAGCTGCAATACATATTGGCCATTGGGCAGGGTTACTGTATTGATGTTATTGTTTGCCGGCAGGTCGCCGTTTTGAATGCGCTGTCCCAGCAGGTTGCAGATGGTGTAAGTGTATTTTACTGCATCGCCGGTGGGAATCTGAATGGTAAGTTCTGTGTTGCAGGGATTGGGGAAACACTTAATACCTGCTCCATTTTGGTGTTGGTTCGCTATTTCTGTGGGCACTGGCAAAAACTCCCACCAATCTTTATAGAACAGCACACTGCTGGGAAACTGCCAACCAGTGCCGAAATATGCTTTTCCTGTACTGAGCGTGGTTGCAACGCCAAAGCCTCTGGAGGGAAATGGTGTAACGGGCAGCGAAGCCCATGAATTGGCTACGGGATCGAACGCATAAAAATCGTCAAAGCATTCAACTGCCAGGGTTTGGCTGATTCCGGTTCCGCAATAGGCAATGTTGTTTAACACAAAAGACACACCCGCAAACCTGCCAGCACCGGCAAAGTTGGCTACCGCGGTCCATGTGTTGAGCAATGTGTCGTACTGGAACGTAGAGTCTTCATACACATATCCGTATACACCGGCAGACTGAGAAAAGTGCCGTCCGCAGGAAAGGTATCCCTTGCTACCGATGCTGAACGCAAATGGCGCTTCTAGGTAGCTGGAATCGTAGGGAAGGTTGGCCTTGGCTGTCCATGCATCGGTAGTCGCGTCATACTGCCAGAAGTCATTTTTAGGATTTGTGGGTGATAGTCCGTCCACATTGGCCGTGTCCAGACCACCGCCTATGTAGGCCTTATTCCCGATCACAAAGCAGCCGGCGCTCATTCTTTTGCCGCCCGGGAAATCAGCTTTTTGTATCCATGAATCGGACGACGGATCGTACTGCCATAAATCATTGGTGCAAACACTACTGGCGTCCACACCGCCCATTACATAACCCTTGCCATTTATTGCAAATCCAACTCCGGCCCAACGGTTGTTCAGTGCAGCGGGGACATTCCCTTTCGCACTCCACGTATCGCTGGAAGGGTCGTACTTATAGAAGCCTAGTCCCTGGCTATTGCCCACGTATATGGTGTCGTTGATGGTGAATGCGTACGTATAATCGCTTTCACCGTTAATAAAATCTGCTTTAGAAGTCCAGGTTTGTGCTCTCGTTGACGACGAGAACAGCAGCAAAAAGCCAATGGCGAAGTTTCTGACCATAGAATTTGTTTGAGGGTTTGGGTTTGTTTTTTTCATTTTTTTTGTTTGGGTTTAAATGGTTAATAATAGAAAAGACGTGAATTTTAAGAGAACTATTGGGTTTCGGTTATTATTTATTTTTTTAAAACAAAAAAGAGTGTTTCAGAAAGTTGGGAAGACCCTATTTGAAAAATGCCTTTGCGACCGCGGAAGCAATCAATCGGAAAACGAGGCTGGGCCTGCAATAGCCTTGATTATTGCCGTTCTAAGACTTAGAATGCGGCACTTAGTTCCATATCTAAATACCTTTTGTATTCCTTCCTGAAAAAATAATATCCAACAGAAATAATCATCAGGACGACGAGTGCTAACAAAATACGTGGGTCATAATAGTCTTTATAGAATGACTGTGTATGAAATATCAATAGCCACATTATAGTGGTAATAGCCCCCAGCCACAACAGGCTGACCGACAATATATAGCCCAATATGAAATGGAGCCGTATAGTGACTCCCGGCCACTTCCACAACACCGCCCAGGGTGAATGAGATCTCCCGAAGTAGGCTTGTGCGAAAAATGCGCTGAATTTTAAGTGCTTAGTGGCCGGTAATAAACTGAAACCAGAATACATATAAACGCGCAAACAATACGCGACATAACCGA
>CAIYJV010000171.1 GCA_903926605.1 uncultured Bacteroidota bacterium
AGCAGACTCAGCACAATAGGAAACACCTTACTTTTCTTCTTCGGTGCTTCTGCAGCAGCCTGACTGGCCTGCGCTTGGTTGTTTGTTTGTTCCTGTGCCATAATTTATGTTTTAAAATAGTTAGTTAGCTGATTGTTGGTTTGATTAATCTGTCGAGTCCTCTGGGAGTCCTCTGTTTATTTAGTGAGTGTTCCGGCAACTTGTTGCAGCTTCTTAAAAGCTGTAAATGCGTCTGCCTTTGAAGTGGCCAGGTTTATCCTTGCTTGTAGTTGCGCCAGATCTGCATCCAGAAGGTCGGTAATGGTGAGCAGGCTGTTGTCGAACTTGTTTTTGCTTATCCTGTAGTTTTCACTTGCCTGATCTATGGCTTTTTTATACACCTCTATCTTACGCAGGCTGAGCAAATAGTTCTGGTATGCCTGGTTTACCTGCAACCGTATGCCATCTGCAAGTATGCCTTCGCTGGCCTTTATCTGGTCCATTCTTGCGCGGGCCACGTCTACCTTGGCAGCTGTTTTCCAAAGGCTTCCTATATTATATTGCAGGCCCAGACCAATGTTCATGGCATTGGTAATAGTGAGCACCCCTGGAACGTTTGCCGCCACATAACCTCCGGTCACAGCAATTCCGGGATAATATTCGCCCATTGCAGACTTAACCGAGGTAGACAACGCTTTCTCCTGCAATGCCATAGACTGGTAGTCGGTACGTTGTGTAAGTGCCTTCTGCTCCCAACTTGCAACCAGACCTGCATCATCCGGCGACATGAATGCAGACGAATCTGTCACCAGTTGCGATGTCTCTGGCAGTCCCAGCATCAGACTGAAATTGATACGGGCAAGATTGAGGTTGTTTTGTGCATCCATCAATGCCAGTTCTGTATTAGACTGCTGCAGTTCGGCCTTGAGCAGGTCATTGAGTGCAAGAACCCCGTTATGCTCCAGATTGGTAAAATCGGTAACCCGCTGTGCCTGCTGTTTCAGGTTTTCACGCACCAGGTCTACTGCCACCTGCGCCTTGTAAAGGTTGGCATAAGCATTTACGGTATTTTCTATTACAGACTGTTGCTGTGTTTGCGCATCAAGACGCGTTGCCTGTTCCAGATACTGAGCAGCCTCAATACCATAGCGGACCCGTAACCCCGAAAAAACCGGCACAGACGCATTCAGCATTCCGTACGCCACCTCATGCACCGAAACGCCACCACCAGAACTGCTACCCGTCTTTATTTTCAGGTCTACAGAAGGATTGTTGAGGCGCATATAGGATCCCGATGCCTTAAGGTCGGGCAGACGGTTGTCTTTCGCCTCGTGAAGCGTAGCCACAGCCTCGGCAATTTTTGCGTTAGCTATCTTAAGGTAGCCGCTGTTCTTGATACTCAGATCAATGGCCTCAGAGAGAGAGAGGTTCCTTTCTGCCTGTGCAAAAAGGCCCGAATGCATAGCAACCAGCATTGCCGGCACCAGCACCAGGATTTTGATGTGTTTTGTTTTATGCTTCATTTGTCAGTAATGCTTTAAAAAGTTTTTTCAGGTGTATGCTTAGTTTTTTACGGATGTGGGACCTGAATTCCTGTTCGCCCAACTCCTCCATACCGTGCACTTTGCGATAAAACGGCTGTGAAAGGACCATCTGGCTTACAGTGCCTATCAGCGTACCCATCATCATGGATATGTCTATGTTTTTCTTAAACACTCCCTTTTTCTGCCCGTCATGAATCAGCATTCTTACCGATTCCAGATTGCGCCGCTTCAGCTCAAGAATTAGCTCAGACACAGGCGTTCGTTTGTCTGTAAGTTGCTCCCGCATCATGATCATGTGAAAATTTTTCTGATCCAGAAATTTCTCCACATACTCGTCTATCAGCAGATATATTTTCTGTATAGGCGTCATTTCAGTATCCTGGATCAGGTTTTCAACCTTCAGGCGCATTTTGTTGCTCTTGTGCTCAAAAACAGCCTCCATCAGTTTTTCCTTAGACCCGAAGTAATACGAGATCATAGCCACATTCACTCCGGCTTCGTTTGCAATATCCCGTACAGAAGTACCATCAAATCCGGATACGGAAAACAGCCGTTCAGCTATGTCTATTATCGCCGTTTGCTTGTCGTTATATTCCATCGCAAAAAAATTTGTTCCAATCCGCTAGGTTCTATTTAGGTAGCGCCTTAACAGAGTGCAAAACTAAACAGTTGTTTAAAACTAAACAAACGTTTAATTAAATTTAACCAATGTTTTTACTTATGACGCTATAAACCTTCCTGATATCCCTCTCCCCCACCTCTTTGTCACATTTTATCGCCCAATCCGTCTTGTACTAATGTCATTAAGTATTACTTTTAAAGCCTTGATTCGCATAATTTAAAATCTCATACGCGTGAAGTACAAAATTTATCTGGCGTGCATGGCTGCAATTTTGCTAGCCAGCGCCAGTTGTCACCTTACTAAAAAAGTCGGCAAAGAAACCGATGGCGAACACATAACGCTTGACACAATAGAGGTGCGCGCGGCAAAGACAGCCCCCGTTTACAGGGCGTCGGCCACAAAAGTCTGGCAGATCGAGCATACCCGTATTGCGCTGAATTTTAACTGGTTCGCGCAGACCGCCGATGCACACGAATGGATTAAAATGCATCCTTATTTTTATGCTACAGACACAATGGTGCTGGATGCCAGGGGTATGATCTTCGACTCTGTGATGGCAACTACCAAAACAGGTACGTTTAAACCGGCTTACACCTATGAGAATGATGAACTTAAAATATATCTGGGCCAACTTTGCCAGGCGCAGGACAATGTAGAAATATTTCTCAAGTACACTGCCAGGCCATATGCATCGGCCTCAGGGGGCAGTAAGGCAATAACAGAAGACAGGGGTCTTTATTTTATTAATACTGGTTTGCAAATACCCGGAAAACCAGCCGAAATATGGACACAGGGCGAATCTGAATCCAACTCCCATTGGATGGTTACAATAGACAAACCAAACTCAAGGTTTACCACCCAGGTTGAGTTAACTGTACCAGACACGATGACCACGCTGAGCAATGGTGCACTCGCCCAGCAACTGAATGCCGGAAACCATATGCGCACCGACATCTGGAAAATGGATATGCCGATACAACCCTATGTGGTGATGTTTGCAATTGGCAAATACAAAATACTGCAGGACCGCTGGCGCGGCAAAGAGGTGAGTTATTATGTAGAACCTCAGTATGAACGTTTTGGACGTGAAATGTTCCGGCATACTACCGATATGCTGGAGTACTATTCTAAAGTAACCGGTGTACCCTACCCCTGGAACAAGTACAGCCAGGTAGTGGCGAGGGACTATGTGTCCGGAGCCATGGAAAATACCACAGCCGCCCTTTTCGGGGAATTTATGAACCGGACGAACAGGGAAATGACGGACTATACCGGAGAGGACGTCGTTGCCCACGAATTGTTTCATGAATGGTTTGGCGACTATGTGACCTGCGAATCCTGGAGCAATCTTACCGTAAATGAATCGTTTGCGAACTTCGGCGAACAACTCTGGAAACGATACAAATACGGCAATATGGCCGCAGATGAATTGGCATATAACGACTTGCAACGCTATTTATACACAAGCCGCTACCGTGACCCGCAATTGGTGAGATTTTATTACGATGCCAACGAATCTTTGTTCGACGGGATCACCTACAACAAGGGTGGTGCTATTCTGCATTATCTACAGACGCTGATGGGCGAAGAAGCCTTTACAAAGTCTATGCAATTGTACCTGTCGCACAACGCACTGCACGCAGCCGAAGCCCACGACTGGCGCAAAGCTGTGGAAGAAGCCACGGGGCAAGACTGGAATTGGTTCTTCAACCAATGGTATTATCATGCAGGGCACCCGGTGCTTACTTTGAACTATGCCGACGTTCTGAATCCGAAAGGTGGGGGCGACAGTGTGCTTAGAATCGTGGTAAAACAGGACCAGTCCGATTCCAACTTTTTGTATGACCTGCCCTTACAAGCCGGAATCATTTCGGGCGGCAAATTCAGGATTTCCGACTGGCATATCAAGCACAAAACAGACACATTTTACTACCCGTTTGCCAATGGTGAAAAACCAGTGATCATACCCGATAACCAGCACATAATGCCCGGCGAAATTCAGGAACATAAAACACCGGCTGAATGGCTTGAACAATACCGCAACTGTCCGGACTATGCCGGCAGGCGCATTGCATTGGATGCAACAAGGGCCGAATTGTCGGACTCAGTAAGATCACTCATTATGACCCAGGCATTAAACGATCCCTACTACTCCCTTAGGAGAGATGCACTGGACATTATCCGCGACACCAAAAGCCGGTCGTACCAGAAACGCTGGGGCACAAAAGTAAAAGAACTGGCACAGCGCGACAGCAGCAATCTGGTGCGGGCGGCAGCGATCAGCTTGCTGACTTCCTGGAAGGATACCGCAAGCCTGCCCTTGATAACAGCTGACTGTTATGACAGCTCGTATGCAGTTGCCGGTGCGGCACTGGAAGGTGTCTGGAAAATGGATACCGCCAAAGCCTGCCAGATGGCAGTTGCGCTGGCAATCAACAACCCGAGGGGTGATCTGGAACGCGTTTGCTGGCAGATTTTAGGGCAAAATGCCAACAGCGCCGACTTGCACCTTTACATGGATAAACAGCCGGAGATGAGCAGCATGAGCAGTCGCAGTACTTACCTGCGAAGTTTGTATAACTATGTAAAAAACGTAAAAAGCGACACGGTGTTCTCACAGGCACTCAACCTGTTTGTCACCAATATCACGTATGCGGGGCAAAAGAATGTACTAAAAAATTATGGAGGCAGCCTGATCTCATACGGGGAAGAGCTGAAAAATGATGCTGCACGGAATTTGAGATTTGTGTTGATGAAGCCTGCTATGCACCAGTTACTGCAACTAACATCTGACAAATCACTTCAGGAAGAATACGGGAAAAAAATTGCAGAGATCTGGAAATAACCACATCATGCCTGAACGCCAAACTGACGAAGATGGTGTGTGGCATGTTTATGGAGTAACTGGATCTGCATGTCAAAATCCAGCATTCCGAAAAATGGATTGGCTATCTTAGTTTCGGGGTGGGCGCGGTACACCGCAAAAAAATCGGTCAATTCGTTGTGCAGTTCTGTTACTGCGTCATTATAAGAGCTGTTCCTTACAGGCACCGGTGTATCAGACATCAGCGAATTTGGCGTATTCTCGCGGAAAGGCTTCTCGCTTTTCAGAAAATCCTGCATCCTTGGGATCATCTCATCCGATGTTATGATCTCCATGGGCGTCTTGCCACTGGCTATTCGTACATAGTCGCTCATGTGCTCCACCATTTGCTGCAAATTCATTTTGCCCCATAAGCGTGTACTATCCTCATCCATTTTCCGTAGGATGACGGTATATTCATTTTGTAAAAATGATGCCTTAGCCGAAAGAATTTCCATCTTGCCCTGTTTAATAAAAAAAAAGCGGGTAAAACCCGCAAAAAATAATATCAGGATGCGGAACGACTATGCGTCGTATCCCTGCTGGTGACGGTAGTCTTTATAGCCACTGTCTTCATAGCTGCTGTACACGATACAGAAATGACCAAGCAGGAACAAAGCCCATGCAGCGGTAGTCCAGGCTGGCCATGGATAGGCCCAGTGACCATTGGCTCCCTTGTCATAAGTCATCCAGGTAAGCGCTGTAATGAGCGCAAATACTACGGTGTGAACCATCAACATACTTTTCTGCTTGCCAGTGGCCTGAACTTTCTGAGACATTTCTAAAGCTTTTAAGATTGGTCGCAAAGATAAAGAGTTGGTTTGATAAAAAAAAGGGGCGGGAAAAGGAAAATTGCGCTTGTATTATTGTTAACGTCCAACAAAAAGGCGTTACCAATTAAACCAGTTGCATTTCAGACCCTCAAACAACAAAAAACAAATGAAAAAGACAGGAAAAGCAATGCTCGTTCTGGTGCTGTTAGCCCAATTTGCTTCATGTATCGTGTACGTCCCTCCGGCACCCCACAGACATTTCCACCATCATCACCATTGCTGTTACAGGTAAGGGTAATTAGCTCAAATTTTCAAGCCCGGAAACAGGGTGGGACACCTGCATTTACTGCAGGTGTCCCACCCTGGCTTTTTATACTCACGAGTGAAAGTGCCAATATATAACACCAATAACTATTAATGATTTATTCACATTTATCTGTTGTTGAAAACATGACATTTATCACGCATAAAAGCCAATTTGATTAGTATATTCGCGTTGTATTTATGGGCACAAAAACCTGACCTTAGCACGATATGATAAACTGGGCCAACCAAATCCTGACCGCTTCTACAGATGAGTTTTATGTAGTTGACAGCAACGGAAAGTTTCATTTTTCCAACAAAAAAAAGTCTGGCCTTTTTGAGTCCGACGAAACGGGCAGCGTAAACCGAAATTTTTTCGATTTCAAGTTTACCTTACGTCGAATGGAATCTGGAGCAGATATTGAATTGCGGGAACTTTTGTCAGACCCGGCCCAGGGCGAATTTGTGTTAATATCAAACGATGCCGGAAACAAGACTGAAACAAGAAAAATTTCGGCCAGTATACTGACGACGGAATTGCACACAAAATACTACCTCCTGAAAATTTCGGACATCGCCAATACAAACAAACTCTATACGCACCTTCCCGCAGACATGGCATTATTGGTGGGAAACCTTAACAAAGAGGAGGGGGCACCCCCACTGGGTACCGACCGATTGAGAACGCTGATTGAAGCAATGGCGGATGCTGTCTTTCTTAAAGATGGTGCCGGGCGTTGGCAGGCAATAAACACGCCAGCAAAAAAAATCTTCAGGCTGGACGACATAGACTGGTTCAACAAAGACGACAACGAGCTGGCCATACTGAATCCTGATCTCAAAGACGCTCATTTGTTCTGCGTGCAGTCAGACAAAAATGCCTGGGAAAACGGCATTACAACCAAGAGCGAAGAATATGGAATGAGCGACGATGGCAGGATGCTGACTTTTGAAGTAGTAAAGGAACCTGTTTTCAATCCGGACGGAAGCCCCAACGGTCTCGTGATTGTGGCACACGACATAACGGAACAAAAAGTGGCCGAAAAGGA
>CAIYJV010000172.1 GCA_903926605.1 uncultured Bacteroidota bacterium
AACTGAAAAAAGATATTGATTATGAATACCTGAAGATTGAAATAGAGCAATTGCTGAAAGGAATAACCGAAGGTGCGACCCGAACCGCGGAGATTGTAAAGGGCCTAAGGATTTTCTCCCGACTGGATGAAGACGACCTGAAAAGGGCCAATTTGAATGAGGGACTGGATTCTACGCTGGTAATAATAAATAATCTTTTGAATAATACTATAAAGGTTGAGAAAAATTACACTAACTTGCCATTGATTGAATGTTATCCAGGTAAATTGAATCAAGTTTTTTTGAATATCATATCGAATGCTATATATGCACTAAGGAAAAAATTTGGTGAGCATCATGGTGGTATTTTGACAATAAAAACTTATTTCGATCAGGACAATGTTTTTGTTTCGCTGGCGGATAACGGAACTGGAATGGAGGAGTTAACCAGAAAGAGACTTTTTGAGCCTTTTTTTACTACTAAAGACGTAGGGGAGGGGACCGGATTGGGAATGTCAATAGCTTATAACACGATCAGCAAGCACAGTGGTTCAATTTCCGTAAATTCGGAGATGGGTAAGGGTACGGAGTTTATTGTCAGATTGCCTTTAGTACAAAAATAAAAATATTATAATTGGAAAATCAGGAAAAAATAAAGGTATTATACCTGGACGATGAGCCAAACAATTTGATTTGTTTCATGGCTACATTCCGTTTCGATTTTACCATTTTCATTGCGCCAAATGTAAAAAAGGCGTATGAATACCTCGCCGAGCATCCGGACATCAATATCGTGTTGGCCGACCAGCGAATGCCAGTACAGACCGGGGTAGAGTTTTTTGAAGAGATGCGCATTATTTATCCTGCCCCCGTGCGTATGCTGATCACGGCATATTCGGACATTGAAGCCGTGATAGATGCTGTAAATAAGGGTTGTATTTTCAGGTACATCAAAAAGCCCTGGAACGACGAAGACATTAAGCTGGCAATTGAAGAGGCCCAAAAATATTATGTATCCAATTCGTTACTGGCCGCAAAAAATATAGAGTTACAGGCTGCATACGACGAGTTGGGAAAATTTGCTTACAGCGTTACACACGACCTTCGTGGTCCGTTGCTTAGCGTATTGGGCGCATTGGAGCTTTCCCGGGATATGGATACCGTAGAGGATCTCAAAGAGATGCTCGGTATGATGGAGATAGCGCTTAAGAAACTGGACGAGTTTGTAAAGAGTATTCATGAATACTATACGCTTAAAAAAGGCATTTCATCGTTCGAACAAATAGATTTTAAAGCGCTGGTTGATGATATGGTCGGTTTGTTCCGAATTGCAGGGAAAATGGAGAATGTGCGGTTTGACTGTACGGTAAATCAGGATGGCGTTTTTTATTCGGATATCGTATCGCTCAAGATCATTCTCAACAATCTGCTTTCCAATGCATTCAAATATCAGCGCAAAAACGAGCAGAATAAGTTTGTGGAGTTGAGAGTGGTTGTGGAAAATGGCAAAGCCGAAATAGAGGTAAACGACAACGGCATTGGGATTCACGAAAACCACATTGATAATATTTTTAAGATTTTTTACAGGGCTACGTCCGAGCAAACAGGGTCGGGTTTTGGTCTGTATAACGTAAAAGACGCATTGGCCAAAGTACAGGGCGAGATTAAAGTGGAATCGAGTCTCAACGCGGGCACCAGGTTTAAAGTCGTAATACCAGGTAGGGTAAATGAACAGAAATAGAAAATGAACTTTTTAGTTATTGACGATAGCAAGCTTGACTGCTTTATTGCCGAAAAGATTATCAGAAACACGGGAAACTGCACGATGGTTAAGTCATTTCTTCAGGCATCTGAAGCTTTGACTTATATAAAGAACGCTCCCATACCCCAATCGCGCGACACGATTATTCTGGTTGATATTCAAATGCCGGTAATGAATGGCTTCGACTTTGTAGAGGAATTTGAAAAACTAAATCCCGATATTGCCCACGGCTACTTTGTGTATATTATTTCGTCTTCTATAAATGAAAATGACCTGAACAGGGTCAACAATTATTCGTCTGTTATTCAGTTTATCAACAAGCCGCTTACCAGCAACAATTTGCGACAGATTATTCAATCGCTAGCGGGCAACGCGCAATAATAACATTGCCCCGATCGGGGCTGTTTTTTTACAATCAAGTTTTTTTATGTCAGCTCAGATTCAATTGGTAGAATGCCCCAGGGATGCGATGCAGGGGTGGAAAACATTTATTCCTACAGCGCTGAAAGCCGAATATCTTAATGCATTGCTTCAGGTAGGGTTCGACGAGCTGGATTTTGGATCGTTTGTGTCTCCCAGGGCTATACCCCAATTGGCGGATACAGCCACGGTGCTCTCTATGCTTGACCTTTCTGCCACACGCTCTAAGCTGCTGGCCATAATAGCCAATACGAGAGGCGGCGAAGAAGCAGCCCGCTACCCGCAGATTGCGAAGCTGGGTTTCCCGTTCTCCATATCAGAAACTTTCCAGATGCGCAATACCAATAAGACCATTGCGCAGTCTGTGGCCCAGGTGGACGAAATACTACAGTTATGTGCAAAAAGCGGTAAGGAACTGGTCGTCTATATTTCTATGGGTTTCGGAAACCCCTACGGAGACGAATACAGTGCGGAAATAGCCATCAAATGGGTAAGCGAGCTTGCCAGGATGGGTGTGCGCACCATTGCCATGTCCGACACGGTCGGAGTAGCGAAGCCAGACACGATTTCTTACATCTATAAGAAATTGATTCCTGCATTTCCAGGGTTGCAGATAGGGGCCCACTTTCATTCGCACCCATTGTCGTGGAAAGAAAAAATAGATAGTGCATGGCAGAGCGGATGCACGCGGTTTGATGCTGCACTGAAGGGAATTGGCGGCTGCCCCATGGCCGAAGATGAATTGGTCGGTAATATTGCCACAGAGCATATTCTCGACTGGTGTGATGAACGCGGTATTGCGCATGATTTGAATCGTGAGGCATTTGGTCGGGCAATGACGATCGCTAACCGTGTATTTGTTACCCACGATCAGCCCTTGCACTGAAAAGTCGCTCCATAATTGCTACTTTTACGCTACCAACCCGCGGTGGGTGTGGTTTTTCAAAAAAACAGAGTTATGTCGGTACATAATGAAGTGAAAAGGGTCACAACCCATACGCTGCAATGGATGAAAGACCGCGGCGAGAAAATTTCCATGCTTACAGCATACGACTTCTCGATGGCGTGTATTCTGGACGATGCCGGTATAGATGTGCTGCTGGTGGGTGATTCTGCATCCAACGTCATGGCGGGGCATGAAACCACACTTCCTATCACGCTGGATCACATGATCTACCACGCCCAAAGTGTAATCAGGGCATGCAAAAGGTGCCTGGTCATAGTTGATCTACCCTTTGGGTCTTATCAGGGAAACAGCAAGGAAGCATTGAATTCGGCCATACGCATCATGAAAGAATCGGGTGCCCACGGCGTTAAGCTGGAAGGTGGGGAAGAAGTGGCAGACTCTATAAAGCGCATAGTGGGCGCGGGTGTACCGGTAATGGGGCATCTGGGTCTCACGCCTCAGTCTATTTACAAGTTTGGAACCTATACCGTACGGGCTAAGGAGGAGGAGGAAGCAGAAATGCTGATGCGCAATGCGCGGATTTTGCAGGAGTCCGGTTGTTTTTCGGTGGTATTGGAAAAGATTCCAGCTACGCTGGGTAAAACGGTTTCCGAAGATCTGCGTATTCCGGTCATCGGTATCGGAGCAGGTCGCCATACCGATGGACAGGTACTGGTCATGCACGATATGCTAGGGATAACAAAGAATTTTTCACCCCGGTTTCTGCGCAGGTATCTGAATTTGTATGAAGAGATATCCGATGCCACCCGCAATTACATAAAAGATGTAAAGTCGCAGGATTTCCCCAGCGAAAATGAACAATACTAACCCAAAGCCCTCTATGATAAATCTGGAAGCCTGGAAAAAAATGACTGCGGATTTTCCGGCAAAAGGGGTGACGCTGGTAGCAGTGTCCAAGAAAAAATCCGTTGGAGACATAAAGTCCTTTTATGACCTTGGTCAGCGCGATTTTGGCGAAAATTATGTGCAGGAACTCGAAGAAAAACATGATGCCCTGCCACAGGATATAAAATGGCATTTTATCGGGCATCTGCAGTCTAATAAAGTAAAGTTCATCGCGCCCTTTGTACACCTGATTCACGGAATAGATAGTTTCGAATTGTTGAGCGAAGTAAATAAGCAGGCTAAGAAGTGCAACCGTATCATAGATGTCCTGTTGCAACTCTATATAGCAAAGGAAGACAGCAAGTTCGGTATGTCTGAAAAAGAAGTCAGGGAATTGCTCGACGAATACAGACTCAAGCTACCCTCTATGCAGCACGTACGCGTATGCGGGCTCATGGGGATGGCCACCAACAGCAGCGATGCCGATGTGGTGAGGGGGGAATTTGCCGGGATGCGGTCTTTTTTTAATTTTCTTCGGGACGACTATTTTAGGGGTAAAGATCACTTTGCTATTTGCTCCATGGGCATGAGTGCCGATTTTGAACTGGCAATAGCGGAGGGCGGCAATATGGTGCGGATAGGGAGTTTGCTGTTTGGTGCGAGAGGTGAATCAACATTGTAGTTCAGAAATAATTACGCCAAAATGCACGGTATGTTACACTGGCCTTCCTTTTTCCTGGGTATGCCATTGGGTTTGAAACGCATTTTTTAGTGGGAAAAGCGGTAAGATTTGAATTTCTTAAAACGGTATGCGTGCCTTTAATGAGTAATTCATCAATTTTCAATGGTTCAATTCGGACAATTTTCGAAAATCAGTGTATTTTGCAAGGAATAAATGGTCTCGAAATTAAAAGAGCTTATCAAGGACCGGTGGGTGCTGTTTGCCGTGCTTTTGGTGTACCTGATCTTTAAGATCCCACATCTGTCCTTTCCCTATTATTGGGATGAAGGCTGGCCTTATGCTTCTGCTATTGCCAGTATGGCAAGGCATGGTATTAGCCTGTTGCCGGGGGCTTTAGACCCAGACTTATCAAGGGGGCACCCCTTGTTATTCCATGCATTGGCCGCCACTTGGATGCGGTTGTTCGGTAGTTCGCACATTGCCATGCACTCATTTGCTTTACTAGTAGCTTTTTCGCTCCTGGTGGCGGTTTACGAAACAGGACTGAAATTCTTTAGCCGAAACGTAGCGATAATATCAACGTTGCTTATTGCTACTCAGGTCGTGTTTTTTGTACAGTCGGCATTCGTTATGCTCGAGATCATGACCGCACTCTGGACCATTCTTGCCTTGCGGGCTTATGCTTCGGGTAGGGGTTGGCTCACTGCATTGTGGCTCACTGCACTGGTATTTACCAAAGAAAGCGGGTTGATACTGGCATTTGTGTTGCTGGCCGACAGCGGGGTTAGTCTTGCCCTAGGGAAAACGCCTGTTAGAACAAGACTGTATGCCCTGCTTTCCGTACTGGTCCCATTCGCGCTCATTGGATTTTTTTTTGTAGTGCAGAAGCAGTTGCGTGGCTGGTACGTATACCCCATGCATACCGATATGGTGGTGTGGAAATGGGATGCCTTCTGGTACAAGTTCCGCATGAGCTGTATGAGGCTGCTCTTTTATGAAAACTACAAGTTTTACTCATACTTGTTACTCATGTTACTTTCGGTTGTGGCTACGATCAGGAGTCGCAAGTACTGGCTGCTGGTGATGTTGTTGCCGGCGGTTATCTTGTATTATTATGTAGACGATATGCGTGCTGGCCGTATTCTGCCAGCGATACCCTTTTTTGTGTTATTCCTGGCTGCTGTGGGTTGGTTTGCGTTCACCTATACAGGCAAGGCTTTTGGTGAGCGTTTAGACCAACGAAGGTTCTTTTACATCGGGTTGATTTTCGTGTTGGGATACTCAGCGTTCTCTACCATCAACTTCTTTACCTACCGCTATCTGATGTCGGCACTTGTGGTCATGTATATGCTTGCGGCCATACTGTTCGATATTACCATTCGGTTTTCGTGGAGTTGGGTTTTGTACCCAGTAACTGCCGTGATCCTGATCACCGGGTTTTACACATTCCGGTACAACGAAAATTTCGGAGACTGCGATCTGGGTGCGTTCCGGGCCATGAAAGTGCAGCAGCACGTAGTGGCATACCTTGAAGGTCAAAATGCCTGGGATAGTACCATTACCACTTCGTCGGCGTTAAACAGTCAGCACCTGATGAACCCTGAGACGGGATTTCTCAGTTCTGCAAGAAGCTTTTCACACGTACAGTACGGTATTTCGCCTGCAACGGCGTTCATCTTGTTCGACAATATAGAACCGGATGACCGTGAGCAGGCTATAAAAAACGACCAAACCTATATACTGGCCGATTCTTGCAGAACGGGAGCGGTGTGGGCGCACATATACAAGCGCAAACAATAGTACTGGGGCAAACTGTCCGTCTTATTTACCGGTCAGTTTTTTCAGCAGGTGCGAACTTTTAGCAGACTTATTGATTGAGATATTTACCTTTTTCCCGTTTTTCTGTCCAGGCTGGTTCGAGAACGACAATGGTTTGCCAGGTAATTTACCGGCTGTTTTTTTTGGTGCTGCGCCGTTGGTGCTGTTTGGAGTATTTGATTCCATTGAGTTGTGTTTTTTTTGTTTCCGCAATTTATACAAATAATGGCGAAATGCGC
>CAIYJV010000173.1 GCA_903926605.1 uncultured Bacteroidota bacterium
GGCATCGCGGGGAGTCAGTTCCAGTACATCGCAGTTTTTGGTGCCTTCCTTGCGTTCGCCTTTGTAGCTGTAGTTATATTCTTTGTCGTAAAAATTGGTGAACAGTTTCGCTGGCGAAATTGTTTGTTCATCGGGATTGTACGTGCTTACGTTTACTTCTTTTGTATCCTTATTATAGGTCCAGACGGTTTTGTTGTCGCATATTATTTCCTGGCCACTCAGCAAAACATAATATTTCTGACCCTTGAGGGAAATAGAACCTTTTTTATTGTCGTTCACCTTGCCGCCTTTACCGCCACTCAGGTTGAGGCTGAAGTTTGCTTTCAGGGACTTGAGGCTGTTTACTTTTTTGGTAACTGCGTCCAGTACTTCTTTGGCTTTCGGGTCGTTTTGTGCGTATGCTGTGCCGGAATGAAGTAAAACAAAGGCGGATAAGATTACAAATAATTTCTTCATTATTGGTGTTCCGTGAATATATGTTTGTGAAAAATTGGCTGCGAAGGTAGTAAATGTTCTCTTAAACTGATTTGATAAAAACGGAGGGATGTTGAAATCCCTTGAAAACCTCTGCTGGTGTGCGAATAAATAGTCCGGAGCCATCCGGTTTTTCGTCTTAAAAAAAAGGACTTAATCGCCTATGGTTTGCAGAAAACTATCCAGCTCCGATTCGGTCTTGAAGTAAACCTCTCTGGGCTTACTGCCAGCGGCGGGGCCTACGATGCCCGCAGCTTCCAGCTGGTCCATGATACGTCCTGCCCGGTTATAGCCCAGATTGAAACGGCGCTGCAACATAGAAGTAGAGCCCGATTGCGTTTGCACGACCACGCGGGCGCAGTCTTCAAAAAACTTGTCTTTGTTTTTCTTGTCGAATGTTTTGCTGGCGGCATCGTCTTCGTCCATCTCCGGTTCCGGAAGGGGGTGCGCATGCGGATAACCCTGCTGGTTACCGATGAACTCCACCACCCGCTCTACTTCGGGTGTGTCTACAAAGGCGCACTGTAAACGCAGCAATTCGCTGCCATGGGAAATCAGCATATCGCCGCGGCCTATGAGCTGATCGGCACCGCCACAGTCCAGAATAGTGCGCGAGTCTACCTTTGCCGACACCTTGAAAGCGATTCGCGCCGGGAAGTTGGCTTTGATCGTACCGGTGATCACGTTTACGCTGGGGCGCTGCGTGGCAATAATGAGGTGAATACCTACTGCACGCGAAAGCTGAGCCAGACGCGCTATAGGCATTTCCACTTCTTTGCCGGCGGTCATGATCAGATCGGCAAATTCGTCTATGACCAGTACTATGAAAGGAAGAAACTTATGTTCGTTCGGATTGAGTTTCCGGGCAATGAACTTTTCGTTGTATTCCTTGATATTTCTGGCTCCGGCGTCCTTGAGCAGACCATAGCGGTCGTCCATTTCGTCGCAAAGGGCCTTGAGCGTGTAAATCACTTTTTTGATGTCGGTGATAATGGCCTCGGTTTCGTTGGGCAGCTTTGCCAGAAAGTGTTTTTCTATGGTCCTGTAGATCGACAATTCCACCTTTTTGGGATCCACCATTACAAACTTCAGGTGGGCCGGGTGTTTTTTGTACAGCAGTGAGACCAGAATTGCGTTTATACCTACTGACTTACCCTGCCCTGTGGCACCGGCCATCAGCAAGTGCGGCATGGTAGCCAGGTCAACGATATAGTTTTCGTTGTCTATCTTTTTACCCAGCGCTATAGGCAAGGTCATCTTGCTGTTCACGAACTTCTCGCTGGAAAGCAGTGCCCGCATGGATACGATCTGTTTGTTGGCGTTCGGAACTTCTATGCCGATTGTGCCGCGACCCGGAATCGGCGCAATGATACGTATGCCCAATGCTGCCAGATTGAGCGCAATATCGTCTTCAAGATTCCTGATCTTGGATATACGAACACCCTCACTGGGTACGATCTCGTACAATGTGACCGTGGGGCCTACGGTAGCCTTTATGGTTTTTATTTCTATGCCGAAGCTGCTCAGTGTCTGTATGATCTGTTCCTTGTTCCGGTCCAGTTCTTCTTTGTCCATAGAGATCGCCTCCTGCAGGCGGTCTTCCAGAAGGTCCAGGGTGGGGTATTTGTAGCTTCTCAGTGTTTCTTCGGGGGCGAAGGGCTGGTTGTCTGCAATGGAGATATGCGCACCGTGTTTCAGCGCAGGCGATTCTTCTTCCTGTTTCATGACCACCGAAAACTCGGGATCGGAAGCTGGTGCAGGGTTTCGGTTCACAGGTTCATCATCCTCTTCAGGTTCTTCGCCGGTTTCGTCTTCCAGATCGTCATATTGCTCGTCTTCATCCGTAGTGTCTTCTTCGGTAGCGATGTCTGGCTCTGGTTCGTCATCGGCCAGGTACTGGCCGGGATTTTCTTCGTCGGGTAATAGTGTATAGCTGGCGGCAGACTTAACGCCTACCGGTACTTTTTCCACTACGGCCATGTCCCATTCCTTGGGGTCGCGCTGGTCGTCAATTACCAGTGTCACATCTTGTTGCTTGTCATTCAGTTTATTGGCAAGTGGGCCGGTGGCCAGGTCCTCTTCGTCCTCCTCCGTATCATTTTCCGTGTCCCAGTCCGTTTCTGGTTGCGGAACGGGCGCTGGAGCCGCATTTGCCTGCTTGCTGGCTTCAAATTCTCTGGAGGCGGCCATAGATTCTGCCAGCCTGCGGGCGCGTTCCTGCATTTTGCGAATCACGGGACTAATGTCCAGGGCAATGATCACAAAAAGGAAAAACAGCATACTGCCCAGTAGCGCCAGTCCTGTACCGGCTTTTCCCAGCAGTCCGTTCAGATAATCTATGGAGGTGTCGCCCAACGCGCCTCCCAGCGGGTAGGGATAAATTGCGTGTGGAAATAAAAAAGATAGTGTAGGTGCAATAATGAACAGTAAAATAGATATCCACCGCATATAAGATAGCAGCGGGACCACTTTTTTGCCGTAGAGTAAATTGAGACCAATAGCACCAATGCCCATACCTATTGCGAGTGAGGCCACGCCTGCACCTTTAAAAACGAGCAGATGAGCTATGGTTGCACCCATTCTGCCACCCCAGTTTGCCACGCCGGTATCGGTCCATAATAATGTCCAGATGCTTTTGCCCGACATTAGTTTGTCCTGATCGGCACTCCAGCTGAAATAGTAGCTAATAATAGCAATGCAGGTCATTACGCCGGCAAAGACGAAAAACATACCTATGCCTAAACGAATTTGTTTTTTTCGTTCGGGATCAATTGGTTTATTGACATTAGCAATATTGCTAACCTGTGGAGCGGAAGGTGCTTTTTTTGTATTTTTATTATTAACGGCCATCAGGAAGAGTGGAACTGTAAAATTACAATAATAACAGTGTCAAATTACAAATTGTCGGTCCCAAATTAAAAAAATGGTGGAATTTGAAAATATTCAGATAAAAGCATATTTTTGTTAGAATTTTTACTTTGCAGCCAACTATTTTCTGGCTTTAGTGTGTCTTTTATAAAAAAGGAGTGATTTTATTATGGAGCTAAATATTTTACTTCATTCGGTTAAGACTCGTGGCAGTGCCTTGTTAATGGTATTGTTTCTCGCGTTTTTTGGAGGCCAGGCAAAGGCTCAGATTACGGTAAGTGCTCCGGGGACGTACTCTGCAGCGCAGCTTGCTGCTTTTCTGAGTGGCACCGGGGTTAGCGTTTTCGGAGCCACTATTTCGTGTCCGGCCGCGGCTAACGGCGAGTTCAGGGTGGTTTCCAGTACACTGGGCCTGGATAGTGGAGTGGTGCTTACTTGCGGAACCGCAAAAACAACAGGAGCCACCATCGGCGTAGACGGGCCGGCAACTTCTTTTGCTTCAACCAGTCTGGGCACGGGCGGCGACGCACAGCTGACAACGCTGGCCGGAGGTACCACTTATGATGCGTGCGTTCTGGAATTTAATTTCCGTCCGGCGGGTGATACGATAAAGTTTAAATATGTCTTCGGTTCGGAAGAATACACCGATTATACTTGTTCTCCCTACAATGATGTGTTCGGGTTTTTTATCACGGGCGGTCTATACGGTACCCCTACCAACATTGCACACGTACCCGGCACTACGATCCCGGTTTGTATCAACAGCGTGAACTGCGGTGCAACGGGAGGATATACTACATCTGTTTGTAACGCACTGGGTGCGGGTTCTCCGTTTTGCGCTTATTATGTAAATAACTCGGCTGGCACCACTGTTACGTATGACGGACTTACGACAGTGCTTACAGCGATCGCAGCAGTAAATCCCTGCGATACTTACCATCTGAAACTGGGTGTGGCTGATGCTGTAGACCATATACTCGACTCCGGCGTGTTCATTGCAGGCGGTAGTCTTACATCCAATACCACATCGTCTATCACGGCGACCGGTACCAGTGGTCTGCCCTATTGTATACGTGGTTGCGCTCCGGGAAATTTCGTATTTCATACTGCTACCCCTCAGGATACAGCCTATACCATCCACTTCCTGATCGGAGGCACTGCGGTAAACGGTTATGACTATGCTACCATTCCGGATAGTGTAACTATACCTCCATTGGCAGACTCTACAATCCTTTACATTAATCCGCTGGGTGTAACTCCTGCCGGAACCAAGGTGATTGTACTTCAGATATTGATACCAGATCCCTGCGATACAGGCCATACCATTGGCGGTACTGCAAGTCTGTCTATTCTTGATTCGTTCCATTTCAGGATCATTACTCCAGATACAGCTATTTGTCTGGGCCAGTCAGTGAACATTATCTCCCAGGGTGATACCAGTTCTGCATTCATAGGTGTGCTTTCCTATGCATGGACTCCTCCTGCAACACTAAGCAGTAGTACATCTATGACCCCTACAGCCACGCCGGGTGCCAATACCACTTATTCTTTAACAGCTACTGCGCTGGCAGCATTGGGTTGCGCGCCTGTAGTTCATACCATTACGATCTCCATTGCCCCCAACCCTATTCTTACCATGGATTCTTCAGTGGTGAAAACCTGTGTGGGTATTCCGGTAAATCTGCATGTATATGCTACACCGGTGGGTACTGCCTTTAATTACTCGTGGTCGCCTGGTACAGGTCTAAGCAGCACAACCATTTATAATCCGGTTGTCACGCCCACCGCTACCGGAGATTATACGTACACGGTTTCTGTAGCGCCCACAGCGTTAACAGCTTGTATCAGCACTGATACCGTGCATGTCCATGTGGTGCCCAACAACTATACGCTGCTCAACCCTGATACCATTATCTGCCGCGGCCAGACTGTGCAGGTGCGGGTTACGGGCGGTAGTAATGAGTTCAACTGGTTGTGGACTCCTACTACCGGTGTTTCCAATACCACCATCAACAATCCAGTTATTACGCCTGTTGCCGGCACTACTACTTATACGCTTACTGCATCTTACGCGCACTGCCCCAATATGGTGCATGATTTTACAGTAACAGTAGATACGCCAGCGATACCCAAGACCATTATGGATACTATTTGTCTGGGACAAACTCAGGCTGTGAATCTTACATTCCCAGGATCAGGTTTTTATGGTTTCACCTGGACTCCGATCACGTATGTCAGTGCGCCTACTTCGGCCATATCCAATATCACGCCTACACTAACCGGCAACTATACTTATTCAGTGTCCGTAACTCCGGGCACGGGTCCGGCTGGGTGTACCGTTAACGACCTCGTACTGCTGCACGTAGCGCCTAACGACTTCATACTTGGCAATGTAGATACGGTGATATGCCGTGGCCAGTTTGTGCAGACCCGCATTACGGGCAGTAACGAATTTACCTATTTGTGGTCGCCAGCGGCTGGTGTATCCAACGTCAATTCCATGACACCGCAGCTTACGCCTACTGTGACCACCACCTATGTGGTGACGGGTACCAATGGTACTCATTGTGCTGCAACCCATTCGTTTACAATTGTTGTAGATACTGCTGCGATTGCAAAGACGATACGCGACACTATATGTTTGGGACAGACCGCAGTGGTGGATCTTACCTTCCCCGGATCGTCGTTCTACAATTATACCTGGACGCCGGGTACTTACCTCAGTTCTACAACAGGACCAGTGGTGAGTATTACGCCAACCACTTCCGGCGATCCGTCTTATAATATTACGGTAAGCCCCGGTACCAATCCTGCCGGTTGCGCGGTGACAGATGTGGTATACGTACACGTAGTACCGAACGACTTTACACTTACCAACCATGATACGGTGATTTGCAGGGGCTCTTCGGTGTCGGCTCTGGCAATAGGCAGTACAGAATTTACCTGGTTGTGGACTCCAGCAACAGGCGTGTCATCCACTACGGTCAATAATCCTACAATTACACCCGTCACCACGACCAACTATACGGTTACAGCCACATACGGCTCTCATTGCACGATGTCGCACCATTTTAATATTGAAGTGGACACACCCGCAACACCGAGGACTATCTCGGATACGATATGTCTGGGTATGACCGACAATATTAACCTCACCTTCCCGGGATCTTCATTCTACCATTTTTCCTGGTCACCGACCACTTATCTGTCATCGGGTACACTACCGGTAGTGGCAATTACTCCGGGTCTGGTAGGAGACTATAATTATAATATTACAGTTTACCCCGGCACCAACCCGGTGGGTTGTAGCATCAACGACGTAGTGAATCTGCATGTAGCACCCAATGATTTTACACTGGGTAACAATGATACGGTGATCTGTCTCGGCAAGTCGGTACAGGCCATCGTAACGGGTAGCACAGAATTTGGTTACACCTGGAGTCCTACATCAGGCGTATCTATATACAATATACCCAATCCGGTGCTGACGCCCACAGTGTCTACCACCTACACGGTAACAGCGAGCTACTCACCCCATTGTCCGGATATGCACCATCATTTCTACATAGAAGTAGATACGCTGGCGCACCCGATCACGGTAACAGACACTACCTGTCTGGCTGTTCCCGACACTATTAATTTACGATTCCCCAATTCCAGCGCTTATTCATTCAATTGGGTTCCCACCGCACCCGCGCTGAATATCTGGGTGCACGACTCAACGAGCGCTAACCCATACCTGTTGCCAACAGCTACCGGTACTTTCTCATGGAACGTGATCGTGAGTCCGAGGGCTAAGGATTGCTCTGTGAGCGATGTAGTAAATCTGCTGGTTACCCCCAATTCGTTTACCATCACGCCTACGGTAGCCACCGTTTGTTTGGGTGGCCAGATCGCGGTAATGGGTGTGCCTTATCCACTGTTCAGTTACCAATGGGTGCCGTCTGCAGGAATACCAATATCAGACATCATCAATCCTGTGATCACGGCAGATACTTCCGCATTGTACGTGGTGTCGGCCTACTTCCGCAAGTGTCCCGTGATGCGCGACACACTGAGAGTAACAGTAGAACCGAACCCCACGGTGTTTATGGGCGGTGACCGCTCTATGTGCGAATACGATACCATGCATTTGATGGCCTCCGTAATACCGGGCTGGTATGGCAGTTACAGCTATAGCTGGGCACCTGCTACCAGTCTGAATGTGGCGAACACGCAAAACGTGGTGTATGTGGATACAGTGACACAGAAAGTAGTAGTTACGGTAACCACGCCCAATGGCTGTAAGGGTGCTGACTCTGCACTGATCACCGTATATCCCGGCAACTTCCTGACCGCGCCCATACTGCCACAGGACTTCTGTCCCGGCGATTCTGCTAAAGTATCAATATCAGGTGCATCCAGTTACTACTGGCGTCCGGTACTGTATCTGTCAGACAGTTTATCTCCCGATCCGATCATCAAACCCATTACTTCAGGGTTGTACTCTGTAGTGGGCACAAGCCCATACGGATGTAAGGATACGCTGACCTTCAGTGTGAACATACACCCTGCGGCGACCATATTCCTACCCGATTCTGCAACGATCTACACAGGCGAATCTTATGCATTGCTGCCACAAAGCAATTGCGTGAATTTTACCTGGTATCCTACTTTCGGGCTCACGAACTCAATGATCATGAACCCGGTTGCACAGCCGGATATGTCTATCAAGTACTATGTGAACGGTATCACGGAATGGGGTTGTTCGACAAAGGATTCCATCACGCTGATCATGGATCCGACCACGCTGCTGGCGCTTCCCAACGCATTTACACCGGGTAACGGAGTGAATACGGAATTTAAAATTTTGAAGCGCGGTATTGCCACTTTGAATTATTTCCGTATTTTCAACCGCTGGGGCGAGATGATTTTTGAGACAACCAACATAGATCAGGGTTGGAACGGTAACTATAAAGGTGCGCCACAACCAGTAGGTGTATACGTATATATGGTAGAAGCGGTAGCCGGTGATGGAACTGGTACTATTTTTACCAAACAAGGTAATGTAACTTTGATCCGGTAATTTTGGCAAAAAGTAAATTAAAGTAAAACAATGATAAACAAGAGTTTGATTTTCCGTTTGGGTGTCGCAGCCTCACTGGCATTGGGTTTGGGCAGAGTGAATGCGCAGGATATACATTTCTCCCAGTTCGATATTTCACCACTTACCGTGAATCCTGCTTTTACAGGCATGTTCAACGGTCAGGTCAGGGCATGCGGCATATACAGGAACCAGTGGTCGAGCGTGACAGTGCCCTACGTAACTTATGGAGCATCTGTGGATCTGCCTATCTTCTGGAGCCCTTCGGGCTATCTTGCCGGCGGTCTGCAACTATTTGACGACAAAGCAGGGGACGGAAATCTGACCAACTTTACCGGAATGGTTTCACTTGCCTATCACCTCACTACCGGCAGCGCCAGGGACAATGACCAGAGTTCAGACCTTGCGGTGGGTATTCAGGGCGGCTATGCCAGCAAAAGCATCGACCTTTCCAAACTTTATTTCGGCGATGAATTTGTTAATGGTTCGTTCGTTCAGGGTACTACCACAGAATATATGGAAGGTTTGGGTCATCAGGTTAGTTATTATCTGGTTAATGCCGGCATATCTTTCTCGCACAGTTTTAGTCGTAACTTCAGCTTTACGCTGGGTGCCGGAGCCAACAATTTGAACCAACCTGCAGACGCAATAGAAAAGAAACAGAACAGCGAAATAGGGCTGGATATGCGTTATACCGGTCAACTCGGTTTTGATCTTAACGTAGGCGACCGCTTGTCGCTTCGTCCGGCAGTATTGTACCAGTATCAGGCATCTGCTACTGAAATGATCGCCGGCAATGAGTTTCACTATGTTTTAGGACCTAATACCGAACCGGAATTCAAGTCATTTACGACTGCGGTTTTCCTGGGTGGTTGGTACCGGACCGGAGATGCCATCATGATCACGGGTGGTTTTGAGGTAAAGGGTATTCGTGTGGGTGTTGCTTACGATTACAATATGTCTGCCCTCAATGCAGCCAGCAACGGCAATGGTGGATTTGAGATCGCTGTGAAATATTTGGCCCCCTGGCCGAGTATTTATGCGGGATCCAGGTCTATTCCCTGCATCCGTTTCTAATAAAATTCATAAATTTGTGTGGAAGGGCTAAACTTTTTTTGGAAAGCCCTTCTTTTTTTTAAAAGTAATTTATACTTTTATCTCCTTTAATAACGCTTACGCACATGAGAAAAAACTGGCTGTTCCTTATTTTGGTGACCTTTTTGGTTGCTGTCCAATATGACGTAAACGCCCAAACGAAAAAGAAAAGCTACTATAAGAACAAGGCAAATGACCCCATTTCGCAATTATCTGACCCCAAAAAATTGTCTTATGCGGATCAGTTATTCTTTCAGGATAGCTATTTTGAGGCCATTGATTACTATCAGCAGTTAAAGAAAAACGACGAGCGTAACGTATATTATACCTACCAGTTAGCCGATTGTTACAGAGCTACGCGCGATTATGTGCTATCAGCTCACTACTATGCCGAGGCCTATGAACTTTCACGTCGCGTATATCCGATGTCGGCTTATTATGCCGGCCTTATGTTTAAGCAACAGGGAGAATACCAGACCGCTATTGTTTACTTTAACAAGTTCCTGACCGACAACAAAAAGATCGCAGCACAGAAACCCGGTGGTGACGAAATAAGCAATACACCCCTTGACCCCAAGTTGATCAAGGACCTGAAAAAGCAAGCTAAAGTGGAAATTGAAGGTTGCGAAATGGCAATGGTGTCTATTAAAAATCCGGAACCCTACAATGTAGTGAATTGCGGACCCAACGTAAATACGATTCTTACAGAGCTTTCTCCCTTCCCGCTGGGCGACTCGGCGCTGCTGTTTTCAACAGTAGGCCGCGAAGCTACTTTTAGCTACGATGCGAAAGCAAAGCATATGGAGCATTTTGTGTATTCGCACAAACAAGCCGGATATGTAGATTCTTTTCAGTGGCCTATGCCCTTTAATGACGGAGGTTTCAATGCACAATTCCGGGATTTCCACGTAGGTAATGGTTGTATCTCTCCTATGGGTGAGCGCTTCTATTTCTCCGTGTGTGGTTTGGAGGCACGTCACAATGGTGGCAAGGACACAATGAAGAATGTGTGTAAGATCTACGTATCCAAATGGCACAAAGAAGGCTGGGGTTCGCCAGAACTGGTGCCAGAAGTAAACGATGGCTCGTCAAACACCATGCCTTATGTGGCTAAGGTGGGCAAGAAGGATGTGCTGTTCTTCGTGTCTGACAGGAAGCTGCAAAGCCGCGGCGGTCTGGATATCTGGTACAGTATTATTGATCCCCGCAACGAATCTTACCGTCGTCCTCAGAACTGCGGTAAAACGATCAATACCAAGTACGACGAAATTACTCCCTACTACGATTCCAGGGAAAAGAAATTGTATTTTGCCACTACCGGCAGAAAATCGTTCGGTGGTTCGGATATTTATTCCGCTGAAGGTGGACCATCAAGGTACATCAACGTGACCAACATGGGTTATCCGATCAACTCTCCTGCAGATGAACTTTACTATATCAAGGATCCGGTTGGAAAGCCAGACGCTTATGTGGTATCTAACCGTATTGGATCGTTCGCACAGAAAAACCCAACCTGCTGTAATGACATCTGGAGGATACAGAAAGAGCCTAAACTGGCTGTAATAGGTAAAATAATAGACCGTAGCACTCATGAGCCGATTTCGCAGAGTGTGGTGAAAATGATAGATCAGAAAGGTGAATTGAAAACTTACAATTCTGACGACGGTAATTTTACCTTCGCTATGGAGCGCGGTCATTCTTATATTATTACGGGCGACAAGATGGGTTATACATCTTCACACAATGCAGTAAGCACAATGGATGTGAAGCGCACCGATCCGGATGATACTGTTTATGTAACAGTAGTTCTGGATACTGTGAAAAATGACTTTAGGGTTAGCAATATTTTCTACGAATTTAACGATGCAACCATCAAGTCTGAGTCTGTTGGCGCTCTTGATTCTGTGGTGACCTTTATGAAGGATAACCCCTCTATCAGTATTGAGATCTATTCGTTTACCGATAATCTGGGTTCTCCCGAGTTTAATAAAGCACTTTCTCAGCGTCGTGCACAGGCGGTAGTAGACTATCTGGAAAAAAGCCAGATAGACCGTAGCAGGATGAAGGCTATCGGTTTTGGTAATGCAAATCCTGTTGCCAGCGAGAAAGATGAAAATGGAAAGGATAATCCGACCGGCAGGCAGAGGAACAGGCGTACCGAGTTCCGCATCATCGGAGATCTTCCTACCCGCCGCGTACTGTACAACAGTGCTCAGAAGGGTTCTATGAATCAGCAGCAGGAAAACCTGAAGGCTGACCTGCCTGATGAAGAAGACCCCACAAAACCTCAGCCTAAAGCCAAGGATGAGGACGACGACAAATAAGTAAGCAGATTTATACAGAGAGGAGGTTGTACGCAAGTACAACCTCCTCTCTTTTTCAAACTCTTAGTTAATAAAATGGACCACACAAAGGTTACTTTCAAAAAAGTGGATGCCGGCAAATCTGACTTGCTGGTAGCCCTGCTTTCCGGGTGCGGATACGACGGATTTGAAGAATTGGGCGACGAGTTGTTGGCCTATATTCCGGAAACTGATTTTGCAGCGGACGATCTGAACGAAGTTTCTGCACGCACGCAGACCGAATTTGAGATGAGTGTAGTAAAGGAGAAGAACTGGAATGAAGTGTGGGAGTCGAATTTTGAGCCAGTGGTTGTGGCTGACTTTTGCACCGTGCGCGCTGCTTTTCATCAGATCGAGGTAAGTACACCCTACGATATTGTGATCACACCGAAAATGTCTTTCGGGACCGGACACCATGCCACTACCCAATTGGTGATGAAGATGATGCGTGATCTGGACTTCAGCGGTAAAACTGTACTGGATTTTGGATCTGGAACAGGTGTGCTGGCTATCCTGGCCGAAAAGCTGGGTGCTGCCTCTGTGATGGCCATAGATAACGACGAATGGGCCATAAACAATGCTCAGGAGAATGCTGTGGCGAACGGATGTGGCAAGATAATAATTGAAAAAGCATCGGTAGCTGAGATACTTCCGGGGCGCTATGATGTGATCCTTGCAAACATAAATCGTCACATTCTGCTGGATAATATGGAAGAGATGATGCAGCGGCTGGCGCCGGCGGGAATACTGGTGATGAGTGGCCTGCTTGTAGCCGACGGCGACACGATAATCAATGCAGCCTCGAAAGTGGGCTTAGTGGTTGATAATCAATTAGAAATGAATGGATGGATCGCACTAAAAGCAAAGAAATCATAGGACTTTTGGATTAACAAATTGTTAGTTTCCTGTGATCAAAATATTTATACCTCTATTAGGAATTCTGATAAAGACCTGCTATTTTTGTTTTCTTCACCAATCGTCAAAAAGTAATGGTTGTTGCAATTCTTCTGGTGCTTGCCTATTTTATCGGTTCCATACCTACAGCGGTATGGGTCAGTAAGTGGGTTTATGGCATAGACATACGCGAACACGGTAGTGGAAACGCCGGGGCTACCAATTCTTTCAGGATTTTGGGACCCAAGGCCGGAGCCGGAGTCATGTTTGTAGATATGATGAAGGGATTTCTGGCGGTAAAGCTCGCCTTCCTTTCGGGCTATACTTTTTACAGTGAGCCATTCATAGACCTGCAGATTTTTCTGGGCGTGTTTTCTGTGGTGGGGCATATTTTCCCTATTTGGGCAGATTTCAGGGGCGGCAAGGGTATTGCCACGCTGTTTGGAATGATACTGGCCATACAGTATCAGGTTGCCTTTAGTCTGGTACTGGTGTTTTTTCTTATGTTGTTCGCTACGCGCTATGTATCGCTCAGTTCTATAACAGCAAGCATATCGTTCCCATTGCTGATCCTTTTTATCTTCAACGAGCATGAGCTCAGCTATAAATTGTTTGCCATTGCGACCGCATTCCTGGTTGTTTTGACCCACCACAAGAATATAGGCAGGCTTATTAGCGGCAACGAAAACAAAGTGCCTTTGTTCCGGAAAAAGCGAGACAGAACGTCTCATTAGTTCCGAATAGGAAACCCATAATTTTATCGGATATCAGGATAGCGTTCTATAAAAGACTGCTGAGCTTTCTCTATGATGTGTCGCTCAGGAAGGCCGATCGCGACGGAGATCTGCCGCTGGAGCTTTTTTTGTGCAACAATCAGTTTCGGTTGGCGACACCTGCGGCTTTGTATTCCGACGGGCTTTCTTATCCTCCTGCCCGGAAATTCCTGAAGGAAGTGGCGGGCAGTCTGAAAGACGTGAAAAGTGTTTTGTTGCTGGGCTCCGGCATTGGAAGCACCATAGGAATGCTGAATCAGATCGGCTGTTATCCGCAGTTTACCATCATAGATATCAATGAAACTATATTGTCATGGGCGGTAGACATTAATTTGCCCCGGAATCCGAGTTCGCTGCATCCGCTATGTGTGGACGCGGCTAGCTATATGGAAGGTAATAAAGACAATTACGATCTTATTTTCGTAGATGTTTTTATAGGTAGGGAAGTGCCGGACTTCGTGATGCAGCACGACTTCCTGGCCAATTGCCGCCGGGCACTGAATCCGGGTGGTGTTTTGGGGCTGAACTATATAGTGAATGATGACGAGCAATGGTACCACGACGAAAAGGCGTTTCGCGAACGGTTTCAGAACGTTGTGCTACTGAGTTTTGACATGAACCGAGTATTGGTGGCAAGAACATAAAACCGGCGTTGTATTGCAACGATAGGGGTAGCATTCGGTAAACGTCTTTATACGCTACACCGCCCGCTACGATACGCTTCCGGTTTCATGCCTGAAGTATGCGCTGCAGCCCGTTTCCCTCCTGTTTATTTTTGTATGCAAAGTGACGAGTCCGGACGCTCGGTCCGGTACCGTGCCTGAAATGAAAACGAATTTTATGGACACAACAAACAAACCAGCCGAATTTGGTTCGCAGGCGGGAATAGACAATTGCGCAGATAGGGGTGGCGCAGTATCCAGTGATCGTCTGCCAGTAGCCACATGGGTAAAATGGGGCACATGGAAGCGGCTGAAAGCAAGCGCGCGCGAAAAACCAATGAAGAATTTGCTGCTTTTGGAAGATGAGGTAACGGCAATGACCCGTGCCATAGCCAACCGTGCGGAAGGGCAGCGGGTGGCTACATATGCCGAAGCACAATGCCGTGCGTTGACGATACGGACAATGACGCGTACACGCACACGCGTATCGCTGTTGCCAACCGTGGATATAATCTGTTCGTTCCTGGACTTTGTAAGGCAAACCGGTCCAATGGAAGAAGACCGGATATTTAAGGCCGCCAGCGCATTTATTGAGTGGTCTGTACAGCGGGAATCAGAGATCCGGGCCGGTATGTAGCGATACCCACTGAAAGTTTCCGGCCTGAACAATAAGTGGGCAATCGCAAATCGCCAAAGACTACCCCGTAGAAAGGGGCAGCTTTCTTCATTACTTAACAGAGGCCTACCGGTGTTCCATAGATAGTATGGTCCGCCTGTTCTTTTCCCTGCCTTCTGCCGTATTGTTTGGCGCTACCGGATCTTTCTTGCCGTGCCCCTTTGCGGTGATCCGGGTGGGGTCGGCACCCATTTTGACAAGGCGATGTTTTACGGCATCAGCGCGTTTCACGCTCAGGGCGTTGTTCAGCTCATCTGAACCCGTGCCATCGGTATAGGCATCTACGCGGATGTGTGCCGTTTTTTCGTTTTTCAGTTCTTCGACCGCCAGCGTCAGCGTAGCCATGGAGGATTCTTTGATCTCAAAACTATTTACATCGAACAAAATGGGGGCGCCCACCTCGTAAAGGTCTTTTACGTTGCCGGTTGCGGTTTGTGGAGACTTGGTTTCTATGATGGTTACTTCCTTTTGCTTTGTAGGTTGCTGTGGAACGGGTTGTTCCGGTACAGGGCATCCGTGGTATTCTTTTACGCCCGGTATATTGGGGCAATTATCTTCAAAGTCCGGAATACCGTCGCCATCGGTGTCTGGACAGCCTGCGAATTGCAAGGGTCCGGCAGCCAGCGGACAGTGGTCATCTATATCGGGAATGCCATCGCCGTCAGCATCGGGGCAACCCAGCAGGGTCGCAACGCCTGCCTGTTTCGGGCAGCGGTCGGCTTTGTCCGGAACTCCATCTCCATCGCTGTCCGGGCATCCGTTGAACTGTATCAGTCCAAATTCGCGGGGGCAACTGTCCACATTGTCCGTAATGCCATCATGGTCTGTATCGGGGCAGCCATCAAATTGTCTGAGTCCTGCCAGGTCTGGGCATTTGTCGTTTCTGTCCACCACGCCGTCGCCGTCGCGGTCTTGCCGGCGGTTGAAGTAAAAACGAGCGCCAACGTTGGCACCCAGCGTGTGTTGCCACATATTTTTCTCGCCCAGTACCATTGTTGTATAAGCACCGACCTTGCCCACCATATTGTAGTTAGTGGCGTTGTTTGCGGTTTGCTGAAGGAGATAGTTCACGCCGAGGTCCAGATAAAAGCCGGGCGTAACCTTGTAGGTGACGGTTGGTTTGAACACAAGACCGAACACGGGTTTTTTGTACGACACATCGCCAGACGTGTATCGGGGGCCCTTGCCGAGGCCCACATTGTAGCCCTGGGCTGCCAACGTAGCAAAGTGCGAGGCGGCTCCGTTCTGTGGGTCAGTTTTGTTGTATTCGGACTGGGTGATCATCCAGTCTTTGGCGACATCGGGAACGGACGACGCATCGTATACCGCTTTGCCCGACGTATTGTATTGGTATATGGCTTCATAGTTGAAAGCCGAGGACGTGGAATAGTGCGTGCGAAATAACATACTCGCCAGAACACCAAGATCGGCGGCTATGCCCCAGTGCTGGTTCAACTGGTGACGGTATTTGGCTACCACCGG
Organism: uncultured Bacteroidota bacterium; assembly: GCA_903926605.1. Taxonomy (GTDB): domain Bacteria; phylum Bacteroidota; class Bacteroidia; order Chitinophagales; family Chitinophagaceae; genus CAIYTT01. The sequence goes on from CAIYJV010000173.1 coordinate 16,350, forward strand.
TACCTGTAGCGATGTGGTCGAAATGTTTTCTTTCACAGCTCCCTGAGCAGAAATGACCTGTCTGAATATGTCGTTTTTGAAATCTACGGACTGGTATTCGATTTGATATTGGTCGATGGTCAGTGTGCCAGACTGAGAAAGGAACATCAGACCCGCGCCAATGCCCCAGTTGCGTTTCTGGCCCAGGAAAAAGCCGGCTTGCATATCGGCACCAAAATGAGTGCCCATGGTATAGGTGGGTGCACTAATATTCGCATTGAGCGAATTGTGATACCCGTTTGTCGTACTGGCCATAGTAATAGACTGAAACTGTGTGCCACCCATCAGATTCAAGTCGAGGCAAAAACGGTTGATCAGACTGTCTGGATTCACATCTCTGGCCTGTGGCGCGGTTTCCTGCGCCTGTAAGGCCCAGGAGATCAATAATGAAGCGGCTATTAGAACCTTGCTTTTCATACTATTATTCTGATCTGATTATTGCTTAATGAATTTAGAAGTACCACAACGTACACCGTCCTGATACAATGCCACGAGGTAGATGCCTGGCGCCCAGTCTGTGATCTGGAAATGCGCGTGGTTCTGGCTGGTTACAGAATATGCAATCGGCCTGCCCAGTACGTCGGTAACACAAATGGTGGCAATACCCGTATATCCGGCTGCCACATCCACGTCCAGTTGATCTGTTGCCGGGTTGGGATAGATGTTGATGGAGCCAATGCTTTCTGGTGTCTGCTTCACCAGCAGAGGCGTGTTTACATAGGTCTTCTGGGAACAATCGCCGTTGCGGGTAATGACCCAATAAAATTTGTTTTCAAAGTCGGGCGCGGGGTTGTAATAGTTCTGGTTGGTCTCACCTTTCAGGACAGCGGAGTCGAGCGAAAAGCGATCATCGAATCCCCACTGATAACTATCCTGATTGGCGAGGAGGCAGAGGAAATTGCCGCCGGCATAAAGCACAGACGGAGTTGTGGAAATATCGGTACCGACGGTCACTGTAAACGTATCGTAGCTGTAGCAACCTATGCCCGGAACACCCGACGCCAGGACCACTGTGGCATTTCCCGTTTCGGGGAAACTTACCAGACTGTACTCGTGTCCGGCACCTTGTGCCCATACGCGCGCTATGTCCGGGGAATACCAGTTGTACATGATTTGAGACGAAGCAGCGGTAGCGGTTCCGAAATTCTGGTAGAGGGTACCGGCGCACAAACTGCTGGCGGGGTGGATATCTATATGCGGTGCGGCAGGTAAGGGTTCTACAACAACAGAGAGGGTGTCTTGCGAAATACATGCATTCGCCGTAAGCGTGTACACATAGCTCACCGTTACCGCGGTAAGGGTGTCGCTTACCAGTGTTTCAGAAATAAGGCTGGATCCAGTTGCGGATGCGGGTGCAATATGCGAAGAAGCGTTGCGGCTCCATGCATAGCTGGAACCTGCCACGGCACTCGATGGCGTGTAGGTGAATGTTGATCCGCTGCATATAGTGTCTCGGAGCGCAGAGCTGAGTACAGGCAATGGATTGACAACGATGGACAAGGTATCCGGAATGCCGGTGCAGCCATTTGCCGATGGGGTGATGATGACAGTAGCGGTATCGGGATCGTTGCCGGGGTTAATTGCGATGAAAGCATTTATCTGTGAATTGCCGGAATCGGAAAGCCCAATTGCCGTATTATTGTTTACCCAGGAAAAAGTAGTTCCTGTAACGTGGCTGGACGGAGTGATTGGTTGTGATGGGCTGCCTGCGCATACAGACTGCGATACAGCACCGAACACATCGGGGGAAGGGAAGACTACCAGGGAAAAAGTATCAGCCGGGCCAGTACAGCCATTGCGTACAGGCATTACAATAATATGGGCGGTGTCGAGCGCAAAGCCGCTGTTTACAGCTATAAATGGCGCTATGTCGCCAGTGCCGCTGGCGGGTAGTCCTGTGCCGGGTGCATCATTGTTCCAGTTGAATCTGGTTCCTTCCACCGGACCGGTAAAATGAATTGTGGTGGTAAGACTTCCGTTGCAAAAGGTCAGCAACACTTGCGGATCTACTGAGGGAGTGGGGGCTACCATAAATCTGTACTGGGCCGAGGGTCCGGTGCATCCGTTGGCATAGGGCACTACAGTAATAATGGAGGTGTCCGGAGTGTGCCCGGAATTGACAGCAGTGAACGCAGTAATACTGTCTGCTCCTGATGCGGTCATACCCAACGAGGGGTTGGAACTGGTCCATAAAAAATTGCTGCCGGCAACCGCACTGGTAAAATACAGCGTCGGGAACATGGAGCCATTGCAAACCTCCGTATCGGAAGGGATGATAACCGAGGGGCGGGGAAATACTGCCATCATGAAGGTATCCGGCTCTCCCGGGCAGCCTGCGTAGACAGGGGTTACGATAAAGGTTGCGGTATCGGTTGCGCTTGTGGTATCTGTTGCAATAAATGCCGGAATAGGGCCCGTACCTCCGGCAGCGACATCGCCTATGGAAACGGTGTTTTTGGTCCAGTTAAAAGTGGTGCCAGTTACGTCACCGGTAAAGAATACAGTATCGGTACTTGCGCCATTACAAAGCACCTGGGGTGCAACTTGATTGACCGTTGGGGTGGGATGTGCATAGACCGGGAAAGTGGTCACGCTGCCTATACAGCCGTTTGCGGCCGGTGTGACGGAGATGATCGAGGTGTCGTCTGTGTATGTGGGGTTGATGATCAAGAATGGTGCAACCGTGTTTGAACCTTCTTCCGGTAAGCCGAAAGTGTTGGTGGTAGCAGACCAGGTAAAAGTTGTGCCCGCAACCGGACCACTAAAAGTGATCTCGGGAAGTGTTGCACCGTTGCAAACACTTACCACAGAGGGTACAATCGCAACGGGAGTGGGTAATACGATTATGTGTATCGGGTTTATGCCGCCTGTACACCCATTAGCCAATGGTGTGATGACCAGCGTTGCCGTATCTATATTAGAGCCCGTGTTCAGAGCCGTAAATGCCGGAATGCTGTCGGTGCCGGAGGCGGCTAAGCCAATGGAAGGTCTGTTGTTGGTCCAGGTAAAACTGGCGCCGGCAACTGGGCTGGCCAGTATGAGCGAAGGCAGGTGCGATCCGTTGCAGACTGTGGTGTCTGGTACAGCTGCCAATACGGGTGCGGGGTACACTACGATGTTAAAAGGACTCGTGGGGCCTGCGCATCCGTTGGCGATTGGCGTAACGGTGAAGTGGGCCGTATCTGTAAGGCTGTCGTTATTCACAGCGACGAACGGTGGCACGAAATTCACGCCAGCCATTCCTACGCCAATGGCGGTATCGTCATTGGTCCAGGAATAAGTTGTTCCGCTGACCGTGATGTTGAAAGTGACCGCGATGGTAGCGGCGCCGTTGCATACGATCTGGTTGTAAGGAAGCGCATCGGCGGGAGTAGGCCGTACAATGAGGTTCATGGTGTCTGGTATGCCGGCGCACCCGTTGATTACGGGCGTTACGGTAATAGTGGCCGTGTCGGGGAATGTGGTCGTATTTGTGGCCAGAAATATCAGGCTATCGGTGCCTGATCCAGACAGGCCAATTGCAGGGTTGCTGTTTGTCCATACGAACGAAGTATTCGCAAGGTCGGCAGCAAATCCCAACCTGAGAGATGTCCCATCGCACACCGCAGTATCTGCGTGGCCAACCATCACCGGAACGAGGTTTGTAGTGACGGCTACTGTGGTAAGTACACAACCGATAAGGCCATCATTCACCGCTACCGAAAATGTGTCGGGGCCGGAATAGGCCGGGTCGGCCAGATAGGTCAGTCCGGTAGTTGCGTTATCGCCGCCGTTGGAAATGGTCGTGTATGCAGCAGTCAGTGTGCCGTGAGCCGGTAAGCGGTTTGGAGCCCAGGTGAGCTGGAGTGTGTGGCTGGAGTCTGAAATGGTAAGCAAAGTGTTAATGGCGGTAGCTGTACCGGTATTGCAAACCGAAAGATTTTGCAGATCGCCCCCTGCAAATGTGGGCGCTAGTGCCGGTGCTGTATTGGTGACCAGGAAAGGGAAATCGAAAGTAATGCCGGAACTATATACACCGGACAAGCAGGGGTCTATGGTTGTGCCGGTCAGGTCGCGTGCGTTGCGTACACGTAGTCTGGTGAGTCCGGGAACGGCATCGGCTGGTACCACGAATCCACCCGTGATCACCTCGCCCGGCTCTGCCGCATTCGCGGAAGCATAAACCAATTCTCCGGGTTCAAAGACTTGATCTGCGTTCCAGTCTACCCATATTGCGTAACCCTCGTTGTTAAGCGCATTGTTGGTAATGCTGAAGCTGATAGTGGTACCGGGCGCGGCAGACAGATTCTGCTCGCAATTGCCGAAGTGCATATAGCCCGTGGTGTCGTTAAGACATATGGTGCCGGGGTTGTGATTGATCTGGGTAAATCCACCCGAGGTTGTAAATGAAGTGTAGGTGTCGCCCAGACTGCAGCCATTCAGGGTGGCGGGGGTGCAGTACTGTCCTCTTGCCGTGTACCCGGTGGCGGCAACAATGCAAAGTATGGTTAAAGAAAGACTGAAATATGACTGTTTTTTCAGGCGTATCCGGGAGGATAAAGGTAGAAAAATCTGATTGATAAACATACTTGAAAATTAAATTTGATAATATTATAACCCACGATCGATGGCAAGTATTAAATATTTTATCTCAGCAAAAGTATACCTAATTTTAGTGAAATACAAAAACAGGAATTTAGTAATCA
>CAIYJV010000174.1 GCA_903926605.1 uncultured Bacteroidota bacterium
GATATCGTTTTTCGCTCCAGGTACCAACATAAATGGACCTGAAGAAAAGATAAACCTACGATCGCTTGGGCTGTTGTTACAAGTACACTCAGACCAGTCTTTGCCTGTTCCAGGGTCTCCCCAGAAAACGAAATTCGATACCGGACCAGATCCATAACCCTTGCTCGGTGTACCAGGGCCCTGAAAATCGTAGCTGAACCTTTCACCGTCCCTGATAGAACCAGTCATGTAGTTGTAAATCTGAATACCGTTGGTAGGGTTACCGATAATACTCTGATCGTTATTGTAATAAGTAAAGTTGGTCATCCGCAACTGTTGAACCGTATCTTTTAGACCGGGCCTTGTAACAGGACGCAATGGACCCTTGAAAAAGTCAAGACCAACCTGTGGAGGATTCAAACCATAACTGTTTACCGGATGTCCACCGCCACCACCGTCGTCGTTGGTACCGTTGTATTGAATACCAAGACCCCTTGAGGTATCGCAACCAATAAAGTCATCAAGATAATAACCCAGATCACAGTCATCCCATACAGCAATATAAGTACTGTCGATGGTAAGTGTTCCATAGTTAATAACGCGGTACTGGCAGAATGTAGCATCGTTGAGGAAGTCCTGAGTGGAATAAGCGAACGCACTGGTTTGGATCTCCACGCCTATTGCCGCGGTGCCAGACTGCAGTTTCACATTGCCGGCATCATTAAACACCCACCAGATATATTCGTCACCCGTAATCTTGGGATACTCACCGTTCTCCGGTTGATAAATACCGTCATTGTTCAAATCTACGAAGGGTGCATAATCCCTTGTGGCATAAATTCCTTTGTCCAAACCGAGCGAAGCACCAGTTGTACTGGATGCTGCTGCGTTCTGTTTACCCGGCCAGTGATTGATCACATCAAATTGAGCACCCGAGGTAGGCTGATGAGCCTTGCTCAACTCAATAAAACTGTTGATCGTGGCGCGGGTAACTTTCCAAAACTGATCCCATGCATTACACTGATCGAAGGTAATAGACGCAGATCCGTCCAGAGCACCGGGCCAATAGTCATTACCATCCTGACGGTAGGTTTGTGCAGCCACTTTCAACTGATTCTGCTGGTCGTAACCACCGATCCAGCACGATGCGGCAAACTGAGAACTTTTTCCCGAGCCTTTAGGCACCTCATAGGCAGCAACACCCTGACCAATATTCCACCACATATCACCACCGGTCATCAACCTGGCCCTGACGTTGTTAATGTCAAGATCAATAGCTGCAGTTGCAGGGAGACACCTTGTTGCAGTAGTTTTTAATTCCAACTTGTGGTGCGCGGTTTGAATATTCTCCCTTGCTACCGAACGGGAACTGATACCCACGGTACCAAGGACCAGTGTAGCAACTCCAATTTTACATATATTACGTCTGAACATCATAAAGAATTTATTACAATTGGCAATTAACTTTTTTAGAAATTGAACTCAAGACCAAAATTGATGCTGCGCGCATAGTTATAATGGCCAGGATCGTTTACATACAGGTTATACAGAGCTATAAAAGATTTCGGGTTAACCTGTTGTGGTACATACTGCTGACCGAATGACGATGAAATATAACCGTCGTCGTTTGGTTTACCTGTGTAACCATAAACACCGGTTACGTCCTGAATGTTGAGCAAGTTCTGGATGAAGCAATATGCTTTTAGATACTTGGGCTGCTTAACCTTCATACCAGAAGCATCGTCTTCATGCTTCTTGCCAAAGGAGAGTTTAAACTCTTTGTCAAGCCTCATATCGAGACCATAATGCCAGGGCAACCTAGACCCGTTCACGCCACCAATCAGGGTGTGGTTCACGTTATCAGGAATTGTGAAACGAGTAAATGGTTCACCGCTTCTTGCTTTTGCTACAAAATCCACACCTGCGTTTTCAAAAATGTGGTAACCGCCAATCATAGGTCCTTCACCTTCTTTGAAGCGGTAATCTATGTTGGCTGAGAATGTATGACGTGAGTCGTAGTCCAGTGGAATGACATATTGCATATTGGGTAATCCAGCCTGTATAAGGCTTGCAAGCAGACCACCTGCCTGGCCGCTGGAACCACCGTTGGTTGAAGAATAACTGGATCCGGTACCTTCGGCGAACTGAAGCGTATAGGAGAAGAACATACGCAGATTGTTGGTAGTACGGAAGTCGAAACTGAAAGTACCACCCTTGGTTGTAGAGAAGTCTCGGTTACCATATGTATAATAGGTGCTGGGCCATGCATACAGATAGGGTATGATCGTCACCATGTCCTTCCTTTCTTTATAGAAACCGGTGATCGTCATAGCCGAGTGGTCGGTAAGCTTCTGCTGGAAACCAACTTCGTAGTCAAAAGTCTTAGATGGCCTGAGTGCAGAGTTGGGCTGAATCAGGTTTGCATTTTCCTGCAGGAAGTAATAGGTAGCAGGAGTAGAAATAGCTACAGAGTTAGGATAAGGACGCTGAGTGTAGATATCATAGTGTGCAAAGAAGTCGGCTTCCTCAGAAATTGGGAATGAGAAATTCACACGTGGCATAATATTTACCTGCGGCGTATAATCGGTGAACGACAGGTTAGGATTGAAATTCGAGTCGGATATTTTAATATTTTTATACGCATCGAGGATATAGGGCTGAGGGTCGCGACCTCCTGAATACTGTTTCAGGACAGTAGGATCTTCAACCAAAGTACCCTTGGGGTCGTACCAGTTGTTGCCACTACGATAACCTACTATAGTAGGGCTCGAGGAAGCATTGTTGTCTACATACACTACATAGTCGCCCTTCATGTTGGCAGGATGCACGTCGCCGTTGTTAAGGTTCAGCGAACCTTTTACATTACTAACGGTACCTTCTGGATATTCTGAATAGGGGTCAGACAATACTTTTGTATTAGCTGAGTAACGATCTACACGAACGCCGATGTTGAACTTGATATTCTCATAACGGAATTTATCCTGAATATAACCGGCTACATAGTTGGGCGTAAATGCACCGATAGGACGGGTATAGTCTCCATTGGCATCTTTCTTGGTCCAGAAATCATTAAAGTTCACGGTACCTGTCTGAGCGCCGCCGGAGTAGGTATATCCATAATAAGAAGCGATCTGGCTACCAGAGTTCAGGATCTGATCTGCTGAGAACATGCTGAGCGACAACTTAGAAGGGTCGAGCATATCTACGTTGATATCTTCGGTAGCTGACAGACCCAGTTTTTTACGGAGATTGGCATCGAAAGTAGAACCGCCTTTATTAATGTAATTGTACACAATGGTATCGGTTGAACCCGCTATCACTTTACCACTCTTTACATCGGCCAATGAATACTTCTGGCCATTAATGAGGAAGTAAGGATTTGTTTTGTCCAGAGCCAGACCGCCGTTGTTGATATTATTTACATACCCACCACGCATCAGGTCCCACAGGAAACGGGGAGCTACAGCGTAATCACTTACGATACGCTGCTGGTAATACAGACCAAATTCGATAGCATGTTTCAATTTACCAGTCTTCATGTCAAATGACGCATCCACAGTCAAACCATATTGTTCTGATTTGAATATTGAATAAACAGTAGAGGAAGCACCGGGACTGACATACATACCCACACCCTTGATACTATAGGTAGAGGCTGGCTGGTCACCGTTCATCAAACCATAATTAGTTCTGATAGTACCGATTGACAGCGGTGTATTGTCGTAGTAGTTAAAAAGCTGAGAGGTGTAGTTGGCCAGATCTCCGTTGTAATTGCTGGTTGCCCTCTGGAAATTGAAACCATTGCTCTGAGTACCCAGCAACACGACACCTGTTTTACCAGATGCAGAATCCTTCATACCAGGCAGGTAAAGCCGCTGTGTTGACTCCTTGAATTGGCCGATATAAGCATAACGGAAGAAATCTTTACCAAAACGTTTGTCAATATCCTCTGTAGATTCTCTCTGGTAATCTGCCTGAACGGTGTAGAATGCATTTGAAATAAGACTGTGTGATGTATCGTTGGCCTTAGAGAATTTCTGGGTCAACCTTACAAAACCCCTTCCCGAGAAGTTGTTCTGGGTAGGGATGGCCGCCGGGGCGAACAATGCATATGTCCTGTCATACAAATCTTTGGATACATAGTCTACAGATGCGCCGGCAACGACATGGATGGCTTCTGCTGGCTGGAAGTCTAGTTTACCATTCAACCTGATCTCCTTCACTTCGTTATTTGGTGGAATTTTAGAAGCTGTAAGCTGGTCGGGCGTAATGTACATAGACGAGTAGAAAAACTTAGGAGAACCGCTGTTGTCCGTCGTGATCTTTAACGGATTGTTGAGCAAAGACTGAAGTACGTCTGCTTTAACAGTTTCGTCCTTATAGTAAGAAGGGTAACGATTGTGGTCATCATAATAGTCACCGCTGAGCGAGTAACCCATTACTGGTTTCTTGGTATGCGTGCTATCGTCCTTGGATGCCATTTTCAACAGTGGACCTGAAATATTAAAGTTCACCAGATTGTTATTATACCCATCTATTGAATGCTCGAGTCTGATACCACCCTTTGTAGTTTGAGTTACACCACGTGTAGTAATGTTTACCACACCACCCGATACGTCGCCGTACTTAGCGGAGATACCGCCAGTTTCTACTTCAATCTGTTCCACTGAGCCCTGGGACATATCCACACCACTTCTGTTACCTGCGATATACTGTACCTGCACACCATCAATGATGTACAAAGTACCTTCGACGCGCGCACCGCCCATATTGATCTCACCACCTCTTTTTGATTGGTAGCTACCCGGAGACTGTGCGGCGGCATCGGCTACCTGAGTTGTAGGCAGCACTGCGATTTCGCTTGCAGACATCGTATGATCCAGTGAACCTACGAGTGGCTTTTTATAGGCCTTCACCGTATGCTCTTTCATGGTCGTGGTATGCTGAGACATAGTGAAGTTCACCTTGGCCTCATCGTTTGGAGGTACTATTACGTCCTTCAAACGCTCGGTATCAAAACCCAGATATGTAACCATGATGAAGTAATTACCTCCGTCCAGTGGCTTGATTTCGTAGTTACCTTCATAGTCTGTTACATTGCCGCCTTTCAGGATACCACCCTGAAAAACCTGAACTGCCGCGTTCATGACAGGCTGTTTCTTATCGTCGAGTACTTTACCGTAAATCCCCTGGGCAAAACTGGCCCCTCCGGAAGCAATCAAAACCACTAAAAGTAGAAATCGTAGTGTACGTATCATATTCTATGTTAATAAATTATTAGCAAATGAGGCGTAAAGATAAAAAAATCTGTTAAAAAGCAACTACCTTTCAAATTAATTTTCCCTTACAGCGTTATTTTTCATGGCCTTCAGCACTTTTTGAGCTCCTTTATCGAACTCATAGTTTATTTTTATTTCAATCAATGGTCATCTATATTTTTTTCTAGACTGCATCCTTCGAAAATCCGGCGGTTGGGTTTTCTAAAAAATTAGCGTCAAAACCAACCAACAATCACTTTTGTTTTAATGTATCTTCACGCTAAACTTTCTTATTTCTTTAACAGACGCCGGACCCGGATAAAACCTTGGGTTTTTGTCAAATTTAATTTTACATAATGCTTTTTATGTACCCGGAAAAATTTGTTGCAAAAGTGACGCGCTCATTTTCCGAATCGACTCGTGGGAATAGCCTGCGATATGCGGTGTGAGTACCACATTGCGCATACCTGATAGCCGGGATAGGATGTCAAGTGTCTGAGACCCGGGGGCAAACGGCGGCTCATCTTCATAAACGTCCAGACAGGCCCCGGTTATTTTGCCCGACTGCAGCCCGTCGTGCACCGCACGCAGATCTGCTACCCCACCCCTTGATGCGTTGACGAGCACAAAGGGTCTGGCCATCCTCGCCACGAAATCATGGTTTAGATAGTGTATCGTGTCTGCCTGCAACGGTACGTGGAAACTCACGATCTCTGCTTCCTTAAAGATAGCGTCCAGACTGTCGCACCGGAGGGTAGCACCCTTTATTTTTTCGGGTACGTATTTATCATATGCCAGAACCCGCATATCGAAAGCGGCAAGTTTCCTTGCCACAGCGCTCCCTGTGTGGCCAAAGCCAATAATGCCTATGGTGCGCCCCGCCAGTTCTATACCCCTGTTGGGGTCCCGGCGCCACACACCCTGCACCATCTCGTTATGTCCCGTAATGATGTTGCGGGTCAGAGCCAGCAGCATGCCAACCACGTGTTCTGCCACTGAATTGCAATTGCCATCGGGGCTGGAAAAACACTGTATACCCCGCTCGGCCGCATAAGTAGTATCTATTATCTCCATGCCCGATCCCATCCTGCCTATCCATTGCAGCGCATGCGCCTGCTCCAGTAGCCCGCGGTCCAGCTCGAGGCGTGTAGAAGTGATGACACCGGTACAGGTGCCAATATGCTCCAGTGCGTATTGCCGGGTCACGTTTTCTGCAATATCCAGCTCATAGCCCCGCGACAGGAGTGCATCCAGTAATAAAGGGTCTGCCTTGCAGGCTATCAATACTTTCCCGGCCATCTACTGCGCTTTTTCTCTGTTTTCCCTGAAGTTGTTATAGATGTTCACAAAGTCTGCTACGGACAACTGTTCGGCTCGCTTCTCCATAATAGTAGCGGTGAGCATCTCGGGTGGCAATGTGCCTTTCAGTGCATTGCGCAGCGTCTTGCGGCGTTGGTTGAAGGCGGCCTTGACGATACGGGTGAACAGTCGCTTGTCGTTGATTTGGTGCGGATTTCCCAGGTTTTGGAATTTTACCACACCGCTTGTAACATTGGGTGGTGGGTCGAAACAATTCTGATGCACGTCAAACTGGTAGGACACTTTATAAAAGGCCTGTATCAGCACACTCAGTATGCCGTAGGTCTTGCTGCCGGGGCCGCAGGCTATACGCTCTGCTACCTCTTTCTGAAACATGCCCGTTACCTCGGTCACCTGGTCTTCCCACTCCAGTACCCTGAACATTATCTGGGAGGAGATATTGTATGGGAAATTACCGATGATACTGAATTTGCCCTCGAATGGCGCTTTGGCTTTGAGAATATCGTCGTGTATGATCTTGTCTTTAATTGCCGGGTAGATGCGTAATAAATAGTCTACTTTTTCGCGGTCTATTTCCAGCGCTATATAATGGATGTCTTTTTTAGCCAGCAGATACTTGGTAAGTGCGCCCCCACCCGGCCCGACCTCCAGCAAATTCATGCCGGCAGTATATACCGGTAACTCAGCGATTTTTTTGCAAATCTGCTCATCTTTCAGAAAATGCTGCCCAAGGCTCTTTTTCAGGGTGTACATGGCGCAAAAGTCTGCATTAATCCTGACAATATGCACCTCCCCGCCCAGACGGCCCGGAAAGTTTCGCATAGTGATTGGTTTTATATTGCACAAACTTCATTTTTTATTAACACCATATATAGCACAATGATGTAACTTTACTTTTCACCCCAAAAAATGATACAAAATGGATAACACCACAAATTCGCTCAATTGGTTTGAGATACCGGCAACCGATATTCACAGGGCCAAAAAATTTTACGAAACAATTTTTGGTATCGAAATGCCCATAATGAGCATGATGGGAATGGAGATGGCTGGTTTCCCGGGAGAACCAGGAAGCGGTAAGGTATCGGGCTGCCTGTGCCAGAGCCCCTACCACAAACCATCGCAGGACGGTGCGCTGATATACCTGAACGCTAACCCGGACATGACGGATGTACTCGGCCGCGTAGAGGCCGCCGGCGGACACGTAGCCATGCCCAAGACACAGATCACGCCCGAGATCGGGCATATGGCGATGTTCATAGATTGTGAGGGAAACCGTGTGGCCTTGCATAGCCAGCACTAAAAACGTATGGAAAGAGAAAGTCCCACCAATTTGCATAGGTGGGACTTTTTGTTTTCACGGTGTTAGGGGAATTTCTTTATAAAAAAAGGAATTTCTTCCCTCATAAAATCATAACCCTGAGACAAAGTTAGCAAAAAGTTTTATGTTTCAGATTTTTTTTTGTTCCCCCCGGCACGCGCTCCGACACAGGTCCGCCGCATCATTTAGATTTTACTTTTCCCCATTGCCATATAACAACATACTGTATCTTCGCACTTTGCGTTTATACCAGAAGAACCGCCGTTTCATGCGTCTTATCAAGTTGCTGTTTGTTTTATTGCTTACCACTAGTGCCGTACAATCTTTTGCCCAAAGGCCACTGATAAACCTGTCTGAGCACGACAACAAAAAATACTATTTCGGCATCACTTTTGGCATGAATTTCTCGGTATACCAAGTACATTATACCAGCTCCTTCGCCAATACAGACACATTCAAACAAATACAACCGCAGTGGCAGCCGGGCTTCAATCTTGGCCTGCTGGGCAACCTGAGGCTCACCAATTTTCTCGACCTCCGCTTCGTGCCTTCACTGGCCTTCGCAGAAAAAAGGCTCATTTTCGAATACGGGCTTCCCAAGGACAGTGTATCAGACCGCACGATCGAGGCCATCTATATGCACCTTCCTATTCAGTTGAAGCTGAAGAGCGAACGCATCAACAACTTCAGGTTTTATGCACTGGTGGGTGGTAAATTCGACTACGATATGGCAGCCAATGCCAGGTCGCACCGGCCCGACGAGTTTCTGAAAGTAAGCCCCGTGGACTTTGGTGTAGAACTGGGCATAGGCTTTGAATTTTACAACCCGAACTTTATTTTTTCTCCGGAGATCAAAATATCGCAGGGCCTCACCAATCAGCTGTACACAGACCATGGTCTGCCACTTACCAATGCTATACAGTCGCTGCTGACGCGTATGATCGTGATCTCTATTCACCTCGAGGGCTGATCTATATCCCCATTTCTTTTTTTTAGTCCGAATGGCTCGAAATAACTGCAATCTGGTTATTAACTTTGCCGCATGGCACACGAAGCATACATAGTAGATGGTATCAGGACACCCATAGGGAATTTAAGAGGCGCATTGTCGCAGGTACGGGCAGACGATCTGGCGGCACACGTCATGAAATCGCTGCTGGAGCGCAACCCCGGTTTGCCTGCCGCCGCTATTGATGATGTGATCTTTGGCTGTACCAACCAGGCCGGAGACGACAACCGCAATGTAGCGCGTATGGCGCTGCTGCTGGCCGGTATACCGCACACGGTACCCGGAGAAACCGTGAACCGCCTGTGCGCATCGGGTATGTCTGCAATTATCAATGCCTCCAGAGCCATAAAATCAGGCGATGGCGATGTGTTTCTCGCCGGTGGTGTAGAACATATGACCCGTGCGCCCTGGGTGATATCCAAGACATCGCAATCCTTTGGGGCCGACGCACAAATGTGCGACTCTACCTTTGGCTGGCGCTTTGTGAATCCACGCATGCACGAGCTTTACGGCACAGACCCCATGGGCCTTACGGCCGAGCATCTGGTAGATATGTTTGGCATTTCACGTCAGGATCAGGACCACTTTGCATTGCGGTCGCAGCAGAAAGCAACAGAGGCACAGAAGAACGGCCGCCTGGCTGAAGAAATAATACCAGTGGCCATACCACAGAAAAAAGGAGAACCCATACTGGTAAAGAATGATGAGTTTGTGAAGCCGGGCACGAGCCTGGAAAAACTTGGCGAACTGAAACCTTCGTTCCGCAAGGGCGGTACCGTAACGGCAGGCAATGCCAGCGGACTGAACGATGGCGCTGCTGCAGTACTGATCGTATCTGGTGCGGCGCTGGAAAAATACGGACTGGTGGCCAAAGCAAGGATTGTAAGCTCGGGTGTGGCCGGCGTGGAACCACGGATTATGGGTATAGGCCCGGTAGAAGCCACGCGCAAGGCGCTGAGTCGCGCCGGACTGACGCTGGACGATATGGACATTATAGAGCTGAACGAGGCATTTGCCGCGCAGAGTCTGGCGTGTATGCGGCAACTGGGCATAGCAGACGACGATGCCAGGGTAAACCCCAATGGTGGTGCAATAGCCCTTGGGCATCCGCTGGGAATGTCGGGCGCACGCATTACCTATTCTGCCGCGCTGGAACTACACAAACAACAAAAACGCTATGCCCTTGCCACGATGTGTATAGGCCTGGGCCAGGGATATGCCGTGATTCTGGAGCGGGTGTAACCCACCCTGTTTTAAAGCAGCAAAAAGACTAAATAAATTATACCGATCGGTATTTTCTGAACGAAAATGATATATACCGATCGGTATAATTTTTTATTGTAATTTAAACTTTGAATTGTGGGAATGCCGCCTTCAATCATCATAAACCACGCACCCCAACGCCTGTGGTGTACGGATTGATGATGCAGTACAAAAACGCAACAACGGCTCCCCGAATTCCGTTCGGAGAATTCCGAGAAATCGGGACATGCTGACTGGTTTCTACGGACACGAATGACCCATCGGAACACGAGCTCCAGCGGGATTGTAAGGAATCAAAGGGAAAGAAAAAGTGCTTACTTGTTAATTTCTTTTTTTTGGTCATCTATTGATTTTTGCTTTTTGTCTGCCTGCTTTTCTTTTTTGTCCATTTTGCGTTCTTTTTTATCCGCTTTTTCTGTTTTGATATCTCTTTTCATCCGCGTCATATCCAATTTGTCTTGTTTCCTATCCTTATCTTTTTTTGCCTTTTCTTCCTGCTTGGCA
>CAIYJV010000175.1 GCA_903926605.1 uncultured Bacteroidota bacterium
ATGACTAAAATTTATCAACATCTTACCAAAGAGATTCTGACGATACTAAACTGTGACACTTCTCTCAAAGAAATGATGGAGGAGGTGGTAGAACTCATATCAAAAGAAACCCGGTACGCAGCCATAGGTATAAGAATAAAAAAAGGTAACGACTTTCCCTTTTTTGCACAGACTGGATTCACACCGGCATTTCTGAAAACAGAAAACTCCCTCTTGCCTGCCAGTACTCGCTGTGCTATTATTGAAAACAGCCTTCGGAATCCGGAACTGGAGTGTACCTGCGGCCTTGTTATTTCAGGGCGTGGTGGTTCGTCGCTCACTGCAGCTGGCAGCTTCTGGACCAACAACTCCTTTCTCATGCTCGATACGCCTGCCGAAGACGACCCTCGGTACAGGCCCCGCAACCAATGTATACATTCGGGCTATGGGTCGTTTGCCATAATCCCCATCCGGGCCCACGGCGAAATAATAGGAACACTGCAACTAAACGATTTTAAGACCAACGTCTTTACCGGCGAAACCATAAAGTTTTTTGAGCGCACCTGTCTTTCCATCGGTATTGCTTTAATGCGCAAACAGGCCGAAGAGTCGTTGGCAGAAAACGAGCGTTTCTTAACAGAAGTACAAAACATCGCAGACATAGGCGGATACGCCTACAATCTGCAAAATGGACAGTGGCTGAGCAACGAGGTGCTGAACCGCATCTTTGGCATAGGTCCGGAATTTGAAACCATCTACGAAAACTGGCTTGCTATCATACATCCAGAAGACAGAGCAATGATGGCTGCCTATTTTGAAAACGAAGTGGTGGCTGCCAAACAAAATTTCAACAAAGTGTATCGG
This sequence comes from uncultured Bacteroidota bacterium, assembly GCA_903926605.1. GTDB lineage: Bacteria > Bacteroidota > Bacteroidia > Chitinophagales > Chitinophagaceae > CAIYTT01. The sequence goes on from CAIYJV010000175.1 coordinate 844, forward strand.
ATATTGCGCGTCAACGATGGCGCAGAGCGATGGGTGCGCGGACTGGGTAAACTGTCGTTTGACGAAAACGGCGCCCCGTTAAAATTGATCGGCACCATCATGGATATTACCGAAAAAAAACATGCCGAAATAGAACGTGATTCACTGATAGAACGTCTCACCAAACGAAATATAGATCTGGAACAATTCTCGTTCATCGTATCTCACAACCTGAGGTCGCCATTGGTAAACCTGATGGGGCTGGCGCAGATCATGGCCGAACCCGAATTTACTACCGACAAGGGTCGCGACATGCTGCAACACATGTACAATGCAGTGGAGCGTCTTGACGCCATTATCAAAGACCTGAACGCCATTTTAAATTTAAAACATGGTGCCCAACGCGAGCGCGAACGGGTAAACTTTAATGAAATAGTAAGCGACATAAAATCCAGCATCGCCGACCTGCTCGAAACTGAAAACGCACGCATCACCACCGATTTTTCGGAGGCGGAAGAAATGCTGACCGTAAAAAGTTTTTTGCACAGTGTTTTGTTCAACCTCATATCCAACAGCCTTAAGTACAGAAAAGAACACGTAGCCCCCGAAATAGAAATTTCTACCAGATACAAAAACGGGAAAATTGAGCTCACCTTCCGCGACAATGGTATCGGCTTAGATCTGGAGCACACCCGCCACCAATTGTTTGGCCTCTACAAAAAATTTCATTTCCATAAGGGTGGCACCGGCATGGGTCTGTACATGGTAAAGACCCAGATAGAGCTGCTCGGCGGCCACCTGGCGGTAGAATCTGAGGTAAACCTGGGTACCACTTTCAAAATCACACTCAACACCCCGTAAACATATACAGAACATGAAAAAATTCTCCGCTGTTCCAGACAAACTTTTCCCACTGCCCGGCGGCGCATGCCTGGGAGCCGCAGACGTGGCACACAAGGTTACCAAAACCTGCCCCTATGTGCACCGTATGGTGCTGGCCGAAGAAAACCAAGCAGAAATGGCCGCACTCGTATTTCCTGCAACCGCCTTGTTTACAGACGCGCCCAATGACAAAAAACTACAGGGTTGCTTCTGCCCGGAGAACATAGACGACCTGGCCAGATGCCTGTCCGAATGCATGGACGACATAAACAGCGACATAGCCCACGCAAACACCCGTATAGGTTCTTTTGCCGTCGTGCAGGCAGATGTTCACGGCAGCGCAGCCCACCAGGCAGACGCAGCTGTGTTGCAACAATACCAGTCCTGCCTCGAGGGACCGGAAAGCGCACCTGCAGACTCGCCACGCTATGCGTTTGTCACACTAGCCAACTAGTTTGCCCGACCCTGCCCAACAGCGTCTACCCTTATTCCTGCTCCGCGGTGGGCGGAAATCTCTATACACGGCAATTATCTACTTGCCGGTGACACTTTTTTTTCGAATAAAAATTACTTTTGGTTTTTGCCGGGGCATTGCACGCCCGCAGTATAGTTACCAAAGTCATTACTTATTCGCAGGCGCAACATGAATATCGAAAAACAGATTCATCAAACAAGGCCATTCCACTCCGAATACGAAAAACTCTTCGTAAACCTGCTCTATACCGGAAAAATAATAACACAGGCCGCCGCAGACCATCTGAAACCCTACAATATTTCGTTGCAGCAATACAACATACTACGAATACTGCGCGGCAAGCACCCCGGCGTTACCACTGTAACTGCCATACGCGAGCGGATGCTGGACCCGATGAGCGACACCTCGCGCATAGTAGACCTCCTGAACCGCAAAGGACTGGTAGCACGCCAGACCAACGTAGAAAACCGAAGAAAGACCGACGTAAAAATCACCGCCTCCGGCCTTGAACTTCTGCAAAAAATAGATGCCGGCAACGAACAATTTTTTGCTATCCTCAATACCCTCACCCCCCAACAAGCCCAGCAACTCAACACCCTGCTGGACCTCTCCCGTACCCAGATCGAACAATCACTCCACCAACCCGGAAGAGTAGAACAGGAATAAAGAAAAAAGGCGAGAATTGCTTCCCGCCTTAAATGTTTTCACAACGGAATAATCCTTATTGTGATTTGCTTTCATTAGAGATTGAAGGTAGTAAATTTTTTATTCCCAAATCACTAATTTTTGATACTTTCATTGTTTTTAAAATGGATTATATATGGCGAACAAAGCGAATCCACGGATAACACAACTGTCTATAAATTTTTTAGAAAAATGGAAGCGGGAGAAAATAAACGTAAACTATGTAGCAAAAAAAATCCCCCGTTAAAGTCGAGGGAACTTAATGTTTACACAGCGGAATAATCCTTATTGTGATTTGCTTCGATGTAAAGGTAAAAATAAATCGATAAAATAATGAACTATGAACAAAAAAATTTTAGGACTTGACCTCGGCACAACATCTATTGGTTGGGCATTTGTAACCGAATCTGAAAATTCAGCAGAACCGTCAACAATAGAAAAAATAGGGGTTCGCGTAAATCCACTCACCACAGAGGAGCAGAAAAACTTTGAAAAAGGGAAACCAGTTTCGATAAATGCTCAGCGCACTTTGAACAGGGGTGCGAGACGTAGCCTTCAGCGTTACAAACTGCGAAGGGCCAATCTGATTGAAGTTTTATGCCATAACAATATCATTGGCCCTGAAACCATTTTGGCAGAAAATGAAAAAAACTCTACCCATAGCACCTATGCATTACGCGCAAAAGCAGTAAGTGAGGAAATAAGTAAAGAAGATTTTGCCAGAGTTTTATTGATGATTAATAAAAAAAGGGGTTATAAAAGTAGTCGTAAAACCAAAAGCGAAGAAGATGGACAAGCAATTGACGGAATGGAGGTTGCAAAAAAAATGTATGAAGAAAACCTAACACCCGGACAGCTATGCTTTAAACTTTTAAAGGAAGGTAAGAAATTATTACCCGATTTCTATCGCTCGGATCTAAATGTTGAATTAAACAAGGTGTGGAATTTTCAAAGGCAGTTTTATCCGGAAATTCTGACTGATGAATTTAAAAGAGAAATTGAAGGAAAAGGACAAAAAGCGACATCTGCTGCCTTCTGGGGGACCTACAAATTTTATACGGCTGAGGTAAAAGGAA
>CAIYJV010000176.1 GCA_903926605.1 uncultured Bacteroidota bacterium
GCTCCGGCCACTGGTTCTGGATCGGTAGCTAAGAAATTTATGGCCAACGTGTTTTTATGGATGTTTGTTGCGCTGGGAATTTCATCTGTTTTCGCCTATCTTTTTGCCAGCAATAACACATTGCTAAGTATGTTGTTTGTACAGACCGAACGCGGAATGTCTATGAGTGGCATTGGCTATCTCGTTATGTTCGCCCCAATTGGTTTCGTACTTATCATGTCTTTTGGCTTTTCCAAACTTTCTTCGGCTGCGCTCACAGGGCTTTTCCTGTTGTATGCTGCAGTAATGGGTATGAGCCTCAGTTTCATTCTGCTCGTGTATACAGCAGGTTCGGTACTTACTTGTTTCGCTTCAGCGTCCGCCATGTTCGGCGTTATGGCTGTGATGGGTTACACCACAGAAAAAGACCTTACCTCTTTTGGCCGAATCCTGACTATGGGCCTTTGGGGTATCATCATCGCGTCTCTTATCAACTTCTTTATGCACAGCAACGGACTGGACTACATTATCAGCTTCGTAGGTGTGGCTGTGTTTACCGGTCTAACGGCTTATGATGTACAGAAATTGAAGAGGATCGGTGCTGGTATGGAATACAACGACGTTTCTGCTAACGACACTTCGAAATTATCGATCATGGGCGCACTTAGCCTTTACCTCGATTTTATCAACCTGTTCCTTATGCTGCTCAGGTTGTTCGGCAACCGCAGGGACTAATTCATCAAACGTATCTGTAAAAGCAAATCCCCCTGAATCGCTTCAGGGGGATTTGCTTTTACAGATATATCTGCCTTTAATTTTTATTGAACAGGTACCAAACCCGGCCATTTACAGTGTAGTTCATCAGCGTCAGGTTTACAGAGGTTATTTTGGTGATCTGATAGGTAACCGTATCGTGGCCAATTCCACTGCGGGAAATAGAATCTCCTGAAAGATAAACCCATGTAAATGGATAAGTCATTGTAGAATCTTCGGCATGTACCGACTCATATCCCGAACTATCTTTATTGAACACCATAACGTCGACCACATTTTTACCAACATTATGCACCTCCCAAGAATCCATAACACCATTGGCGTTATCATCAGTAGCAAACTGAACTTCCAACCATTTACCAAGCATACGGGAGCTTTTACTGCCGTCCACAGTTCCTTTACCGCAGGAGCAGGCAACCAAAACCACTAATGCCGGAAACGCGATGTGTGATCGCCGTGAATTCCATTTCATGGGAACGCAGTAATTTCTTGTTTAACGAAATTACACCTCAAAAGATTGCATACCAAAATTAATAATCTGCCAACCCGGAAGTCTGTAACTGGCTCAATGCCTCTTCCAGCTGTTTGTCAGATGGCGCTATACCGTGCCATTCATGTGTGCCTTCCATAAAACTTACACCCTTGCCCATTACGGTATGCATCAGTATGCATATGGGTTTGCCTTTTCCGGTAGCGGCTTTTGCCACTTTCATTACCCGAAGAATGTCGTCCATATCATTGCCGTTCATTTCGAGCACCTCCCATCCAAAAGCAGCAAATTTGTCGCCCAGCGAACCCAGATTCATCACCAGATTGGTTGGTCCATCAATTTGCTGGCCATTGTAGTCAATCACGGAAATAAGATTGTCTGCTTTGTGATGAGCAGCGAACATCATAGCTTCCCAATTTTGCCCTTCCTGCATTTCCCCGTCTCCGTGCAACGAATAGACCAGATGGGTATCTTTATTTAGCTTTTTTGCCAAAGCAGCACCACAAGCCACACTCATACCCTGCCCCAGAGAGCCGCTGGCAATGCGCACGCCAGGCAAGTGCTCGTGGGTGGCAGGATGCCCCTGAAGCCGCGTATTGAGTTTTCTGAACGTAGCCAGTTCACTCACAGGGAAATAACCCGAACGGGCCAGCACACTGTAAAACACCGGTGAAATATGCCCGTTTGACAGAAAAAATAAATCTTCATCCCGCCCGTCCATGTCAAAACCGGGTTTTCTATCCATTACTGAAAAATACATGGCTGTCAGGAAATCTGCACAACCCAGCGATCCGCCTGGATGTCCACTTTGTACCGCATGTACCATCCGCACTATGTCCCGGCGCACCTGGGTGGCCATATCCTTCAAATTTATCTGCTCCATTTTCTGATTAAATTGGCCAGCAAAAGTAATTGAAACAAACTGACTATTCAACAGTTTATCGCGAGAACATACCAGGACATTTCAATTTTTCTGCTGTTGAAAATGCGGCGGCGAGAAAAACCTCCGCACAAATAATCAAATTTCAACAATCTAAATAATCCAACTCATTTCTACTAAGTTTCTAAAAGGCAAATGTTAGCATCATTCTCATTTATTTCATAAATTTTCAAATGTCGGCTGTTTAAGATTCAATTTTTATTTATATTTTTTAATCATTTTTTTAATCCGCCATTATCCCTACTTTTAGTTAGAAAGATATTCTGTTAACCCTGCTGACACAGAACCTCCGGCATAAATCCAATGCAATGAGCGAACCGATAACCTTTATTTCTGATCTTTTTGGTCATCTTACAGATGTACTTGCTCTGGTGTTGAATGCAAACGGGGAAATATTATATGCCAATACAGGTGCCATTGAAATTTCAGGATTCCAAAAACAGGAGCTTGAAGGAGCGCATTTTGCAAAACTTTTCACCCAGAATTATCAACTACATAATTTCCCGGCTTCAATAATTGAAAAAGTCAATCAGGAGCATACCGGCTCTTTTGAATGCGAGTTTATAAAAAAAGATGGCAAAAAATTTTGCGGTAAGGCCGATATGAAACTTTGGCCGCAGAAAGTTGGAGGACCACTTTTTTCGTTTATAGCCCGGGATACCACCAGCATAAGGCGCGAAGCAGAATTCCGGAAACAAATTATAGATTCCGCGCTGGACGCAATAATATCAATAGACCAAAAGGGCAGGATAATAGAATGGAACCTGGGTGCCGAACAAATTTTCGGATTCACCAAAAAAGAGGTGTTAGGGTGTGATCTTTCAGACACGATTGTTCCTGATTCACAAAAAAGCGATCATCGTAAAAGGCCGGAACAGTTTGTTTTTTCCAAAGACAGCAATATAATTCGCAAACACAACGAAATGCCTGCCGTAAGAAAAGACGGAACACCCATTTCGATAGAATTGACTGTGATTGCGGTGGAACAAGACGGAAAAATCATATTCCTGTCTTTCATCAGGGACATAACAGAACGAAAAAGAATTGAAGCTGAAAAACACAACGACGAACTTAGATTTAACGCCCTAATAGAAAAAAGTGAGGACGTAGTTATAGTTCTGGACAGGCAAGGTGTATGCAAGTATGTCTCGGCATCAGCCACCCACAACTTAGGCCTGGACGCGGCCACTCTGGAATATACGTCTATTTTCCAGCACCTACAGGAGTACGATCACGGCTGGCTGCAATCGGTTCTGGACGGCGCAGACGAAACCAGCAATGTCAACAAATCCCAAATCATGAACCTTCGCAATGGCGCAGGTGAATGGAGGTGGATGAAATTCAACATCCGGAATCTTTTAGCAGACCCGCTGGTTGAAGGCTTTGTGCTGAACATGATAGATGTGACTGAGCTTGAAGAAACCCGGCGAAAAATAATAAAACTGAACAATATATATGCCTTTGTCAGCCAGATAACACAGGGAATCGTACATACAAAAAGCGAACCTGAGCTACTGGAAATGGTGTGCAATATTGCGGTAGAGACTGGAAAGTTCCTGATGGCCTGGGTGGGCTATGGCCAACCGGGCTCCAATTCATTACCACCAGTATATCACGTTGGCAGAGAGTTAGGATACTTAACAGATATTGTTCCTATTAAAACCAATAACGAACCGGGCGGCAATGGGCCTTCTGGACTAGCATATAAAACCGGTAAAAGCCAGGTCTGCAACGATGTGGCCAATGATTCGCTGATGGCCCCGTGGCGGGATCAAGCATTAACGCGTGGTTACAAATCAACCATCACCCTACCCTTCAGAAAATCGGGAATTGTGAGAGGCGTAATTTCGTTGTATGCCGAAGAAACCAATTTTTTCAGCGACGCCGAGATCATGTTGCTCGACAAACTGGCAACTGATATTTCGTTTGCACTGGACAAAATAGAAACCGAAAACGAGAAAGATCAAATTCAGAAACGGTTACAGCAAAGTGAACATGAACTTCGCGAGGCGCAGAAACTAGCCCATGTGGGCAGCTGGATACTTGAAATACCCAGCCGGAAAACACTTTGGACCGAAGAAGCCCGGAATATATATGGCATCAAAGACCCGACCAGGAATCCCGGAGTGGAGGAATGGCTCAGTTTCGTTCACCCGGAGGACAGGCCCAGGGTAAAATTTGAAATAGAAGATGCCCGTGTTGGATGTAAAAACACATCAATTTTCGCGAGAATTATCCGGGAGGATGGCAGTATCCGACACATTCATACGATAAGCCACTATGTTTTCGACGACAGTGGGAAACCCGTAAAACTACAAGGAGTCTTAAACGATCTTACTGATCTGAAAGTAACGGAAGAAACGTTACGCCATTCTGTAGAAAACCTTCACCAGATTATAGACCTCATACCGCACTCGATCTTTGTTCGTGACTACAACGGCAATATTATTCTGGCTAACAAAAGCTATGCTGCGCTATTCGGAAAGAAGCCAGATGACCTTTTAAATCGTAACAGACACAATCTGGTCGACTTCGACACGCATACTTCCTATTTGCTCAAAGCTGATAAGGAAGTGATAGATTCTGGCAAAACAAAAATTATACACGATGTTGCATTTA
>CAIYJV010000177.1 GCA_903926605.1 uncultured Bacteroidota bacterium
ATGAACCCTGTTTCAACGGGTACATTTACATCACAGACGGTGACTGGGCCATACACAGTACCGATTTGACTTTGGTTAAAGAATCGGGAATAAACCTCTTTGACACCGTAGAGATACGCCAGCAATATCTGCCATCGGGATCAGACCTCTGGATCATAAAAAACCAGTGGATCTATATCACCGCAAAGATCTTTGCCTTTGACATTACCGGGACTATGACCGCCCTGTACAATAATCAAAAAGTAAACCAACCCATTCCGGATACCATCTTCCACAAAAAACTGGTGAGTATCTACGACAAGACTGCCAACAAAAAAGATACAGCTTATTGGAACGATATGCACCTTTTGCCGCTTGAGGCAGATGAAGCAAAAAACTTCCGGGTACAGGACTCCCTGAACCGACGCGTGACCAGCGAGGAATATCTGGATTCCACCCGGCGCAAAGGCAACAAATTAAAAGTAGGCGATATCCTGTTTTCCGGAAAAACACTGTACACTGCCCACAAACGCAATGCGCTTAGCTTCAATTCGCTGCTGTTTATGGCCAACTACAACATTGTTGAAGGTGCCAATCTGTCGCCCAACCTGAACTGGCGTCACAGAGTGGACACAGGGAAATACCTGACGGTCAATACAGTAGGCCGTTACGGCTTCAGCAACACACATTTCAATCAGATAGCACGGATTTATTACACTGCCGAAGAAAAACACTGGAAAGGCCGGAGGTGGCTGTTTGGCGTAGAAGGCGGTCAATACGTGTTCCAATGCAATCCCGCCAATCCGGTGAGCCCGTTACTCAACTCTCTGGACGCACTCCTTTTTCATGAAAATGAACTGAAACTGTACCAGCGCAAAGAAATAGCCGGAGTGGTAGAGCGGCGGTATGGCAACGGATTTGCCTGGGTGGCGCGTTTTTCCTGGCAAGACCGCTCCCTACTCGCTCCTACTACCCAATACAGTTTGTTCAGCGGTAGCGATGCCAGTTTTTATACCAACCAGCCGGGTAACCTGAACCTCGTGACACCGTGGGAAAACAACAAAGCGGCACTGCTTCACATCGGAATATCGTGGAAACCCGGCGTAACCTATGTACAATACCCGGACTACAAGCAAGCAGAACAAAGTAAACTTCCCCTTTTCCAATTGTCGGCCGACAAGGGGACTCCGGGCATAGGCGGCAGTGTTTCCGATTTTGCAAAATACAGATTTGGCATATCAGACAATATGAACCTGAAACTGCTGGGTGGCTTGTCCTACAATTTGGCCATAGGTGGCTTCCTTTACAGCAATTATGTCTCCGTACCCGACCTGAACACACCCTATGGCAACCGTGGCTTTGGTATTGCCACTCCCTATATGAGCAGTTTTCAGTTTATGCCGGTATATGGTTATGGGAACAAAGCATCGCTTTATGAAGAAGCCCACATAGAATATAAAATGAAGGGGCTATTATCCAACAAACTGCCACTCTTGCGCCAAGCCCGTATGTACCTGAGCGTGGGGGGCAGCGCCTACTATGTGAACGACAAAAACTATTATACCGAAGCCTATGTGGGACTGGACAACCTTGGCTGGAAAGCGGTACGTATTTTCAGACTGGATTTCGTGCAGTCCTGGGACAGCAATTTGGGCCATAACAGCGGCCTGAGACTGGGAATAAGCGCGGGTAACGGATTTACCTTTAGCGTGAATGGCAGCGGATCGGAAACACATAGTGAGTGGTAATTTGACGCTTTATTACCAGAAGTGTAATATCGCGAACTTGATGAAATGCACACGAAGCCCTTTTGTCACAATTTGCCTGTTCAAGCATGAAGTCTTTCGGTATTAATACCTAATTTCACTGCACATTACAACCACTTCCTATGAGGCTGATACATACTGCGGACTGGCACCTTGGCCAGACTTTTTATGAATATGACCGTGGTTGGGAACATGACCGGTTTCTGCAATGGTTGCTGGATACAATAAAGGCTGAAAGCGCCGACGCATTGCTGATAGCCGGCGACATATTTGATGTCTCCAATCCCGACGCGGCTTCCGTAACCAGATTTTACACCTTTCTAAGAGAGGCCGTGGTGGCCAATCCCAACTTATATATTTTCGTAATAGCCGGGAACCACGACTCGCCGTCGCGGCTTGAGGCGCCGAAGCCCCTGCTAGAAGCATTTAATATCCATATCGTAGGTAGCCTGCCGTTGACGCCGCAGGGAGAACCCGATTTCGCCAGACTTGTGCTACCAGTACTGGACGCTGAACACAATATTCTGGGATATGTGATGGCTGTACCTTTTATCAGGAACGGCGATTTCCTTTCATCCGGTGAACAGCGCTTCTCATATACCGAAGGAATTTGCGAAATCTACAAACAAACACTGCATTATGCATTGCAGATGCGTGATCCCAATAAACCCATCGTGGCCATGGGGCACTTGCATACCTCTGGCGCCACTATGTCCGAAGGCGACAAAAGCGAACGGGAAGTAATGGGTGGCGCAGAGCATGTACCGGCCAGCGCATTCGGACCAGAGATAGCCTATACCGCATTGGGCCATATTCACAGGCCGCAGCAAGCAGGCACTGAGTACATACGCTATGCCGGCAGCCCCATCCCCATGTCTTTTTCAGAAGTACACTATCCGCATCAGGTGGTCTTTATTCAGACAGACGGCAGGTCTGTTAAAGAAATCCGATCTGTAAAAGCACCTGTAACGGTGCCCCTGTTGCGGATCCCCGCCGCTCATTCTCCGCTGGACGCTGCGATCGAAATGCTACGCGAATTGCCCCTAGCCGTAAAAGACGAAGCACACAGTGCGCCCTACCTGGAAGTGAGGGTACGCCTGGATGGGCCCGAACCCGGCCTTAGGTTCCGGATTGAGTCTGCTGTTGCAGACCGTCATGTACGCCTGGCGCGTATTGACGCAAGGTATCCTGATGGCAAAGACGAAAATGAAACCGTGTCGCCTGACATTTTAAATACATTACAACCGGCTGATGTATTCAAAAAGGTCTACCAGTCAAAATTCCATATAGATCCGCCGGTAGCACTTTCAGATTTCTTTACTGAGGTTTTACATGACATATCCGAAGGAACGACCCTATGAAAATACTCTCCATACATATAAAAAATCTGGCCTCGATAGAAAGTGAATTTGTAATCGATTTTACAAAAGAACCACTTTTATCAGCTGGCATTTTTGCCATTACCGGGCCTACCGGCGCAGGTAAATCAACCATACTCGATGCCATTTGCCTGGCATTGTACGCACGCACACCCAGGCATGCACAGGCTAAGGAAATCGGGATCGAAATAGCCGACGTTGGACAGGAGAAAATAAAACCGCACGATGTAAAAAGCATTTTGCGTAAAGGCACCGCTGAAGGCAGCGCCGGCGTAAAATTCATTGGCTCGGACGGGCATAAATACTTTGCGCAATGGAATGTGAAGCGCGCTCACAACAAAGTCACCGGCGCGCTACAACAAGACACCACCAGCCTGCTGAATCTGGACGAACAAAAAAGGTTTCCGGGGAAAAACACCGAAACACTCAAAGAAATAGAACGACTGGTAGGATTGAATTTCGACCAGTTTACAAGGTCTGTTTTGCTGGCGCAGGGAGACTTTACAGCCTTCCTGAAAGCAGAAAAAAAAGAAAAATCAGCCCTGCTTGAAAAACTAACCGGCACGGGCATATACTCGGAAATCTCGCGACGTATCTACCAGAAATCCAAAGAATCCGACCTGGCAGTAAAGAACAAAGAGGAACTGCTGGCGGGTATTGATCTGCTATCGGAGGAAGACCTGACACGGACGAAAACAGCGGAACAGGACGCTGCAGCCACACTGGTGAAATTGACGGAAAAACACGCACAACTCAAAAAAGACAAGGAGTGGCACATTCGTAAAGCAGAGTTGCAACAACATCTGGCCGAGGAACACCAAAAACTTGCGGTTGCACAAAACACGCTTTCGGAATACAGCCCAAAAATCGAAATCCACCAAAGGATTTTAAGTATTCAGGATGCCAGAGCAATGTGGACTGAAAAAGAACGCAGCACAAAGGAACTGGATTCGAAAATCCGGCAGCTTTCCAACCTGACAACTGAAGAAACCACACTGAAAGCCGATGCGTTATTGGCACACGACCGGTACGAAGCCGCTACAGTTGCGCTAAACGAAAAAGAAACAGAAACCGCGCGCCTGACTCCCGAAATAGAAAAGGCCTTGCAATTGGATGCGCTGATCGGCGAAAAATCCGCTCAGCTACTAGGAGCAGAATCCGAATTCGGTGAAGCAAAAAAAGCCTTGGAATCCCAAACCATTAATTTGGCCGCACAGCAATTGACGGTGGACAATTTGGCTGCAGAAATCGAGAAGCATGAAGCATGGAAAAATAAAAACATCGCTAAACAGCCCATTGCGGAAAACCATGGACTGATTGAATCACTGCTCCTGGATGCCGGGAACATTGTGGCGGGCACTGGCATACTCCGCAACCACTTTGAAACGGCCATCGCTCAGGAGAAGAAATTGAACCACAAAGTGGGTGTTTCACAGCACGAAACAGAAATTCAGTGCGCGGAACTACAACGTCTTGGAGCGCAGAAAACACTACTGGAAAGCCAATTAATGGCCGTTGATGCCGGAAGTCTGGCGGCAAAGAGTGCAGAATACGGAAACAAACTGATACGTATAGCCACAGCCCGCGGACAATGGAGTCTGTTGTGGCACGCCATAAAGGAAACCGATGCTGCCCTGGCAAAAATAAATGAAATTGAACGCGACCTGACAGAATTCAGGCAACGGGCGGAGGGATTGAAACCCGCGGTCGCGGAAGCAGAAGCCAAAAAGGAAGTAACATCCGACCTGCTGAACAAAGCCCGTCTTGAAACGGCTGCGGACGTGGTAAGTCTCCGGGATACGCTGGAAAAAGACAAAGCCTGCCCGGTATGCGGTAGTACAGCACACCCATACGCCGCACACGCACCTGAACTAAGTCTACTGGCCACGATAGAGGCCGAATTCAAGAACTGGCGCAACCGCTGCGAACAACTTGCAAAAGAAGAATCAGAGGTTCTCAACCGCCTGAATGGGCTGGAACGCCAAAGAGACGAAGAGAATTTAAGAATCGGAAAATCTGAAAAAGAATGCACCGCACTTGCTGCCACACTGGAAGGATATGATCTGGTTGCTATGGGCATGCCTGTAGATTTCGGGAAGCGTTCCCAATGGTTTGACGACCATGAATCGAGACTGCAAGCGGAACAAAAATCCACAAACGACGCACTGGCTGAATATGAAGACAAAAGGACCGCGTTAGGCGGCATCCAGACTGCGATAAGTGATAAAGAAAAAAAACTTTCCGCGCAGCAATCCCAATTGCAAAAGGAGCAGTTTGAATTACAGACCAACGCTCGCGAGGCAGCACAGATCCAGGAGCAAATCACCACGGCTACCGAACGTTTGAACGAACTAATGACCGCACTTGGGAACTGGTTTGGCGGAAACGACTGGCAAACGAACTGGCGAAAAGACCCCGACGCTTTCACAAAAAAAGTAGCCGACTTTGCGCTCGAATGGAAAGAAAGGAAGGTTGCGCTGGAACATTGCGAAGGACTGGCAGGAATTGAAAAAACAAAACTCGCAGAAATGCGCTCCTACGAAACGGTATTGAAGCAAAATACAGCTCAAAAGGAATCGTCGGTGGTAGCCCTGCAAAAAGAACAGGAAGACCTGACAACACGACGTTCGTCCTTGTTAGGTGGCAGAACAGTGAAGGCGGTGACCGAAACTCTAGGCGAACAAACTGCTGTATTGAAACAATCTAAAAACGCCGCAGAAATTGCCTACCGTGGCTTATCTAACGAGTTGGGAAGAATTGCCGGCGCCGTAGGGGCCGCCCGCAACGAAATCGCAAAAGCTGAGCGAGACCTTTCTGATGCTACTCTGGCTATAAAGACTTACCTGGAGCAATACCCCAAAATACACCAGAAGGCCATAACAGAAGCAGAAGTGTCTTCGCTGCTGGCTGTACCCCCGGCTGAGTTGGATACAGAACAAAAAAAGATCGGGGATTTGCGCGATGCTGTTGTCAAGACCAGGGCATCTGCAGATAAAGTCTCGGAACTGATAGCCCGGCATATTTCAGGTGGTGGGCCACAAGTAGCGTGGGCAGAAACCCTAAAGGCCCTTTCTGAAGCGGAAACTGACATAGAAACCCAAACAAAACTACTCCAGGATTTACAATTCAGTCTACTGAAACAGGTGGAAAATGAACTAAAATCCGGAAACATTGCCAGAGAGCTTAAGTCACTTCGCCAAACGCAGGAGCAGAGGCAGAAACTAAATGAACTTATCGGTTCGGCAGACGGTGAAAAATTCAGGCAAATAGCACAAGAATATACGTTAGACTATTTGCTGAGCTACGCGAATATGCACCTGGGTAGCCTCACTTCACGATACCGTCTGGGCAGAATACCCGACACATTGGCACTTCAGGTAACAGACGTAGATATGGGAAACGAACTGAGATCTGTTTTCTCCTTGTCGGGCGGAGAATCTTTTCTGGTATCACTGGCACTTGCGCTGGGACTAGCATCTCTTTCGGCAAACCGGATGTCGGTGGAATCGCTGTTTATAGACGAGGGCTTCGGCACCCTGGACGAAGCCACGCTGATTACGGCAATGGAGGCACTCGAACGGCTGCGCGGACAAGGGCGCAAAGTGGGTGTAATATCCCATGTGCGCGAAATGACAGAGCGCATCCGCACCAGCATCAAGGTAACACGGCTGAGTAGTGGAAAAAGTAAAATTGAGATCGTCGGCTGACGGCAATTGCATTTGGTACATTACGAAGAGAGCCCGGCAAAACCGGGCTCTCAATTTTATTTTATGTCTTTTTCAGCAATTATTCCGCTTCAGCAACTACTTCCTTCACCTCTGGTATCATGCGCTTCATCATAGCCTCGATGCCCGACTTAAGGGTAATCATTGAGGACGGACAACCTGAACAAGATCCCTGCAGCATCAGCTTCACCGTTCCAGTTTCATAACCCCGGAAACTAATAGCACCGCCATCCATTTC
>CAIYJV010000178.1 GCA_903926605.1 uncultured Bacteroidota bacterium
AAAATTTGTAATTTTATGTTTATGAATTATTTTTTACTTTTTTGGTGACAGATTTTCTAAAATTAAAAAATCTTAGTCATTGATTTTATGGTGTGATAAACGTGGTCGAGATCGGACCCGGAAGTGCAATAAGGAGGGATTATATATATGATATTTCCTAGTGGTCTCATGAGTATGCCATTGTCTAAAAAATATTTATATGCTTTGTCCCGGACCGAGGAGTGGTAAGAGTTGTCGGGCGTTACAAGGTCCATTGCCAAGATGGTGCCAGTTTGGCGCAGATTGCAAAAGCCGGTGTTCGTGTCCAGAGAAGATAGAAATTCCCTATGCCGGTCTGCTATCATTTCCCTTTGAGCAAGACAGCCTTTGTCCAGCAACAGGTCCAGGCTGGCATTCGCAGCTGCGCATATCGCCGCATTGGCCGTAAAGGAGTGTCCATGGTACAACATTTTGCTCCGGTCATCCTGCACAAAGGCTTCAAAGATTTTGTGGGTCGTGGCGGTAACGCCCATGGGCATATAACCGCCTGTAAGGCCTTTTGAAAGGCAGATGATATCGGGCGTACTGGCCACCTGGTCGCAGGCGAACAGCGTACCCGTTCGTCCGAAACCGGTCATTACTTCGTCGGCAATGATCAGTGTTTCGTGTTCACGGCACAAAGCGAAGTAACGTTCCAGTACCTCGGCAGGATACATAAACATACCCGCGGAGCCTTGTACCAACGGCTCGACGATACATGCAGCTACATCACCCTTTTTTACCAGTGCTTCAAGGGTTGCAATACTTTCTTCTTCGTGGCCGGGAGCAGGAAAAGGCAGAAATTCCACGTCGAACAACCAGTCTTTAAAAGCATCTGTAAATATGCTGCGGCCACTTACAGACATGGCGCCAAAGGTGTCTCCATGGTAAGCATGCTCCAGCGCGATTATTTTTTTGCGCTTGGTGCCGGGTTGGCGTAGCTGCCAGTACTGCATGGCCATTTTCAGGGCCACTTCCACGGCAGTGCTACCATTGTCAGAGTAAAAAATCCGGCCCATATTGCCCGGCAATATGTCCAGAAGGCGCTCTGCCAGCCTCACGGCGGGTTCGTGGGTAAAGCCCGCGAATATGCAGTGTTCCAGTGTGTGGAGTTGTTTAGACACCTGGTCGTTTATATAGGCATGTGCATGTCCGTGTAGGTTCACCCACCACGAAGAGATGGCGTCAAGATATTTTTTACCCTCTTCGTCGTAGAGGTATTGGCCTTCGCCTTTAACAATTGCAATGGCTTCGGGGAAAATCTTTACAGGCGTATAAGGGTGCCAGATCACCTCTCGGTCACGGTTCCGGATACTCATGGGAAATGTACTTTGAGCGAAGGTCTTAAATCTTCGGCACAACTGGTGATGGCGGTGGGGTCTGAAAGGTCGAGTTCAGGAATCCGCGCTAAAATGGGTAGCCCGGAGTAACGGGTAATGAAAACCTCGGATTCCTGATTGGGTGCTCCGTTTAGCACCAGACCTATAACCGGAATGCAGCGCAATTTGAGGACTTCGGCAGTAAGTAATGTATGGTTAATGCTACCCAGATAGTGCTGCGTAACGAGAATGACCGGCAGTTTGTGGTATCGTACAAAATCGGCCATGGTCGCGGTATCGCTCATGGGTGAATGCAAACCACCGGCGGTTTCGATGAGTAGCAGATTTTTAGTTTCGGGAATGCTGATCGCCTTAATATCGATTGTAACTCCGTCTATAGCCGCCGCTGCATGTGGGGACAGCGGTTGAGAAAGCACAAATGCCTCGGAGTGAACCCGGGCCGGGGGCACGAACTGGCGAAGCAGGTCGCTGTCTGTCTGGTCGGTGCCGGCCTGGACGGGTTTCCAATAGTCGGCATCCAATGCCAGCGTCAGTACCGCACTCGCAATAGTCTTACCTATTCCGGTATGAATTCCCACTATTGCAATTCTGTTCATGTTGGATCAGGGAAGTTGATAAGCGGCGGCATCTACTATTTCGTCCATGCTTATTCCGTTATGGCTTTCGTCGTATACGCATTCGCCATTGCGGATCATCAGTACCTGTGGCGATTCATGCATAACCCCAAACATTTCTGCGATCCGGTTAGAGATGCTGCGGAACACAATGAGGTCGAGGTAGTAGAAAGCAACACCGGCGGCGGGTTCGGTACGCTCCAACCGGTTTTTGGCCATTGCGCTGATAGAGCAACGGGTGCTGTGTTTGAAAATAACAACAGGGTGCTGCTTGCTTTCTTCTTTAATGCGTTCGAGCTGATCCTCGTCCGTTAATGCGATCCAATTCATGCCGCAAATTTATAACACAATAGGGTTCAGGAGATTGAAAAATTAGATAGGGCAATAATAGCAGTGATTTGTGTGCTGCGCAAGTACGCCAATTGACTGTGATGTAGCCTGCGGCAATTTCCAAAGGATGCTTTTGACAGAAGGCGTTCGTCCCCGACCAAATAAAAGTTTGCTATTTTTGCGAATACCGTAAAAAAGGGATTTCGTAACTATATGAGATTACTGGAAGTAAAGACTCCTGAGGATAAGAAATTATTCCTTCAGGTGGCTATAGATATTTACAAGGATGACCCCAATTGGATAAGACCGCTGGATAAAGATATTGAGGATGTTTTTGATCCGGAGAAAAATAAGTTCATCAAGCGCGGCGGGCAATATATACGCTGGGTGCTGATGAATGACAGCGAAAAACCCATAGGGCGTATAGCTGCGTTCGTAAACAAGGCATATAAACAGGTGCAGCCCACAGGTGGTATAGGTTTTTTTGAGTGTATCAATAAACATGTGGCAGCGAGGTTTATGCTGGATGCCAGCAAGCAATGGCTTACCGAGCTCGGAATGGAAGCTATGGACGGGCCTATAAATTTTGGAGAGCGGGATAAGTGGTGGGGATTGCTGACTGAAGGCTTTTCGCCACCTCTTTATTGCATGAATTATAATCCGCCCTATTACAAAGACCTTTTTGAGGATTATGGATTCCAGCTATATTTTAATCAGGTGTGTTTTGGACTAAATGTTGAAGATCGCCTCACAGATCGTTTTTACGAAAGGCACCATATGGTTTCTCAAGACCCTAATTACAGGGTGGAACATTTTAAAAAGTCGAAACTGGAGAAGTACGCAAAAGATTTTAACTATGTGTATAACAAGGCCTGGGCGGGACATGGCGGAGGCAAAACCATGGAAGAAGCGCAATCCATAAGAATGTTTAAAACCATGAAGCCAGTGATAGACGACAGGCTGAACTGGTTTGCCTATTATAAGGATGAGCCGGTGGCCATCTATATCAATCTGCCCGACCTGAATCAATACTTTAAGAAAATGAACGGGGCCTTTGGCATTGCGGAAAAGGCAAAGTTGCTTTGGGCTACCAAATTTGTTAAGTGCGATAAATTTGTGGGTCTGGTTTTTGGAGTCATCCCGGAATTTCAGGGCAAGGGTGTGGATTCTTATCTGATCGTGGAGGCCGCCGACGTGATACAAAACCAGATGAAACACTACAAAGACTACGAAATGCAATGGATTGGAGATTTTAATCCTAAAATGATAAACATAGCTGAAAACCTGTGTCATAACCGTACCCGTAATTTGGTAACCTACCGTTACCTTTTTGACCGGTCGCTGCCATTTGAGCGGCACCCCGTGGTTGGCTCAAAAAGCAGTACGGCGGGTACTGATGGCCAGGTCGTGAAATAATTTTCGGTTTTTGTTGCATTTTCTTCGCAAATGCGTCTTTGATACGGGCGTTACAAAATGATGTAATATTCCCGGCATCGACCGCCGCATGCTCTATTTTTACGTTCATCAAATTAGAAGTAGTTTAAAACAAAACACTACTTTTGTTTAAATTTTTAATTTTTTATGAAGCAACCCAAATTCAGAAGTTTATTGTTTGGTTCAGCTATGCTGCTAGGGTCTTTCCAGGCGAATAGTAAAATTACTTTTACCGAATATAATCTGCCCAACGGACTGCACGTCATTTTGCAGGAAGATCATGCCACGCCAATCGTGGCGGTATCGGTGATGTATCATGTGGGGTCTAAGAACGAAGATCCGCAACGCACAGGTTTCGCGCACTTTTTTGAGCACCTCCTGTTTGAAGGCAGTGAAAACATCAAGCGCGGCGAGTATATGAAGTATATACAGTCGGCCGGTGGTATTCTGAACGCCAACACGACTCAGGACCGTACTTTTTATTTCGAAGTGCTACCATCAAACCAGCTTGAACTGGGCTTGTGGATGGAATCTGAACGTATGCTTCATGCCAAAATAGACACCGTTGGCGTAGAAACGCAGCGCAAGGTTGTAAAGGAAGAAAAAAAGCAGAGCTACGACAACCGCCCGTACGGACAGTTGGTTAACGTCATATACCAGAATGCCTATACCACGCATCCTTATCGCTGGACGCCAATAGGTAAAGAGCAATACATAGACCAGGCCACGTTGTCTGAATTCATGGCGTTCTACAAGACATTTTATGTGCCTGAAAATGCGGTACTGGTATTGTCGGGAGACATTAATCCAGAGCAGGCAAAGGCGCTGATTGCCAAATACTATGGCGATATACCCCGCGGAACCAATCCGATACCACGCCCCGCTGCTCCGGAACCTGTACAGAAAGCAGAGAAAAGAGTGGTATTTGAAGACAACGTGCAGTTGCCAGCGGTGGTACTGGCATACCATATCCCCAAACAGGGCACTCCCGATTATTATGCACTGGACCTGATGTCTCAGTTGCTGTCACAGGGCAAGAGCTCAAGGTTTGAGAAAGAGATCGTAGACAAACAGAAAAAAGCTTTTGTTGCCCAGGCGCTCAACCTGCAGAACGAAGATCCGGGACTGATGATCATGTTTGGTATTGCCAATACAGGTGTAAAACCTGAAGAACTGGAATCGTCTATGCTGGCCGAAATTGAGAAGCTGAAAAAATCGGGTCTCAGCGACGAAGAGTATAACAAACTCCAAAACCAGGCTGAAAGCGATTTTGTATCGCAGAATCAGAAAGACATAGGCGTGGCCACCAATCTGGCTACCTACTATACATTTCAGGGCGATGCTAACCTGATAAACACAGAACTGGACCGTATAAAGAAAGTAACTAAGGAAGACATTAAACGAGTAGCCAACAAGTACCTGACCAAGGAAAACAGGCTTGTGGTATTTTATGTACCCAAGACCGACGGTAAAAAGAGTGAAGCTAAGAATGCTACTCCCGCACCGAAACCAGCCACAGGCGCTAAAAAAACCGGTAAGAAATAATATTCACTTCAAACAAAAAGCGATCCCCGCCGGGGTTACAGTAATAAAATATTGACCAATGAAAAAATCAGCACTTTTTATATTAGGATTCGGCCTCGTGGTTGCGGCTTATGGCCAGAAACTTGACAGGAGTATGAAACCCAAGCCCGGTCCTGCACCGGAGGTAAAGCTGGGACATACTGAAGAATTTACGCTTGCAAACGGTATGAAAGTATTTGTGGTGGAGAACCACAAACTGCCTGTGATATCCTGCAACATCGAGCTTGACATAAAGCCCGAACTGGAAGGCAAAATGGCCGGTTATCAGGACATGATGTCTGAGTTATTGCTGTCCGGAACCAAGACACGTTCTAAAGACAAACTGAACGAAGAAATAGATCGTATTGGCGCTAAGATCAATGCCAGCAACAACGGACTTTCGGGCAGTGGCTTGAAAAAATACACCGAACAGATATTCGGATTGATGGCAGATATTGCCATGAACAGCAAGATAACGGGCGAAGAACTGGAAAAGACCCGTGAAAAGGTTTTGTCCGGTATGGAAACAGAAAAGAACGACCCCGATGCCATGGTGCGCAACGTGAGCGCCGTGGTAAATTTTGGAAGCAATCACCCCTATGGTGAAGTAGCTACCGAAGAATCTGTAAAGAAGATCACGCTGGAAAAATGCGTGAATTATTACAGCACTTATTTTCGCCCCAATGTGGCATATATGGCGATAGTTGGCGACATAACTGCTGCTGAAATAAAGCCACTTATTGAAAAGTATTTTGGTAGCTGGGAGAAGAAAAATGTGCCCGTCGCCACTTATTCTATCCCATCGCTTTCGGCAAACAAGCTTACCAAGGTGGCATTTGCACCACGCGTAGCCGCCGTGCAAAGTGTGGTGAGTGTGACCTATCCTATAGACCTGACTCCGGCTTCTGCCGATCTGATCAAAGTGAAGGTGGCCAATACGGTACTTGGAGGTGGATCTCAGGGTCGTTTATTCCTCGACCTTCGCGAAAAACACGCCTGGACCTACGGTGCATATTCCAGCATTCGTGAAGACGATCTGGGTGGTACCTTCAGTGCAACGGTAAAATGCCGTAATGTGGTTTCGGACAGCTCGGTAGAAGCGTTGCTGGCTGAAATGCAGACCATGCAAACCGAAAGAGTGAACGATACAGCTTTGCAGAATTCGATCACTTATTTGTCGGGCAACTTCAGTATTGGTTTGGAAGATCCCAGTCGTATTGCGCAACTCGCCATTCGTACAGAGCGTTATCATTTGCCAAAAGACTATTATCAGAATTATCTCAAGAACCTGAGTGCAGTTACCGCAGACGACATAATAGCGGTGTCTAAAAAGTATATTACACCCGATCATGCCAATATCGTTGTTGCAGGCAGTAAAGAAGAAGTAGCTGGAAAACTGGCTCGTTTCTCTGCAGACGGCAAGGTAGATTTCTACGACTATTCAGGTAAGCCAGTGGTAATTGCTGAAGCAAAAGCGTTGCCTGCAGGATTGACCGCCACCGATGTGTATAAAAAATACATTGCTGCAATGGGCGGCGAAAATGCCTTCAACAGTATCAAGGACATCAAGATAGTGTCTACCGCTGTGGCTCAGGGTATGCCGCTGACGATCACCGAACTGAAGAAAGCCCCCAATATGTGGAAACAGACCGTGGAGCTTACTATGAACGGAAACAAGATGGTAGCACAGAAAGAAGTGTACAATGGCACCAAGGGCTATCAGGAACAGATGGGGCAGAAGGCAGACATTACCGGCGACGAACTGGAGCAGGTGATTGAAGGTGCTGACCTGACATCTGAATTGCACCCTGAAAAATACGGCATCAAACGTACGCTGAAAAGTCTGGAAGACGTGGACGGAAAGGACGCGTATCTGGTTGAGGCTGTAAATGCAAAGGGTAAGAAGACAATGGAATATTATGATGCGGCTACTTCGCTGCTTATTCGCAGGGTGATAACCACAGATGGTCCGAAGGAGCCAGGCACTCAGGTGTCAGACTACAAGAACTACAAGGAAGTACCTGGGACCAATGGTTATAAAGTGCCCTACGACGTATCTGAAGGTCAGCCCGGACAAATGATCAAGGCTACAGTGCAGAGCGTGGAAGTGAACAAGGGTGTTCCTGATTCTGAGTTTAATTGATCTGTATTTGAAAATAGGAACTGGGCTGCCACAAGGCAGCCCAGTTTTAGTTTGTGGGATAAACAAATTCTGTAAGCGGTCGTTTGTTTTTTCTGATTACTTTTTCAACCCTATTTCACGTAGTCTTTCGTCGAGGTACTGGCCGGCGGTGTAGTCTTCGTAGGCTTTGGGTGTGGCATCGGAGATGCAGCTTTCCAGACAGGCGAGGCTCATGTCGCTGCGCGGGTGGAGAAAAAATGGGATGGAGTAACGGGGGCTGCCCCATTTTTCTTTTGGAGGGTTGACCACACGGTGGGTGGTAGACCTTAGTCTGTTGTTGGTGAGGCGTTGCAGCATATCGCCCACATTCACTACGATCTGGTCGGGCATGGAGGTAACAGGCACCCATTCACCCTGCATATTGAGTACCTGAAGTCCATCGGCCGAAGCGCCCACAAGCAGTGTGATGAGGTTAATGTCTTCGTGCTGCTCTGCACGTATTGCCGATCTTGGCTCCTCGGTGATAGGTGGGTAATAAATGGCTCGCAGGATCGAATTGCCGTTGTGCACGAACGGGTCGAAATAATTTGGGTCCAGATCGAGGAAAAGCGCAATGGACTGAAGTAAGGCTGTACCCGAATTTTCGAAAGCCCGGTAGGCAGCCAAAAGTGTAGGCGTGAAATCGGGTAGCTCGTCCACCGGTACATTTTCGGGGTAGTGTGCGGCCACCTCGTCGCCGTCTGTAACTACCTGGCCGAACTGGAAAAACTCTTTGAGATCCGGTGCTTCATAGCCCTTCGCGTGTTCCGTGCCGAAGGAAGTATAGCCGCGCTGTCCGGCGAGTTCCGGTTTCTTGTATGTAGACCGGATACTAAGGGGCAACGAAAAGAACTGTGTGATCTCTTCGTACAGTCTTGATATGAGATCGTCCGGAATTCCGTGGTTGATGACCGATACAAAGCCAACCTCCTCGTATGCTTTACCGAGCTGGTTTACAAAGTTTGTTCTGGTCTGTGCATCACCCTGGGTAAAATGAGCCAGGTCTACAACGGGTATGTTGTTCATAAAAACGAAAATTTGAAGCGACCTGCAATGTAAAACGGTAATGATGTATTTTCTATTATTTTTTTGTTATTAAAGAACAATGTTTGGTTT
>CAIYJV010000179.1 GCA_903926605.1 uncultured Bacteroidota bacterium
TATGCGTGGCTTTATCGATTCCGCTGACTTCTTTAATAAATTGTTCAGCTGATCAGGTGACTCTGTGACAGTAATTCGATGTAAAATGGCCATATCATTATACAGCAAAAACCATGCCTAATTTATAAGTCTAATTGGTATTAGTCAGGGTTTAGCTATAAAATAGTTGGATAGCCTGGAGTTTCACCCTCTTTGCAAATCTGAATTCCGGTTTAAAAATGGGCCACTACCCTTTTTGTGTAGTGGAACTCTGGTTCCCCTTCGTGGATCGCACGCCATTATTAGTAGCGTAGCAATAAACTAAAACAGGGTCGGAAAATTCCGACCCTGTTTTGGTTTGATACGTTGAATATTATTAATGAACGACTTCAAGCTTGCCCTTCTGTACAATATCGCCCACAGTGTTGCAGACATTGTAGAAGTAAAGACCAGCGGCCATCTTAGACACGTCCAGGTTGCCCTGTGAGGCGAAAATCTTTTCTGCAACTTTATTTCCTGCTACAGAGTACAATTCCATCCGTACGGGTGTACCGGCGATATTCTGAACCGTTACTATTCCGGTAGCGGGGTTGGGGAAAATATTCAGCGGGTTTTCGGTTGCTACTGACTGTTGCACACCAAGACCCACATTGCTCATTGTCACGTCGTCTACATTAAGCGTACTGCTGTCTACAGAACCGGAGATACTGCTGCTGAAAGTGATACGAATGGTATCGGGCGTGGTCACCTCGTCGTTGTAGAAAACGTAGGCCGTAACCTGCTGCCAGCCACCAGAAGTAGAATCAATATTCACGGTGCTGGTTCCGATAGTAGAATCTACAGTGCCGAAATGTTTCTGGAGATCAACAGACATTGTTGCCGTGTCTGCGATCGTACCGGGACGATAGTGATACTGAACCCATGCGCTCACGGAATGGATCCTACCGGTAACCGGTGTACCACCATAAATAAAATAGGTGAAAGAACCGGTTCCCAGATTGACCTGCACATTGGTATTGTAGTTAGCGATAGCGCCACCGGTAACGCCCAATGTATCCTGTTTAATGGTAATTAATTTCGCAGAGCTTGCACCGCCATGGAAAACAGTATTATCCTGAAATACCTGAGGGAAAAAATTGTCGCCATTGGCGTAAAGCCCAAAGGTTGAGGTGGCAATGTTCTCACCGAGATAAATGATGGTGGAGTCGAAGCCAAACCAAGCGTATGGTGCATGAACGGTACGTGTAGGATAGGTTCCCGAATGAGAAGTACCGGTACGCCATGTCTCCATATCGCCACCGGGAATAACCTGTGCCCGTGTAACAAAAGCCAGCGCCATCAGGGCCACAATTGAATATATTTTCTTCATAAGATGTAATTTGTAGTGCAATTTAACAATAAAAATTAAATTGTAACCAGCTAAAAACTAATTTAAACCAAATTTTAATTTAATGATTCCATGCACTTCTGGATGGCACCGAAATCAGGTATGTCGCCTGCGCTCTCCAGAACTTCTGCATAGCGCACCACGCCTTCTTTGTCTATAACGAATGCCGAACGTTTTGCAACTCCCTTCATACCTACCACGAAAGTTTCGTAGATAGCCTCATAAGCAGTGCAAGCTTCTTTATTGAAGTCGCTCAGCAACTGGAAATTAAGGTTTTGTTCTGCCTTGAACTTGCCAAGGGAAAAGATTGAATCTACGGAAATACCGAAGATCTGCGCCTGAAGCGACTCGTACACCTTCATGGTGTCGCGTATAGAACAAAGCTCTTTGGTGCAAACGCCGGTAAATGCAGCCGGGAAAAACACCAGCAATACATTTTTACCCTTCTGGGCGCTCAGAGATACTTCTTCCTTATCTGTATTGAACAGTTTGAAATCGGGGGCTATTTGCCCTACTTGAATTGCCATATAAAATTTGTTTTGGGTAAAGGTAGGACAAAAACCAAAAGAACAAACTGTACACAAATAGGGCACCTGCCTCTTAACAATATCTTTTGTATTTTTGCCGCCCGACCTCATAATCGTTCCACACAAAAACGTATACGAAACAAAAGGTATCAGTTTGCCGTTATAACCAGTAAAAATATCAGATCATTGGAGCCGAAAAAGGTAAATAAGCATTCGCAGACCGAACCGTTCAAGAAATCAATACTCATATTGTGGGGTAGTTTCGGTTTCCTGGTGTTGTTATTCTGGGTGCTCATCATAGCCATCAACCACGGGCTTGTAGGCTATATGCCTTCAATGGGCGAGCTGGAAAACCCAAACAGTTTTGTATCGTCGGACGTGTATGCAGCAGACGGAACGCTGCTGGGCCGTTACTTCGTACTGGACCGGTCTAACTCTAAATTCACCGAAATATCACCCAACGTCGTGAACGCGCTTATTGCTACGGAAGACTCGCGTTTCTACGAACATGCCGGCATTGACCCTATTGCCACGATAGCCATACCGTTTTACGCTCTTTTTCATAAGAAAAGAGGTTCATCCACCATCACGCAGCAGCTAGCCAAAAACCTGTTCCCCCGCAGCAGCGGCAGCAGTTTCGCCCTGCCCCTCGTAAAACTGAAAGAGTGGGTTCTGGCAGTGAAACTGGAGCGCAACCTGACCAAGAACGAGATCATCACACTATATCTTAACACCGTGCCTTTCGGAAGTAATGTATATGGTATAAAAAATGCGTCGCTCACTTTTTACAACAAAACACCCGACAAGCTGGGCATTGACGAGGCGGCCACGCTAATAGGTATGCTGAAGGGTAATACGATTTACAATCCGCGTACACATCCCAAACAATCCAAAGCACGCCGCAACACAGTACTGGAGCTGCTGTATAAAAACGACTACATTACCGAGGCCAAGTTTAAAGAATTGAAAGAAAAAGAGACCCCGCTCGACTTCCATAAAATTGACTATCATGATGGCATTGCGCCCTATTTCCGCATGGTGGTGGAGCAGCAAGTGAAACAGGTGTGCAAAGACCTGAAAAAACCAGATGGCACTCCCTACGATATTTATAAGGATGGCCTGAAAATATACACCACGCTGGACGTGCGCATGCAGCGCTACGCAGAAGAAGCCGTACAGGAACACCTGACAGCCTGGCAAAAAGTATTTATGGCCCAGAACGGGTATAAGGACGGAACGGTGTGGAACAAAGGCAAAGAGGTACAAAACATACTGAATAACAGCATAAAGTCGTCTGAACATTACCAGTTGTTCCGGGAAAATATGACCGAAGAACAGGTGATGAAGCTGATGAAGGTGCCTTTGAAAATGCGCATCTTCGCCTGGAACAAAAATCACTATACGGACACAGTGATGAGCCCTGTTGATTCTATCAAATACATGAAGACCATACTACAGGCTGGCTTCATGGCTATGGATCCGTTTACAGGCGAAGTGAAAGCCTGGGTGGGCGGTATAGACCATAATTACTACCAGTACGACCATGTGAATATCAATACCAAGCGCCAGGTAGGATCTACAATAAAGCCGCTGCTGTATTGCTTTGCAGTGGACAATGGATTTTCACCTTGCGGTAAGGTAGAAACGGCAGCGCAGGAATTTCCTAATATGGATAAACCCTATGATGCGGGAGGATCTGAGAACGGCGACGTGTCTATGAAGTATGCGCTGGCACTGTCGCTGAACAATGCGGCACTCTACGTACTGAAACAGGTGGGTATAGATGCTTTTGTGGATTTTGCCCACAAGTGCGGCATCAGCAGCCGCATGGACCGCTACCCCAGCGTGGCTCTTGGCGTGTCTGACATTTCGCTTTACGAAATGATCACCGCGTATTCTATGTTCCCGAGCGGGGGCATTAATACACAGCCCATGATCATCAGCAAGATCGAGGACAAAAATGGTATGCTCATCAAGAATTTTGCACCCATACAGAAAGAACTAATCAACGCCAATACGGCCTTTAAGATGGTGAATATGATGCGCGGCGTAGTGAACTTCGGTACCGGTGGTAGAATAAGGTACAGGTATGGCATACAAAGCGATGTGGCCGGAAAAACAGGCACTACGCAAAATCAGGCTGATGCCTGGTTCATAGGCTATACGCCACAACTCATAGCCGGTGCCTGGGTGGGCTGCGACGACCGCGAATTCAGGTTCAGAAGCGAAAATCTGGGGCAGGGCGCGTCTTCTGCATTGCCTATATGGGCGCTGTTCATGAAGCGCGTGTATGCCGACAAAAACCTGAACATTAGTCCCGATGCCCGGTTTAAGATCCCTGAAGGTTTTCAGGATTGCGACGACAATGACCCTACCGGACTGCTGGACGGCACAAAGGCCAAAGCCAATGAAGACAGGATAGAGAAGCCTGCTCCGGGTACGGAATACCAATAGAGTGGAAATTAATATGCCGGAGGATTCTACCCCCGGCTGATGGATTTGGCTTGTACAACGGCTAAGACTTGAGATGTACCCAGGGAATATACCCATTTGCATCAATTTGCTTTTTATCTTTATACAAACAATCGCCATGAAAAATCTTTGGCTTTTCGGACTGTTTGTCTGCACATTGTGGTGCGATCGTCTGCGCGCACAAAATACTTTTGCTTCGGCAGGAGCGGAATGGCACCATTCTATGGATTGTGGCGTGTTGTACGAGCATTGCACCGGCGACACCGTAATTTCTGGCGTTGGGTGCCGGAAAATATCCCGCGAGACCCACATGCCGTTTTCATGTACGGTGATGGGCATATATCCTTCAACCCTGACCAAACTTTATGTATATGACAACAGCGATACCGTGTTTGTGTATAATCCTTTATTTCACCAGTTTACGCCATTGTATGTTTTCAATGTTACCGACGGTGACACCGTGACTTTGCCGGCGTTGCCAACGGGCGAAGGTATGCTGAGCTATGCCGCTACGGATTCGTCGTTTTCTTTCCGTGTGGATTCTGTAAGGATGGTACTGTTTGATACGGCAATATTAAAAACTGTATATACACACGCTATCGGCTTAGCGGAAGCCATGTCGGTCCATAACCGGTATTTTTATAACTACGGATCATCCACACCTTCCGACACGTTGGGCAGCTATTCAACGAAAATCGGCTGTGTTACTACCGGACTTTTACCCCGGTGCATTACTTGCAGCTATATTGTAGAAGTGAATTTTACTGATTCTCTGCGCTGCTACACAGACAGTAGCCTATCTATAAAGCTGACCACCGATTCTTGTGATGTGGCCACACCACCTGCTGATGTGGCTGTATGCAACAAAAGTGGCATCGTTTTGTATCCGAACCCGACAGGTGCGACCCTTCATATTTTTTCTTCCGGAAAAATCGAAAAAGTTGAAATCAGCAATTCTATAGGAGCATTATTGTACCGTAGTGATTTTAACGCATTGAGCGCCGAAATTGAAACAGCGGCACTACCCTCCGGCCTTTTTTTTGTGCGTGTGAACCAAACGGAAATACGAACATTTTTGAAAAACTGAACTACGAGCGTCTCAGTGTAGTTTTAGTGTTTTTGAATGTTTTTTAGTACCGCCTGTCAGGTTGACCAGAAAAACAGCCGAGAAATTCTCATACAAAGGACCGAAATCAATCAGGCCTCACCTTTAGGATCGGCAATCTGCGCCGCACTCCTGTGGCTAATACGGCTTTAATCGCGTTCGCAAAAAATTGAAAATCGCTTTAACGTCATCGGAAATTCGTTGGTGTTTTCGTATTTTGCAGAAAATATAAAACTATGAAACGTCCCGTTACTATTTTAGGCGCAGGGCTGGTTGGCTCGTTGCTGGGAATTATACTGAAGAAAAAAGGGCATGATGTTACCATTTACGAACGCAGGCCGGATATGCGCAGCGCATCCATATCTGCAGGCAAATCTATAAATCTGGCTACCAGCGCACGTGGCTGGAAGGCTCTTGAAATGGCCGGCCTTAAAGACGAGATCATGGACCTTGCCATACCCATGTACGGGAGATTCCTGCATTTGCAGGGCGGTGGCACTGCATTTCAGCCCTATAGCAAAAACAACGAGGCCATATTTTCAGTGAGCCGCGGAGAACTGAACAAAAGACTGATGACGCTGGCTGAGCGCCAAGGCGTAAAAATTTTGTTCGAGCACAAGGCAGCTGATGTGAACGTGCACGACAACATCATAAAATTTGAACTTGCCGACCACTCGGTAAAGACCGTTCAGGCAGACCTACTGTTTGGAGCCGATGGTGCGTTTTCGGCTTTGTATGAAGCCTACCGCCACAGGAGCAGGGTAAACTGCGATCAGACCTATCTGGACTATGCCTACAAGGAACTGACGATACTGCCCGGCAAGAACAACGAATGGCTGATGGAGAAAAACGCGCTCCACATATGGCCAAGAGGCAACTTTATGCTCATAGCACTGCCCAACACAGATAAGACGTTTACCTGCACTTTGTTCCTTCCCTACGAAGGAGCGGTGTCGTTTGACAAGTTGCATACAGAGACCGATGTATCGGTTTTCTTCGATCAATATTTTCCCGATGCGAAGGTGCTGATGCCCGATCTGCTGAAAGACTTTTTCACCAATCCTACATCGGCTTTGGTGACCAAGCACATCAGCACCTGGCATTACGGTAACAAGAGTGCGCTGATAGGCGATGCCGCACATGCTATTGTACCATTTTATGGTCAGGGCATGAACGCCGGATTTGAAGACTGCACTGTTTTGTGGCAGTTGATGGAACACTACGAAGATGCCTGGGACGCGATACTGCGCCACTACGAGCAGAAACGCAAACCCAACGGTGACGCGGTGGCCGCACTGGCGCTGCTTAACTTCGTGGAAATGCGCAACAAAGTATCGGACCCGGTATTCCTTGAACGCAAAAAAATTGAAAAAGAATTGGGCAAACTATTCCCCGATAAGTTTGTCTCGGTGTACGAGATGGTTTCCTTCTCGCACATACCCTATGATACTGCCATTAGCTGCATAGAAGCGCAGGATAAACTTTTGGCACGCATCATGGAAGAGGGCGACTATTTCGCAAACGCGGCGAATTCCGGATACGGGCAGGTGGTGGAAAGATTAGTGAACGAGTACCATGCCGCGGTGCAGCAACTGGATTTCGGAGATGAAGCCTGATAAAAGATGGACACTTAAACATGTAGACGAGGAAACAGTAGACTTGCTGCAGCAGACGTTGCGCATCAATCCTGCCCTTTGCCGCGTATTGGCGCTTCGGGGTATAAAAACCTACGATCAGGCCCGGCTTTTCTTCCGACCCGAATTGTCGCACCTGCACGATCCTTTTCTCATGAAGGGGATGACCGAGGCGGTGCAACGCATTTCTGATGCCGTAGAATGGCATGAGCGCATCATGGTTTATGGTGACTACGATGTAGACGGAACCACCGCTGTGGCACTGGTATATTCTTTCCTGCGGGAGCATTATACCGGCGAGCTATGCTACTATGTGCCGCACAGGTACCGCGAAGGCTATGGCGTGTCGCGACAAGGCATAGACCATGCACACGCAAACGGCTATACCCTGATCATTACGCTGGACTGCGGCATTAAATCTTTGGAAATAGTGACTTATGCGCGGTCGCTAGGTATAGACGTGATCGTATGCGATCACCATACACCCGACGAGCATATACCACCTGCATTTGCTATCCTGAACCCCAAGCAGCATGACTGTCCCTACCCATTTAAAGAACTTTCCGGCTGCGGCATTGGCTTTAAACTGGTGACCGCACTGGCTATGCGCTGGAAACTACCGCCGGAACTGCATGTGTTCAAGTACCTGGACCTGGTGGTGACCAGTATTGCTGCAGACATCGTACCTATAGACGGCGAAAACCGCATACTGGCATTCTATGGCATCAGACGCATCAACGAATCTCCCTGCCCCTCTATAGCCTGTTTGAAAGAACTGGGTGGTGTACAAAGAAATCTATCTGTATCAGACCTCGTGTTTGTGATAGGCCCCAGGGTAAATGCAGCCGGCCGTATGGACGATGCCCGCAAAGCAGTAGAGTTTTTTATAGAAACAGACCCCGAAAAAATACCGGTACTGGCAGCGGCGCTGCACTCAGACAACTTCGACCGCAAAGAGGTAGACAAGACCATTACGGATGAAGCCATGGCGATGATAAGCGAAGATGCCACACAGCACCAGCGCAAATCTACCGTGCTGTACCAGCCGCACTGGCACAAGGGCGTGGTGGGCATAGTGGCTTCGCGACTGATAGATCATTATTACCGCCCCACCATCGTACTTACGTCGGCCAACGGAAAAGCTTCAGGCTCGGCGCGCAGTGTGGCCGGATTTAATATTTACGAAGCCATACACGAATGCCGCGACCTGCTGGAGAATTACGGAGGCCACTTTTACGCTGCGGGCATGACATTGAAAGAAGATAAAGTAAAGGAGTTTCAGGATATGTTCGAGGCGGTGGTGAGTCGCACGATTACCCCAGATCAGCAGGTTCCGGAGATAGAGATTGATGCCGAAATACCGCTGACGCTGGTGAAACAGACGTTCTTCAACCTGATAAAACAATTCGAACCCTTTGGTCCGGCCAATATGAAGCCCGTGTTCCTGACCAGGGGTCTCACAGACTATCAGGGAAATACCCAGGTGGTAAAAGACCTGCATCTGCGCATGGTGGCCCGGCAGGAAAACGGTGCCGTAATAGAGGGTATTGGCTTTGGACTGGGCGATAAATATCCCATTGTACGCGATGGTCAGTTTGATATGGTCTACAACATAGACGAAAACGAATATAACGGAACCACCCGATTGCAGGTAAGAGTTATAGACATCCGGCCGAGTAAAGCAAACTAAAACAGACCTTGCGCCAGACCCTAGTTCACCACTTCTTAAAAATCACGAACACCGCAGCCACAATAAGGCCGAATCCCAGGAAATGGTTCCAGGCCAGTTTCTGGTCTTTAAAGAACACGAGGCTGAAAATGGTAAAAATGGCGAGCGTTATAGCCTCCTGAATGGTCTTGAGCTGAACAAGGTTGAAGGGTCCGCCGTTTTCTTCGAAGCCCACTCTGTTGGCGGGTACCTGAAAAACGTATTCGAAAAAAGCCATCCCCCAGCTCAATAGAATCACGGTGAACAGGCCCATGTTGCGACCCCATTCAAACTGCTTTATTTTGAGATGACCATACCATGCAAACGTCATAAACACGTTCGACAC
Source organism: uncultured Bacteroidota bacterium (assembly GCA_903926605.1). Taxonomy (GTDB): domain Bacteria; phylum Bacteroidota; class Bacteroidia; order Chitinophagales; family Chitinophagaceae; genus CAIYTT01. The sequence continues at coordinate 9,159 of CAIYJV010000179.1, forward strand.
CAGCAGCAATACTATTGTCTTCCATCCCCTCATATTTACTCTTTGTTTTTAGTATCCATGATAATGGTAACAGGGCCGTCGTTCACCAGGGCCACTTTCATGTCGGCACCAAAGCTTCCGGTGAGTACCGGCTTCCCGATTCTTTCGTTGAGCGTAGCTATAAAGTACTCGTATAGAGGTATGGCCTGTTCCGGACGTGCCGCGCGAATAAAAGAAGGGCGGTTGCCTTTCTTATAGGACGCATGCAGGGTAAACTGGCTCACGACCAGCACATCACCCCCAGCATCGCGGAGGTCACGGTTCATGAGGCCGGCCTCGTCGGCAAACACCCGAAGCTGGGCTATTTTGCCACAAAGCCATTCGGCATCCTCCTGTGTGTCTTCTGTCTCAATGCCGAGCAACACCATGAACCCAGTTCCGATGGCGGACTTCACGACACTATCTATAGTGACGCTTGCGGAGGAGACTCTTTGAATAACTGCGCGCATAGTGAGTGGCAAATTTACCCTACTCCAGCCAAACTTGTTTATTTTTGGGGCAATGACACATTACCCGCTATCGGATACTATAGTCGCCCTTTCTACCCCGCCCGGTGAAGGCGCGATCGGTGTTATCCGGCTCAGTGGGCCGGATTCGATCACGATCGCTGCGGCGATGTTCCGGGGAAAAGACCTGGGCAAACAGGCTGCCAATACGCTGCACTTTGGCAGGTTAATAAGTGATGAGGGTGTAATTGACGAGGTGGTAGCGGGCATATTCCGCGCACCACACAGCTATACAGGGCAGGATGTGGTAGAGATCAGCTGCCATGGGTCTGTGTACATCCTGGAACAGGTAATAGCGCTGTGTGTAAAACACGGCGCACGTATGGCCCGGCCGGGTGAATTCACCCTCCGGGCATTCCTGAATGGCAAGATGGATCTGGCACAGGCCGAGGCCGTGGCCGATCTGATCGCAGGTCAGTCGGGCGCAGCGCATAAAGCAGCCATGCACAATCTGGCAGGTGGCTTCAGCAATGATCTGAAGGAGATGCGCGAGCAACTTGTTCAGTTTGCCGCACTGATAGAACTGGAGCTGGACTTTAGCCAGGAAGATGTGGAATTTGCAGATCGTACAAAGTTTTATACACTGATCACCAGCCTCACCGAAGCCACGCAGGCACTGGTAGATTCTTTCCGGCTGGGCAATGTGATCCGCAACGGGGTTAGGGTGGCCATCGTGGGCAAGCCCAATGTGGGCAAGAGTACCCTGCTGAATGCGCTGCTCAATGAAGAACGCGCCATAGTGAGCGAAATAGCCGGGACAACACGCGACACCATAGAAGAAACACTGAACATAGGCGGCATTCTATTCCGCCTGATAGACACCGCGGGGATACGCGAACATACCACCGACACCATAGAACAAAAAGGAATTGCCCGCAGCCGGGAAGCCATGCAGAAAGCCGATGTGGTGATCTGCCTGTTTGATGCCTCGCTGGTGCTGCAGGCCGAACTGGACACCGTAAAAACAGAGTTGGAGGAAATGGGCGTGCAATTTGTATTCGTGGCCAACAAGGCCGATCTGCCGAGAAGCGGGGAAGCAGATGCCCTGCTAAGATCGCTGCAACCTGCGCCTATACTGATCTCTGCCCGCAGCAGGGAAAACATACAGCAGTTGCGCGACCAGCTCTTTACTCTTGCGGCAGGCAACAGCCTGAAGACTGAAGGCACCATTATCACCAACACCCGCCACCTCGCAGCACTACAGAATGTATTGTTGTCGCTACACGACATACGCACCGGCCTAGACACCCATATTCCCGGCGACCTCCTCGCGCTCGATATCCGCAGTTGTTTGTCCTACCTGGGGGATATTACCGGAGAGGTGACGACGGAAGATAAGCTGGATTATATTTTTAGTAAGTTTTGTATCGGAAAGTAACTTCCGCGGGACGTTTTGAAACGTTGAGGACGCAAGACGCTTGGCCCAGTAGGGACAAACGTTTCCGCCATTCAAAAAATGTGAGGCATCTATTTTTTAAGGGGCTTTACGACAATAAAATTATCATTGTTAGTAACTATTTTGGCTGTTTCTTTCGCTATACCTATTGTTGCAATTGAACCGCTGTTGAATTTTAAGAAATCAGATTCAATTCCATCACTGAAAATCACTCCGCCAGACGGCATTAGCGATTCAACTATTAAACTATTTTGAAATTTTATGCGGCCTGTTGTTATCCCTATTTTTGTCCTTATACTCTGAAATGGTTCTCGGACTGCAAATAACAATTCATTCTCTTTAATTAAAGGTCTTTTAGGGGTAAGATTTTTTTCAAACATATTGGCTACTCCGTAAGCCATATTGAAAATTGAACTTAACCAGCCAGTAGAACCAGCCTTGGTTGAAACGATAAGCCCACTTGAAGACTGTTCTTCCGTAATATTATTATAAGAAATTTTATATCTTGCTGAGACATGAGATGAAGCACCAATGAATAAATCATTAAATGCTCTAAGGCTTTGTCCATCATTGAGTTTAGCCTCAGCAAACGTCATAGTGTTTGAAATGTAGTCACCGGAAATAACATTCTCAACTCCTTTTATGAAGTTAGAAATATCAAAAGGCAATAGTACTCCATCATATCGCTGTTTGTCAGGATTAACAGCTACTATTGGAATCCCGTTAGCGTATTTGGCTGTATTTGCAACAAGTCCGTCTTGTCCAATAACTATAATGACATTCTTTTCCGAAAAAATAAAAGATGGCACATAAGCCCTATCAACAATCTTGTGTTTTATTACTTTTGAAAGTTGAGACTGAAGTGAATTCAAAGAAAAAGTAAATATTTCATGTTCAAGTTCATACTCACTAAAATTTCCGCCTAAACTTTCAATATAAAACTTAGCTTGTCCCTTTGTATTGAAACGTTCAATTAATGCTTCAAGCCTTGTTTTATTTTTTATAATGATGGCATAATCAGCATTCATTTTTTTGTTTCGTTCTTATTGGTTAGGATAGAATCTAAAAGCTCCGGACTAATATTGAGATTCCCAATTTTACTGGCATTTTCAGCCAATACCCTAAACGCTAATGAAATATTGAATTTGGGATCTGCGTTATTGTTTAAAGCAGTTAAAATTTTCCAATCAATTTCTTTATAAGGTTTCAAAGTGGTTTCTATAATATATCCTTGTGTTTCCGCCTCTTTTTTGTCGTTTTCCGTTTTTTGTTCGATAA
>CAIYJV010000180.1 GCA_903926605.1 uncultured Bacteroidota bacterium
CAATTTGACGGGTACAAAAGCCCTTACTAAACAAGCTAGCTTCTCCAATTGCAGCGTATATGGCCCGTCTGGATCAGGAAAGAGCTCGGTAGTAATTCTCCCTACAATTTGGAGTTTGTCGCGCGGCGAATCTTCCATTTGTGTAAATGACCCAAGCGGAGAATTATACGAAAAAATATCAGGGTATCTCGCTCAAATCGGATACAAAGTCATGCGTATTGATTTTTCTTCTCCGGGAACATCGGAAGGATTTAATCCACTTCAACGTTGTAAAACGGTTTCTGAAATTCAACAAGTGGCTCACCTGATTTTAAGAAATACTGTCGGCGATTCAAAGGGTGACCCCTTTTGGGACCGGTCAGCAGAAATATTGATAACGCTTTTTTCAAGATACCTCGTGTTCTATTCCGACCCAGAATACAGGACAATGACAAACGTTCTTCGGCTAGTTGAAACGTTTGCAACGAACCCTAAGAAAATCGACAAACTTTTTGCCGCCGCAAATATTGAAGAAGGTCTTTTGCAGTCCTACAAGTCCACAATTGTTATTAACGATAAGACGCTTCAGTCGATTATTGCCACCACCAGAGCGGCTTTGAACATTTTTTCAGACCCGACAGTAATCCATACGACCTCAATGGACACCATTGATTTTGCAAGTTTCAGAAGCGATAAAGTTGCCTTGTTCATCTGTAATCCAATTCAACACATCCACTATTACAAGCCGCTCTCAGCGCTCTTCTTTGAGTCAATGTTTAACGAGATCATGTCGAGAATACCCCTGTCCACTGAGCGTAGTATTTTCATACTTCTTGAGGAGGCTGCAACTATGAAGTTTTCCTCACTTTCTACAACCATTTCTAATGTTCGGAAATATAGGGCAGGGATGATGGTAGTTGTCCAGGATTATCAGGCGTTAGTGGCACTTTATGGGCAATCTGAGGCGCATAATATACGGACGAATACATACGCCCAGGTGTACCTAAAAAATCAGCCCCTAGAAACATGTAAGGAATTGGAAGCCATTCTAGGCCGGTTCTCCTACAGCAACGAGAAAGAGAGCGAAAAAATTCGCCACTTGATGTCCGCAGATGAAATCAGAAAATCAGATGATGCAATTATTCTCTGTGGAAATCATGCCCCCATCAAGGCGAAAATGACTCCGTATTATGAGCGTTACAAATTGAACAAACTCTCTCAGATGCCGCCGCATATTCCTCTTACAATTCTCTCCCAAACTCCACCGGCACTCATTCCCCTGCAATGAAACGCAAGACAAATACGGGTAGTGGCGTATATCAATACCTTCAAGCCTCCGGCGTACTTGATTCCAGAGACAATGCCGCTATTGTTGCAAAGCGCAAGGAATACTGGCGGGAAGTTAAACGAAAATGGAAGCTACAGAAAAAGCAAAGCTCTACAGAATTTGTCCTGTACTTCAATGATGCCGAACTGCAAGAAATTACCAAAGCTGCAAAAGCACACGGTATTAGCAAAACGCGGTACTGTAGGAATGCCGTGATGTCGTACACGCATAAAAGATACCTGGTGCAATCCCCGGCGGCGATTAACCACATCGCTCAACTCCTTTCTTTGAACTATGCCGCACTACAGGATATTTCAAACGGCCAATCGCCAACAATATCAGGCACGGTACTATTAGAGAAGATGGCACAGTTAGAGCAACAGGTTCGGTCTGCCCTCATCCATCCCAAAGACATTGAGCAAGTTATATCGGAAGCTGTCCGAGAAAATTCAGAATACAAGACAACTCTTTTGCAGGTACTTCAAAATTTGTAGCGGTGATAGTAAAAAGTCTTTCGCGGCGAGGTGGCTCTCAGCAACTGTTCGAATACCTTTTTCGTTACATGCTCAATGAAGAGAAGAGCGGCAAGATTCCCGACCAATTACAGCCTTATGTTCAACTAGCTCAAAAACATCACAACGTACATTCATTCGAAAAAGAACTACGGGAACAAGGCATTCTTCAGTACCATGGAACGGACTTTGACTTTGCAGGAACGCCCAATACCCACAGCACTAACTATGGTGAATTAGGTAACGGCTTTTATCTTTCTAAAACTAAGGCAGATGCTAAGAAGTTTTCAGAACTCGGTATTGTGAAGCAATTCTTGATTGAACCGAATGCCCGGCTCTTTGATGCGGGTAAAAAAGACATCGAATATCTGACACTGTGGAATGAGATACCAGACAGACCGAAACAGTTTGTTCCACTCACAGAGATACATGACAAAATCAGAGGGTATTTAGAAACTCAGGGATATGCCGGAATAAAGACAACAAAGCAGACAATGCTCTATGATTCCAAGGCAATTACCGAACTTCCCAAAGACTTTTTTCGGCACGCAACACTTTCAAAGGAGAGAACAACACAACAAAATGCTGGTTTAACGCAATCTCAGGTGGTAATTAGACACAATGTCCACTCAAGGAGTATTTCTGGCTATGTAAAGGAATTTCAACGAAATGACGAGCTTAGAATCCATAAACGGAAAGACAACGTTCAGATTCACCATACAATTCTTAGTTTTTCAAATAAAGACAAGGAACATGTGACAGAAGATGTACTGCGAGATATGGGGGAAAAGTTCATCGAGCTTTATGGAAAGGACAAACTTTACGTCATGGTGTCTCACCACGACCATGACCATATTCATCTTCACTGCAGCATCTCGGGTACAAAATTAAACGGAATGTCATCGAGGATGTCCGCAGCTGAATTCGCAAAACTAAAAGTTGAACTCGACAAGTACCAGCAGCAGAAATATCCTCTGTTGGTTCATAGCTTGCCTCGACATGGACGGGGTAAAGAAATTAAGGGTGTGGAGGCCGAAAAAAACGTAAAAATCGCCGAACGAGCTGCAGACAAGGCCTCACTCATGCAAGTGCTCGAAACGACTTTTTCTAGATCTACCTCCCGTGACCAGTTCTTTACGGAGTTGGCATCACAGGGTCATGTACCCTACTATAGAGCCGGTTCCTTTGCAGGAATTTTGTACAATTCATCACGTAAGTTCAGAATTAACCGGCTCGGCTACGATGAAAAGAAACTTTCCGAACTCGATACTAGGGAGAAGGAAGACAAACAACTTACAGAGTTACAAGAATTACGGAGTAGGAAATATAGGACACATGACAGGCTCAACGAAGTGCTTGAAAAGCCGGAGATACAGCCGGATGCAAAAGCCGATCCAACCCCAAGCCAACTTTTTGAACTTCAGGAATTACGGAGCGGAACAAGTGATACACACGAAATATCCGATGACGACAATGAAAGGTCTATGGACACCGTACAACAGAATGACATAAACGAACCACTACCCAAGGAGGATGCTGATGAGCCAAACGATGACAATTCAAATGAATTTGAAGATGACGGCGATAATGATGATTCAGATCCTGAGTAAAAAAGAGGCCGTCGCATAGCACCAATTTTATACGGTGATAGCGAGACGATACTTTTTTATAGCAGCTTTGTCTATTCGACTTACGGTTTCTGCCAGATATTGCAATAAATTCAGTACATGAACTATGGACATTTCGTGGTTATCATTTAACTTAAATTGCCCTGGGAAATAAAGTAGAAATTTTTCGTCGACAATTCCA
>CAIYJV010000181.1 GCA_903926605.1 uncultured Bacteroidota bacterium
ATTTGTTAATTTTTGTTAACCGGAGCAATAAATGAGGTTTGCAGCACCAATGTTGCAACATATTTTATCACGCAAAAAACACTTCGAAAACACAAATTTTTGGGTACACACTAGGCCAAAAAACATCATCCAAAAATGTGCATAGAATGTGCAAAAAAAAACGGCCCCAACCATACTAAATTCCGACCGGATAGCATAACACAAAAAAACGGCTAAGAACAACCGTTTTCGGTCATTCTTAGCCGTCGTTGCCGGATGCTGCTCCGGCGCTGCTAATATCTGTTATTCCTTCACCAAACGCTGCACCACTCTATCCTTGCCAGAGGTGAACGCTACCATGTATATACCCGCTGCCAGGTTATCCAGCGCCAGATTGATGCTTCCAGACTGTTGTGGACCCAGCTCCTGCGTAAGTACGCATACACCTTCTACCGTCATCAGCCTTACCGTTGTGGCCGCTACTTCCGGTGCCGTGTAGCTTATGTTCACGCCGCTTGTAGCAGGGTTTGGTACCATCAGCACCTGCAGCTTGCTTGCTGTCTGAGCCACTGTGGCTCCTGTGCGCAGACCCAGTTCAAAGCGGTTGTCACCCTGACTGCCGGCTTCCTTCGTGATGTCGAAGCCATATTCGGTGCCCTGTGTCAGCAAGGTGTAAGTGCCCAGATACTTGTCATGCAGGTAAACCTGACCACCTTCTGGTACCGCATAGTTGTCTACACGCAGAATGAAGTGCTGCAGATACTTGCTCGTGATGCCCAACGGAACGATCTTGTCGTTGCTGAACGGCCTGCGGTCGTCTGCAAGCGGCAGGTGATTTGATGACCAGCTGTAGAAGTTCAGGTCGGGGTTCACCGGCTTGCCACCATCTGCATACTCAAACTCATCGCTCGCATCGTCGCTGAACTTCATACTGAAGAAGTCCCATATATGATACGAAGAATCGTACACATTCAGTGCCAGTTCGCCCGGATTGGCTTTCAACAGTATCTCTGTAGGCGTAACAGCCTTGTCGGTCTCATGGAAGTGCAGTGATTGAGACCCGTCGGCTACTCCCGACTGTATCTGGAACGAGGTATTCTCTTCTATCACATACGTCGTCGTCGTTGCCAGATCGTAGTTGCGGAATATACCGCCTGCTCCGCCTGCTGCATACCATACGTAAAAGTGAGAAGTAAGCAGATTTCCTGAGGAGCGACCCAGTACTGCACCTATGTCCACCGGACTCGGGTATGGGTTGGATATCTGGTTGTAGGCCTGCAGCGATGTGCTTTGTGGACCGCGTTGAAGCGGTATGTCCACATCACCCTGATTCACATGACCCCACTGCCTTACTACCGCAGGATCCGGAACATACGCTGTCGTGGTCGTCAGACCCTGGCCCTTGCTGCCGCGGAAGTACCACCGGAAGCCCTGATAAGGATGTACCATGTTCGTGTCGCTTGCGCTGTAATGGCCCGTGGTATGGACGAACGTATCTATACACCAGTTGAATGGTATCCAGCCCGGATCGCCTCCGGATGCACCTGAATTACTATGGTGCGTATCATACCAGTAAGCCGAAGGCGAGTTGGTTGCCGTAGCCGTAAACCCATGTCCGGAACCATAAGATCCTGTAATGTCTATGTAACGTTCCAATTGTGTCAGTGCTATCGTATCTGTGAACGGATGACCCCAGAACACATACGCGCGGTGGCTCAGTGACATATACTGCTGCATGATCACATTGCCGGTTACAGCGGCGCCGCTGTTAATTTGACCAATCATACCTGTTACATTTGGTCCTGATACAATGTCTGAAGAATTATAGATTACCAGACGGTCCTTGGTCTTAAAGTTGCCTGTGGCTACCTTCATCTGGCCCGTTACTGTCATCGTATCCGTTACAGAACTGCCTGCGCCTATCGAGTCGCCTGCTGCATTGCTCAGCTGAATATTGCCTACCCAGCCATTACCAAGGATAGCCTGTGGCATACTGCCGTTCAGGTTCAGTAACCCGTTGCCCGATATGATACCGTTGTTCACCAGATTGCCCGATACATTCAACTGAGCACCCATAGAGATACCAACCGTAGCTCCGGAGGCCAGTTGCAGCGTTTTGGTGTTGCCGGTTCCGGAAGCAAGTACCGGCTGGTTAGGACGTCCTGACAGGATAAGCACGCTGTCCGTTGACGAGGGCACATTGCCGCACAGCCAGTTACCTGAAACCGTCCAGTCGTTGCTGGTATTACCCAGCCATACCGGATAGTCGTAAGAATTGAAATTGGAAGATGTAGCTGAAACCGTATTGCAGCCCGCACCACCTGTGAAGCTGAGACCCACCGTGTAGACACCCTGCGCATGGACCGGTGTTACGGAATAAGTGTTTGAACCACTCGTTGCCGTACCTACTATTCCAGGGCCTGTCCAGGAATAGATGGGTATGCCGGAACCACCTGTTACGCTGGCATTGACAACCTGTTCATCACCAACACACAAATAACCGGGATGAAGCAGGGAAACCGATACGAGGGCCTGAGTGGTAACCGAAACAGAGGACGTAGTTACAGACGTGCCACAATTCTGCTCGCTAAATATACCGGTCAACGTATAAATTCCACTATTAGCTGTTGAAGTAGTGGTGAACAGTGTAGTTCCGGGCAGTGCGCTGAGCGTGGAGGTATAACCACCCGGCCCTGACCACACATAAGCGGCACTACCCGAACCCGGAAGGCCGCTAGCTGCCACATTTAACGTGATTACCCCACCGGTACATAATCCAGTGGGCGTTGCGGATACGGTAAATACCGGAATCGGGTCTACTGTTACCGGTACGGTGGTCACAGTTTGTACGCATGCACCACTGGTCACAGTGAGCGTATAAATAGCCGAACCTACAGGTGTTGCCACGTCTGATGCAAGAGTACTGGTGAATCCAGACGGCCCGGACCAGGAAAATGTTGCGGGTTCGCCAGAAGATGTAGTGGAGCCGGCAGTGCTGCCTGAAACCAGTACCGGGCCGCCGATACATACCCTTTCCGGTGTAACTGCAACAGTATATTCCGGCAAATAATCAACCAGGATATTTTTGGTATATAGGGTTGCGGGACTGCACCCGGAGCCGGGACCTCCACTAACTGTAAGTGAATAAGTGACAGGCGACGAAGTAGCTACCGGAGGGGTTGCCGAAACCGTTATGCCGCTTGCGGCGGAAAGACCGGGACCTTCCCAGAAATAAGCTACCGCATTGGTACTGGATGCGCCACTCAGCACAACCGCAGATCCAAGACAAACATCGTCGTCGGCCACGATCACCGGTACAGGTGTGGGCGTAACCGACACCGAAATTACTGTGGCAGGGCTGGTACAGCCTGTACCACTGGTGGTGGCGACCACACTATACAAACCGGACTCGATGGTAGATGACGGGGTGATGAGCAGGGATGGGGTGCTGGCGTCCGTGGTCGTATTGGTCACCAAATACGGACCCGACCAGCGGTAACCCGTAATCTCTCCGCCTTCGGCATCTACTGTTGCACTAAGGGTAAAATTCCCCCCGAGACAAATAACATTGTCTGTGGTGGTGACCATTGTAACCTGGGGTGCCGCATTTACGGTAACAGGAGCCGACCCAACTGGAACACTGGTACAACCATTGCCCGGATAGGTCACGGACACTGAATATATGGCACCGGAAAAAGAAGAAGTCACTGTGTAGGTGAAGTCGGCAGATGAACCGGAACTGACGCTGCCTGCATCAGGCGTTACCCAGTTGTACGATATCGGCGAACCACTGCCTGAAAAACCCATTGCCGTTAATGATATATTGCTGTTCACACACAGAATATCTGAAGACAATGATATGCCTGTCACAACAGGAAGCGAGTTTACCGTGACGCTCAATGTAGCGGGTGTCACCGTACATCCCTGTTCGGAATAAGAAGCAGAAAGACTGTAGGTACCACCATCGGAAGTGCCGGACAACAAATAATCTGAATTAAAAGGCGAGGTTATAGTACCAGTTGTAGCAACAATGCTTCCGGTCGGGCTGACCCAGGTATAAATTGAACTACCCGTGGTCGGTTCATTACCGCCAGATTGCTGCAAAGTAACAGTTGCCCCGGTGCAATTTATGGAATGGTTTGCCGAAAGCGAACCCAGTGCTGGCATAGGATCTATGGTGATCGTAACACCACCAGACAATCCGGAGGCGCAACCGCCAGCCATGGTGGTCTCTGAAACAGAATATGTATGTGTACCCGCCAGCAATGTCGTAGCATTGTTGTAAGTGGCCGTTGTTGCAACAGCTGTGCCATCTTCATACCACTGATAGCTCACACCGCCGGGGCTGGTTGCTCCAAGCGTAACGCTGCTTCCCAGACAATACACAGCATTACCGGACGTGATACTGACGACGGGTGTTGCCGGATAATCTACAACCGTAACCGAACCGGTTACCACAGGATTTACCGTACATCCCGGCTCGCTGAAGGTAGCCGACAATGAATAAACACCTCCGTATACAGAAGAAAGTGCGGTGATACTGGTTGAAGAAGACGAGGTGAGCGAACCGGAAGTTGCCACGATACCAGCAGGACCGTACCAGGTGTAGACCATACTTCCGGTTGTGGCAGAGACGGGACTACCGGCTTGCGAAACATTGATGACCGAACCGACACACATGGGACCGGAAGTTGCAGTGATGGAACCAAGGCTCACAGCCGGATCAACGGTGATAGCCATTGTAGACCCGGATCCTGCCGTACATCCGGCTGCATTCGAGACAGAAACTGAATAAGTATGAGTTCCCACGCTCAAAGCGGATGAAGTAGAGTAGGTGTTACTTGTACCCGCCGCACTACCGTCCTGATACCATTGATAGGTGGCACCAGCTACATCGGCCGTACTAAAAGTCACGCTACCACCCGTACAAAAAGGACTTGATCCACCAGATATACTGATAGAGGGTGTAGCAGGATAGGCATATATGGCAATAGCGCCATTCATAGTAGCGGTTTTTATACACCCACTGGCAATATTGGTTGCAACAACCGAATAAGTACCGGCAACAGAAGTACCAGAAAAGGTCAGGGCAGATCCAGTTCCGGTCACCGGAGTACCAATATTGGTTCCGTCGGCCTTCAACTGGTAGCTGCACCAGGTGTCCGATCCGCTGAGGGTAAGTACAGATCCTGTACAGCTACTGCCTGTAAGGTTGTATGCTATTGGGGTCCGGCAATTTACAGATCCTGTTACGTTGAATCCCTGCATCAGATACCAGTTTCCGCTAGTGGCGCCTGAGGGCAGAATTTTAAAACGTATGCCCTTGGTGCCCGTGACATTCTGCAATGCCGACAAAGAGGTGAGATCATCAGACGCTGCTCCGCCGGTACCGGAGGACGAGGTAGTCGTCCAAGCACCAGCCCAGGTATAGGTAGTACCGCTATCAATGGAATAATAAATCGTACAACCGGTAGGACCGGTTCCCGAACGACGCGTGGCGCTGTTTAGCGATGTTGCCGAAATATAATAACCGGGAACGGAAGCCATACCGAAACAAAAACCGTAGTTCTCTGATGTTGTGGTTGTCGGCGCATTGACCCAGGGAGTAGTAGAACTACCGCCAAAGCCACCGGAAGCTGTGGAACCCGTAGTAACAACTGACGAACCCCTAAGGAATCCACCTGTGGGCGTTGTTAAATGTGCATCTATGCTGCCAGAGCCGGTAGAAGTGAGGTACGGGCTGGCGCCCCAGTTTGTACCAGATGTTCCAGAAAAGTCCCAAACCACGATAGGGGCCGGCGCATTATTTACGGAAATGGTTGTGGACGACGATGCACCTGAATATCCGCAGGCGTTTGAAGCCACAACCTGATAGGCGTAACCGTCTACCGCCGTGGTGCCAATGGTAAGAGTGAGTGTGGCAGACGAGTTGTACCCTGAATAGGTGACGCCCGCGTCCATCGCGCCGTTTGTTATGGTCGAGAAAACCAGGGGTGCAGATGGTGTGCTGCGCTGCCAAATATATCCTGTAGCACCTGCGGACGTGGTGGTAAGACCAGCCACGTTTCCGGTCACCAAACTGGTGGTGCCGGTCGGTGTAGTAGGCGTAGCAGGTGGACCGCCGGCCACATTCAGCAATGCCGCTGTAGAAGCATCGCTGCCATCAGTATTTGTTACTACACATCTGTAACTGTATCCGTTAAAGGAAGCGCTGGCAGCGGCAATGCTTAAAGTGCCCGTGTTAAAACTGCTGCCATAGTCTATACCGCTGCCATCAAACGAAGCGCTCGTAATGTCTGTGAATGTTCCGGTAGGGCTTTTACGTTGCCATTGGTATGCAGGAGCCGGAATTCCCGATGCCGTTACGGAAAAAGAAGTTGATCCGGAAGCGCAAATAAATACGTCAACTGGTTCAGAAGTGATCGTGGCGCCTGTACACGCATTCGCGGTAATAGCCGCGGTTGCCGAAACCGCACATCCGTTGTTCGAAGAGGTAACAGTATAGGTGGCTGATGTGCCGGTTGCCGGCAGCGCATAAACTGTCGTAGAACTGGTTGCACTGTAAGGGGTGGTCGCACCGGAATTGGTGTATAGCCCGCTTCCCGATCCATTGGGCGTCCAGGTATAGGTAACCGGGAAGGTATAAGTGAGCGCAATAGACCAACCAGTGAGCGTGGATGCAGTTCCGGAATAACTGTCATTGCCTATAAAAGTCCAGATTCCACTGGGTGTGCTATAAAGGCTGGAAAAAGTAATGCCACTGCCCGATGGGTAACCTGTAGGCCCAACAGCGCTATAGCCAGCCGGGCTGTACACATTTACCGATGTGGGTGCGGTTGTAGCAGAAAATGCAACAGCACCTGCAGAACTCACTACAATATTTGAAAAATTGCCTGCACTGCCCGGTCCGCTGTTGGCATAATCAAAAAGATTCAGGATCTGGCCATTCGGTGCTTTTAAATTGAATAACAGATCGCTGTAGTACGCAGACGAAGCAGTAGTATTGAAAGTGACCGACACGCCTGTAACTACTGCACCTGCCGGAATAGCTGTATTGATAGTGGAGATGCCTGCGCTGGTACTTGTGGGCAACAATACGGATATGGCACCCGAACTGAAGGTAGCGGTTCGGCTGATGACACTACCCCCCGAAGCCGTGAGCAGGGCCGCGTTGGCACCGCATGGCAATACAGTGGCAGAGGGTGTAGCTGTGATTGTTGAAGGCGTAGTTGCCACGGTTGCGGAAACAGAAGTAGTGTTGGCACATCCTGTTGCGGTATTGGTGTAGGAATATACGACGTTAGTCGATCCATCCAGTACTGCGTTGGCGACCCCTGTTGACGAATTGATCGTCGCCACGGCCGTATTGCTGCTGGTCCATGAATAGGTACTGCCCGAATTTGGAGTACAGGTTAGCGTGGCGGGTGTACCGGTGCAAAGGGTTGTTGGCAAGCCGGCTATTGTCCCCATGGTTGGTAACGGATTGACCGTAATCGTGGCATAACCAGAAGTGGTGGACACACATGTGCCGTTCTGAACCACGGCATTGTAGTAAGTAGTGCTGCCAATGGCGCCAATCGTAGCGCCGGGAAGCGGATTTACGGTGGTACTAATGGTTGTTGGAGATGTAAACGAAGTGTTGGCTGAGGATTGCCAGTACAGAATGCTGCCCGTATTGCCGGAAAGTGTAAGAGCAGATGGTGTAGCACCGGTGCAGATAGCCTGGCTGCCTGCTACGGTTCCGCCAACGCTGGGTGCGCTGACAACGATGTCCACTCCGTTGTCACTGCCATTTATGGATGGAGCGCTGTTCACTACACGAACCCTGTAATTGCCAGCAGCAGTGCCGGAAGGTATGGTAGCAGTGATGGGCGAGGTACCCGAACCTATGACAGTAGGCGCTGAAAATGAGCCCGAACTGCTGGACAACTGCACACTGAAAGTACCCGTGAAGGACCCTGTTGATGTAAAAGCAACCGAAATATTGTTGGAGGCAGAATTGCAGAATGGCCCGTAGGTCGCAGCTGTAGTAGTTATGGAGTTACCGCCGCAGGAATTTATCGTAAGGGTTGCCGCGGCAGAAGTGACGCTACACGTGCCCGTAGAGGCAATAAGCTCATAGTTATATCCATTCACTGTAGTTTGCGGACTGGTGAGTGTGAGTGTTGCGGCCGAATTGTACCCGGAATAGGTAACCCCTGCGTCTACTGTAGCCGAGGAGATAGTAGTAAAGGTACCTGGTGCTGCAGCCGTACTGCGTTGCCACGTATATGCGGAAGCGCCGGTAACATTCGCGACAACTGTGGTGTTGGTGGACGCACATACCGCCGTGGTGGTGGGTGTACCCGTGATGGTGGGTGTCGCTGTAACAGATACAGTTGCCGTACCGGTGTATACACAAGTATAAGCATCTGTTACGGAATAGGTATAAGTACCGGCAGCAGCTGTAGTAACGCCGCTGATCGCAGGGCTTTGGGAGGTGCTGGTATAGCTACCGGGTCCGGACCAACTATAGGTGAGCGGAGCCACGCCGCCTGTGAGCGTACCGCCAGTAAGATTCAAAGATGTTCCCGAGCATACCGGAGTATTGGATGAAGTTGTTCCCAGAGTGACCCCCGTAACGTAACTGGCTGATATAGTGGGTCCCTGTCCCGACGTGCCACCATCCGGACTCCATGTTCCGGAGGTGTTAGTTCCCCCCCAACCGCACACATAAAAAGTGGTGGTTTGTCCTGGACAGATATAAACCGCACCGGTGATAGCCGTCGCAGCCCAACTGGCGGTAGATACAGTGGTAGCACTAAATGCCTGTGCCGTACCTGTACCCGTTTTGTAGTAAATACCGTGGTTCGGAGGTCCGGTAGTACTTTTCGAGCCACTTGGACAGCCGATACCGGTAACTTTCAGTTCGACGCCGGCATTGTTTGTAATTGTAAAATAAACATAGTCGTTAGCAGTAAATGCTGTTGCAAGTGTAGTGGTACTGGTTAACCAACCATTACTATTATATCTTGTTCCCGTAGAAGTCCATGCGATACCGGAACCCCGGTTCCACTGAGATATAACCACATTCGTGGTACCGGGTGCAGTCGCTCCGGGCAGCGGAGTGAAATTGGATGGCGTAGCTGCATTATTAGTGCATTGGCCTCCCCACAGGGTTCCGCTAATGGCTGTCTGCCCGTCAGCAGTAAACCATAAAGAAGAAATTAATAAGAAAAAAAATACGCTGAATATGTTTTTTGCATTTTGAAAAGCAAGTATGCGTTTCATAAAAATGAGAATTAAGTTCGTTTTCACACTGCAAAACTCAAATTCTAATGTTACCTCGCAGGCATTCGAACGTTAAAAAAACATAATCAAAATGTTACCTTTTAACCCTAGATCAGAAAGAACAGAAAATATCCCGATTCTGGTGAATAGTAAAAACAAAAAGAGGTGGCTACGTTTTGCGTAACCACCTCTTAAAATCTGTATTTAAAATTCTATCGTAGCAATGTGATATTACCCTGTCGGTGGGTGTGCTCCGCGTCTTTAAACTGGGCATCAATCACGTAGATATATACACCCTCTGGTTGTGGTACACCATTAAAGTTACCATCCCATCCGCGACCATCCAGTGTATTGGTGGTAAAGATGAGCTGACCCCAACGGTTATAAATATCCATTTTGAAGTTGATAAGCCCCTTGGACAGCAACTGCCTGGGGTAGAAGTAGTCGTTAATACCGTCGCCATTGGGTGTAAACACGTTTGGTACATCCATGTAGCAATCATTGCTTACAATTACTGTGTCGGTAGACTCACAACCATTCACTCCTACCTTTACATAGTAAACACCTGGTTGGCCAACCAGGATAGACGGAGTTGTCTGGCCTGTGTTCCACAACCACAATGCGTTACCATTGTTTTGGTTTATCTGGTCAGACAGTATTATTCCATCTCCACCTGGGCAGATCGCAGTATCACTACCGAGGTTTACCTGTGGGTTGGGGAACACCAGTACCTTAAATCCGGAAGACACTGTGGGGCAAGCCCTGTAATATGCCTGCAGGGTTACGTTGAAATAACCGGTACCGTCGTAAGTGTACTGTGTAGGATTGATATTCGAAACAGTATTACCATCGCCAAACGTCCACATAAATCCGGTGTTACCTTCAGATGCGAATATTCCGGTAAAGGTTATTGAACCCTCACGGCAAATGGTACTGTCTGATGCAACCACGGAAATCTTGGTTGCGGTATCCACCGTTATTGTCTTACGAGCGGTATCGTAGCAAGGAACCCAGTTGGAGATAGCCAGTTGAATGGTATAATCACCGCTGTTCACATAGCTATGAGTAGGGTTAGCAACAGCAGAAGTTCCACCATCACCGAACGACCACAGATAATTCAACGCCGTACCCGTGGATGCGTTCAAATAGTTCACGGGGTCGTTCTGGCACACGAAACTGTCCGGATTGGTTGTAAATCCAGCCTTTATCAGGTTATCCAGATTTATGGTCGTTTGTGTACTGTCGTAACACCTTGTGTTGGTGATGATCAAACGAATGGTAAAACTACCGGAGGTATAATAAATATGCACCGGGTTGGGGCTGATGTCCGTAGAGCCATCGCCAAAATACCAGCGGTACGACAAGTCGGCAGCAGGCACAGACGTATTGGTAAAGTATACGGTATCTCCCTTACAACCATAATGGATAACATCTGTGAAACCAGCAATGATTGGTGGTGCAACCAGAGTATCGGGCCCCAGATAGTTAGACACACAAATACCAGCAGCATGGGCCACGAAACTATCGTATATGCCTTCACACAAACCTGGAATGGTAGCAATGCTATCCGGACCCGCAACTATCCTTATGCCGGGTTGTGGTACGTGGTTGAAGGAATAGTAAATTGTATCTATCTGTCCGGGGTGTAAACCATGTACCTTGATGATACCATCGCAGAATCCGCACTTGGTCGGGTTTGTGTAAGTGAGGTAGCTGATAAGGAACGGTGGCACCGTAAGTGTTACCGGACCGAGCGCATTGGAAACGCAAACTCCGCCTGTATGCGCTACGAAGTTGTCGTAGACACCCTGACACAATCCGGTCAATACTACCTGACTATCTGCAGGTATGAAGACTACAACCGGAGGCTGGGCAACACCGTTGAAATTATAGGTGATGGTATCCAGTTGTCCCGGATGCACGCCAAATATTGTTATGGAACCGTCGCAGATACCACAGTAGCTCGGATTTACGGTACCCAGAGCCCTGATAAGGAACGGTGGCACCGTAAGTGTAAGCGGGCCCATGGTGTTGGACACGCAACCGCCAGCTTTGTAAACTGTGAATCCTGCATAAGTACCTGCGCACAAACCTGCGATGGTTGCGGTGCTATCCGGCCCGATCGTTCTGATAACGGGCGGCTGGGGTGCACCGCCAAATGTGTACTTGATCGTATCAATATCTCCCGGATGAAGTCCCCATAGCGTAATGGTACCGTTGCAATTACCACAGTAATCGGGATTGGTAAATGTAAGCGCACGGAATGTAAATGGCGGAGGGGTGAGTGTAACCGGACCTACTGCGTTAGACACGCAAACCCCAGCAGTTGTTGCTATGAAATTGGCATAAGTACCTCCGCACAGACCTGACAGATGCACCGTACTGTCTGAAGGAATCAGCAGTATTACCGGTGGCTGAGCCACTCCATTGAATGTGTAGTTGATGGTGTCGAGCTGACCCGGATGCAGACCATACAATGTGATAGTACCATCGCAGATGCCGCACCATGAAGGATTGGTAAATGTAATGGCCCTGATCACAAACGGAGGCACCGTGAGTGTAACAGGCCCGACTGCATTGGAAACGCAGCTACCCTTGGTAGCGATAAAGTTTGCGTAAACGCCGGGACAAAGACCTGTAAAATGAACCTGGCTGTCTGCCGGTATCGTAATGGTAACACCGGGTTGTGCTACGCCATTAAGAGTGTAGGTTATTACGTCCACATCGCCTGGGTGCAAACCGTATAATGTGATAGATCCGTCGCAATACCCACACCATGTTGGATTGACAAACGAAATAGTACGTATAGTGAATGGAGGTGCAACCAGCGTAATGGGGCCGAGTGTGTTTGAAATACAGAGTCCTGCGGTATTGGCTATGAAGCTGGCATAAGTACCTGCGCAAAGACCCGAAATAACAATAGTGCTGTCTGAACCGATTGTATGAACAACAGGGGGCTGAGCTACACCGCCAAGCGTATAGTTGAGCGTATCTGTTTGTCCCGGATGCAGGCCGTAAATAGTAAGCGAACCGTCGCAAACCCCGCACCAGCTAGGATTGGTATAGGCGATAGCCCTCATAGTGAAAGGCGGATTGGTAAGTGTGATCGGACCTACAACAGACGAAACGCAATGACCGTAGGTCGCAGTGATGCCGGTGTAAAGTCCAGCGGCCAATCCTGTGATCGTGACGGTGCTGTCGGCGGCAACTACATGTACCTGTGACGGCTGAACTGTGCCATTGTAGGTAAATTTGATCGTATCGGTAGTTCCGGGCCACAAAGAATGCAGCGTAATGGTACCGTCGGTGGCACCACAATAAGACGGGTCGGTAAAGGTACCGGTAGGCACAATGGGTGGTGGAGGCGCAAGGGTAAATGAAACGAAGGCGTTGCAACCCTGTGCATTAAATATAGTAATGGTATAGGAACCTGCCGGAAGACTATCTATAAAGGTAGTAGTGACTCCAGTGATCGTCTGTATGGTGTCACCGGGAGCATCTGAAACCTTTATAACCCATGGGCCAGCGCCGGTTGGGCCGCCAATAACCTGGAAATGCGCCGGGCCAAGGCAGGTTACGGGTGTGATCAGATTCCAGGTAATGGTAGGTTGTATGACTGTGCCGACATTGAATGTTGTGGAATTGGTACATCCCGCAGTAGACGTAAGTGTAACCGTATAAGTACCGGCCCCGAGACTGTCTGTATAACTGGGCACAGATGTGGAGTCATAATAAGTCAGAATGGTATCGCCGGGGCCAGCCACAACTTTTATGATCTGGCTAAGACCGGTACCCGGAATTATGGTTACCAAAGCTTTTCCATCGCAAGCCACAGTAGATACAGAATCAGTAATCGTGGGTTGAGGATTGATCTGGATGTTGTAAGCAAGCGTTTGAACGCCCGAAAGTGGACAGTTATTATCTGTATAAGTAACGTAGAAAGTATAAGTACCTGGGGCAACACCTGTGGAAGTCCAGTTGAAACCACATAGTGGGGTTGGCGTCGTGTTATTTGTGATCGTAAACGTAGCACCGGCAGGGAGACCTGAATAGGTTACGGTAATATTATTGGTCGGATTGGGCTCGGTCGGGTTAATATGGACTGTGAAAGGACCGGTATTCTGGCAAATATGAAAATGGGTACCACTGTCAATGACGCCATTTGTCGCCCCTGTTAGGACACCAGATGCCGGGGTATTGGTACAAGTGAGTACTGTAAATGTCATTTCCCGCTGACTGGTCCCTACCAGTGTGTCGCCGCGATGCTCTTCAATATTATATACAACCACAGATCGCTGCAAACCATTTGGAAAGAATGAAATCTGACCATTTGTAGTATTGAACGTCATCGTTGTTACCTGTAAAGGATTCGTAGGCGTATAGGGAGCCACATAGCCACACATACCACCGGGAGTAGACGTTAATGAACCATTCATAGCTGGCGCCAACTGAAAGTTGAGGCTGTCGCCATCAGCATCTATGGCACCGGGATTGTAGTTGTCGGCATTCAAATTGCAAAAGAACGGCGTCGGTACGATAGTGAGGTTTGGGCTGTTGTTTGGCGCATACTGGTTGTTGAGTGTATCAATCAGCTGAATTAACGTAGAACCGGGGCCAGTAAGGTTGGTTATGGCCGCAGCGCGACCTGCTGAGCTCGCGCCTAAAGCACCAGTAAACAAAAATCTCCAATATTGAGAAGTAGTTGGCAAAGTATAAGTAGTACTGTATGTAAATCGCTTAATACCGGGGATCGCATATGTCACATCGGTACACTGGGTTGAGGCTAACTCAGAGGGACAAACCGGTGTGATTTCGGTGCCTGCAGATGGAGCCTCAATGGCGAGCGTTAAAGTAGCGACCAGTGAAGCACCATTTAACACATATACCGTGGGTGTACTCGTTGGCAGGGTAGAATATGCCGAACCTGAACCAGTGTTGGAACCGCAGTTACCGTAGGCTATCAACGTGATTTTGTACGTATTGCCGGTAATATGGGTATACTTCAAGTCCATCCCCACCAAATGGCTGGCACTGGCCCAACCGCCGGAAAGTAACAGTAATGTGCAAAAAGTAACACTAAGGAACGAGCGAAGTTTTTTCATAAAAATATTTTTTTCCACAGCTAATTGACAAAACGGGCAACTAACATTGCTTTTGACCTAATGTTGACAATGGAGTGCCACAAATTTATTATTAATTTAACGTAATCCAAAAAAAGCAACGCCTTTTTTATGAAAAAGTCATTAAAATTTCCCAAATCAGATTCGCATGAGACGTAAAAATCATTTATATTAATATCAAGTTAATACCCTATAAGTAAATTTTACGCCACCAGCCGTTCTAGTAGACGCATCAATTTCCAAATTGGTTGGTCAGAAACCAAATCTTTCCTGCTATAGCTTATTTTTTGGTACCGAAGAAGGCTTGCTCCCATTTCCAGGCAGTGTCCATCATGGCATCGAGGTCATATTTTGTTTCCCATCCCAGCAGACTCCTGGCTTTGTTGTTGTTTGCAAACACTTCGATCACATCACCTGGTCTGCGTGGCGCAATATTAAAATTGAGCTTCTGGCCCGACACTTTTTCAAATGCGTGGATCAGTTCCAGTACGCTCACGCCATTACCAGTGCCAAGGTTGAAAACCTCGCAATTGGTTTTGTTGCGGTCTTCGAGTATGTACTGCAACGCCTTGGTATGTGCATTCGCAATATCCATAACATGAATGTAGTCGCGTATACAGGAGCCATCGCGGGTATCGTAGTCATTCCCAAAAACGCTCATTGATGCGCGCTTACCGATGGCTGTCTGCGTTATCACGGGTACGACGTTTTCGGCTTGTTCGTTGAACTCACCGATGTAGGATGATGGGTGCGCACCGGCAGGATTGAAGTAACGAAGCAATATTGCATTGAAATGCTTGTTGATATGCGTAAAATCACGGCACATGGCCTCGCCCACTTGTTTGGTGCGGGCGTAGGGCGATTCGGCCTCGGCAAATGGTGCCTCTTCCACTACCGGCAATGCGGTTGCATTGCCGTAAACCGAACAGGATGAAGAAAATACGAAATTATGCACGTCAAATTCCTCGGCGCATTGTAGAATATTGATGAGTGAATTGAAATTGTTGCGGAAATACTTGAGTGGTTCATTTACCGATTCAGGAACGGTCTTAAAAGCAGCAAAATGAATGACACCGGCTATATCGGGGTTTTCAAGGAAGATGGCTTCGGTATCGTCGAGGTCGCACAAATTAACCTTGTAATTCTTAACGGGACGACCTACAATTTTTTCAACACCATGCAGCATTTTTACCGATCCCCGCGAGAGGTCGTCTACAGATATTACGTCAAATCCATTTTCAATGAGGTCCACAATTGTGTGTCCGCCTATATATCCGCATCCGCCGGTAACAAGTATTTTTTTCATAACAAGGCTGTTTTCTGGGTAAAAAATGCTGGTTTTAAATGTGTAAGAGCAAATATAGGTTTTTCAGGTTACACCCCAATTGACAAAAAATAGCTTATTACCCGGATACTTTCCGGGATTTCAGCCCATACCGGATTATATGATACAGCGGGAAACCAGCCACAAAAAGGGCAAAGCCCGCATAAGCAGCATTAGGGTTGGCATAGAACACACTTACGTTTACCGCAATGTACACCAGCATAAATATTGCGGGTAACACAGGATATCCCGGCATCTTGAAGACATCCGGCATTACGGCAAGATGTCTTGCCCTGTGCCTGAGTATGAATATGGCAGCTGCAGCGGCGATAAGACTTATGCTGTCGAAAAACATGACGTGTTCTAAAATGGTTTGAAATGACGCCATGGTAAACAAGGTGACGAGTATAATCGCGCAGAATACCGATACTGCAAATTCCTGTACCTGCGTGTGCGTGTTGATCTTTTTGAACAATGGGGGCAATACACCATCTTCGGCCATGGCATAATAAATGCGCGGGTTGACCATGATAGACACATTTACGTAGGCCATGACCGAAAGGAACATGATGATAGACACCATTTTGTAGCCTATGGTACCGAAAAGGAGACCTGCTATATCAGAAGCGATGGTGGTGGAATGGGCCACACCGCCAAAGCCCAGAATCTGCACATAGGCCACATTTACGCCCAGGTACAATACCATAACCAGTCCTATCCCGAGGAAAATAGCCCGCGGTACTGTACGACGAGCATTGGGCACGTCATTACCAAAATTCATAGTGTGCTGATAACCCCCGTAAGTAAAAAAAACAGGGATGAAACAAAGAAAAAAAGCCCTCAGCGCATCTTTGCCAGAACGCACGGGTACCGGAACAGGCGCGGTGGCTCCCGGCCCCTGTACCAGAAAAACAGCCAATATAAGCATGATGAGCAGGCATATCTTCACTGCCATAAGCACATTGAGCATGCGGGCACTTACCCGGATCCCGATCAGGTTTACAATATAAAGGAAGAGCGTGGAAGACACGGTGACCAGGGGTATTGCGGTCTCATGGCGCATGCCGGGCAAAAGAACCGGAGCTATATACTCTGCGCCCATTATGGCCACGCCTGCCGTGGATGCAGCATTACTGATCACAATGATCCAGTTGACCATGAATGCGAATGCCGGATGATAACAGTGAGAGAAAATCTTGTAAAACCCGCCTGCCACCGGAAACCTTGAGCCGATCTCGGCAAAAGTAAGTGCGCCGAACAGGCTGACTACTGCACCGGTGATCCAGGCCAGAAAAAAGACAGACGGCGTGCCGGCTTTCTGTGCCACCTCTGTGGGCACGCGAAAGATGCCCATGCCTATTACAAGGCCTGCCACGATCATCGTAAGATCGTAGGTGCGGAGTTGCGGCCTGATGGTTGTTTCGCCAGACATGAATATTACGTTTTACCCTTTTGGCCCCACCACCGGAAGCCACAGGCGATATCAATTTGATAAATCCAGTCTGGTCTGCTGCTATTGTCCGGGTTCCGTGTTGCCTTTCAAATGCCGTTTTACTACAAATCTTGAAATGGTATTGAACAGGGAGTCGGGATTGATGGGTTTGAAAATAAACTCGTTCACGCCCAGCCGAATGAACTTTTCCTGCATGTCTGTAGAGGTAGAAGCGGTTAACGGAAAAACAGGAATATCCGGGTTAAATTTTCGGATCTCGGTCGTTGCGGTCAGTCCGTCCATTACGGGCATCTGCACATCCATAAGTATCAGGTCGTATTTCTCTTTCCTTGCCTTTTCTACGGCGATCAACCCATTTTCTGCTATGTCTACTACTGCATTCCAGTTATTGAGCATTTTCCGGGCCAGCATGGCATTGAAAAACACGTCTTCTACCAGCAGAATCCGTATGCCGCCCAGATCTTCCTTTACTTTCGGAACCTCTACGTCATCTATGGTTATGATGTTGCTCTTTTCGAGCTCTAAAGTGAAATAGAATTTAGACCCCTTGCCAGGCTGGCTCTCCACAAAAATATCGCTGCCCATAAGGCTCAGCAATTTTTTTATTATCGCCAGCCCAAGGCCTGAGCCACCGAATTGGCGGGTAATATATTGGTGCGCCTGAGTGAATCGCTCGAAGATGTTTTGCTGGCTTTCTTCTGAAATGCCGATTCCATTGTCTGTGATAGAGAAGAAAATCTCGCACTTTTTGTCCAGAACCGACTTCAATTCCAATTCAATGACAATTTTACCTTTCTTGGTAAACTTAATAGCATTGGAAATCAGATTGTTCAGGATCTGGGTGAGCCTGGTTGTGTCTCCTTTCAGAAAACGGGGAATTTCTTCGTCAACCATTACCCTGATCGAATTTCCATTTTCTTCGGCCATGACTTTATGAGCCTGACGTATATCGTTGAGCAACATGCGGAGGTCGAAATCGCTGTCGGCAAATACTATTTTGCCTTCTTCGATCTTGCTGAAGTCCAGTACATCGTTTATCAGACTCAACAGGTTTCTTGCGGAAATCTGCAATATGTTGAGATATTCTACCTGGGCTGGCAGGGGATTTTCGTTTATAAGCAGGTGTATATACCCAATTATGGCATTGAGTGGTGTGCGTATCTCATGGCTCATCACCGAAAGAAAATCGCTTTTTGCTTTGGCTGCGGCTTCAGCAGAGTCGCGTGCCTGTATCAGGTATTTTTCAATATCCTTAGACTTCTCAATCTGGTCTTTCAGGAAACTGATGATATAGAGTATGTCGTCGTTCTGGGCATTGAAGTCTTGCTGGCTGTCGGCTGCTATACGTGAAATGGCCTCCCTGAGTTGCTGGATAGACTGCCTGATCACCTCGTTCTGGCTACGCATATTCTCGTACAACTCCTGATACTCGCGTTCGCTGATGGCAAATGCGTGTTCCGAAATTTTCCGGTCGCGCTCTTCAGACACATAATAGTCATTTATGGCTTGCAGGAAAGGGGCTAGCCTGGTGTCGTTCCGGAACTCCTCGGGCAGATACCTTGTCATCTGCCGGGATAACAAACTGTTGTACTCCATCGTATTTTATACTTCAGCTAGCGTTGTAATCGTCATTGTCTGGTTGTGCAGTTCGCAGTCTGTACCCGAACTGAAGGGTGAAATTTCTCCGTATGAGTAAAATCCCGTCATCGCCACACCGGGGCCGAAAATAGCTCCGGCGGCTTCGGTTTCTTCTTCTGTACGTTGGTGCAGCACCAGCTTGCGGCCTACACAGCTGATCAGGATAGCCAATTCCGCATCGTGTTGTTTCAACTCGGCAAACGACAATTGTGCAGCCTTAGAAGACCCATCTATCAAATTGGTAAAATTGGCTTTCATAAACCGCACTTTGCTGCCCTCGGGCATATTACCGGCAAATACCATGCTGGAGTCCGCCTCGTTTATAGACAAAATTGTGCGCACCAGCGACCGGTCTGAATCCTCTTTTTTCAAAGACAAAGGAAACAGAAGCGCCGAACCCGGCAATTCGTTCATATAGTCCCCCAGGTAGGTCTTATAAAGATCCAGCGCACTTTTGCCATCTATCTCATACAATATGTTTTTGTCTGATTTGGTTATGACGCGCTCATGCCCAAACTCGTCCCAACCGCCCACGGTGCCATGACCAATGCGAAGATTTTGACTATAAAATCCTATGGCTATCACCTTTCCACTGGAGGGGTCGGAATTAAGGCCCGTAAAAGTTTGCCTGAACATTGCCCCATCGCCCGCCAGTCCACCGGTCACGGGCACGTTTCTGTCGTTTACCGAATTGATTCCGGCCACCAGTTCGCTTCCATTTATCATGGTGCCGTCGCTTACCACAAATACAAAAGCCAGATCGTCTGCCTTGAGCGAATCCATTAGCGCTTTTCCTGTTTCTATACTGCTTCTGGTGTCGGTAAGTGCGACGGATGTGGCGCGGACCTTTGTTTTTTCAAATTCAATAGCCGTGGACACTACCGAACCATCGAACACCCTGGAACCGAGTATTTCGCCTGCTGTAGACGCAAAAACCAAATGGGCTTCGGGATATTGCTCTTTCTGGTGTGCCGCAACATCGCTTTGTGTTATAGTGTCCGGGCTACCAAACAACAATACCAACTGCGCCTTACCCTTGTTAAATCCTTCGCCTTGCAGCGTTTCGGTCCATTTTCCGTCTATAAAATGCTCCTGCCTGATACGCATAATCTCCGATTTGTGGGTGAAAGAATATATAAAGAAATCTCAACCGCGTCCGAATTCCGCTTCCAGATCAGACACAACGTCCTGCAAAGTAGTAATTACAAATTGTAATTGCTGCATACACAAGTCGTCATAAACAGAATTTTCAAAGTTTTTTTCCAAAAATCTTATTGGCTCTTCCAAAATGGAAATACACAGTGTGAGTACCACACCTTTTGCACGGTGCAGATAAAACTTCAGCGACGGAATATCGCGGGTGGGAGCAGCCTCTATGAGGTGGGTAACAGAAAAAGAAATGTCGGCAATAAATTGCCGCACAAATTCAGCAAGTTCATCTCTATCTCCGTTCGTCAACTCTTCCAACCCCTCTAAGCTATATTTCCGTTCCAAAAGCTAGACATTTTTGTTACTACGATATTGCAAGATACCTGACTTTGTTCACAATACAAATAATTTGCTTTTAGTTTTATCGCCAACGGGCGCACATAGACAAGCCACCGAAACCGAGCCCAAAAGGCAGGTTGCACACACACAAGTGTCTGGTCATGGCTGATCAGGCAATTATCTTTAGCCGGGCATAGTTGAGCATGATTTTTTTAACGCCGCCAGCCGGGCCAAAATCTATTTCGGCTATCCGGTTGTTGGCACCACCCTGCACGGTCACCACTTTACCTTTTCCAAATTTCTGGTGCTCCACCTGCATTCCGGGTGCCAGATTGCTTGTATCGTCCGAACTGAAGTCGCCGGACACATTCCGGGCGGGAGCTTGGGTGCGGGCCGAAGAAGCGGCTAGTTTGTCGGCTAGTTTTTTAAGTGACGGCAATTTTTCAAGCGACTGTGCATCTGCTTTGTTCTGGAAGCCATGACCGAAGATATTTCCCTGCGGTGCATTCCCTCCACCCCTGCTGCCTGTACCCGTAAAGCTCTTGTCCAATCTGGATTCAGGTATTTCCTGTATAAACCGGCTGGGATCATTTTGCACGAGGCTGCCAAAACGGTACCTGCTTCCGGAATAGGTTACCCATAACCTTTCTTTGGCCCGTGTCACTGCTACATAAAACAGGCGGCGTTCTTCCTCCAATCCCTCCCGGTCAAATAGCGCCATAGAAGCCGGAAACAGGTTTTCTTCCATGCCCACTACAAATACACACTTAAACTCAAGGCCTTTGGCTGCATGCACCGTCATCAGCTTTATCGCATCTGCATTGGCATCCTTATCGTTGTCCACATCGGTCAATAATGTGATCTGTTGCAGATAACTACCCAGGCTTTTGTCTTTCAACTCACCCTCTTCGTCGGGTGTTTCGGTAAATTCTTTTATTGAGTTAAGCAGTTCCTGTATGTTCTCGTATCGTGCCAGTCCCTCTACGCTTTTGTCGTTGTACAGCTCTTGCACCAGACCTGTGCTCTTTCCAATGTGGAAGGCAACATCATAGGCGTTTTTTGTCTCCAGCATGGTTCGGAAACTACGTACCATCATCACAAATTCGTCAACTTTATTGCCGCAACCGCCCTGTTCTATCACTTCCCAGAATGTGCGATTGGTTTCAGATGCCAGTACCCCTATACGCTCCACACTGGTCTTACCTATGCCACGTGCCGGGTAATTTATTATCCTTTTCAGGTTTTCTTCGTCTCTGGAGTTCACCACAAGCCTCAGGTACGCCAACAGGTCTTTTACCTCCTTGCGCTGGTAAAACGATGTGCCTCCTACCAGTTTATAGGGGAGATTCATTCGGCGGAGACTTTCTTCAAACGAACGGCTCTGGGCGTTGGTACGGTACAGGATGGCAAAGTCACGGTTGGCATAGTGGTACCGCATCTGGTGTTCTTTCACCGCATCTGCCACAAACCGCCCTTCATCGTTATCAGTCATCGTGCGCACCAGGGTTATCTTTTCACCTTCTGCGTTGTCCGTCCACAACTCTTTTGGAATCTGGTTTTTGTTATGCCCTATTATATTATTGGCCACATTCAGAATGGTCTGTGTGCTCCGGTAGTTCTGCTCCAGCTTCACGATCTTTACGTCGCGGTAATCGTTTTGGAAATTCAGAATATTCTGGATCGTAGCCCCGCGGAACGAATAGATACTCTGAGCGTCGTCGCCCACCACGCAAATGTTTTCGTACACCGCACCAAGCAGCTTGATAATATTGTACTGAGCCAGGTTGGTATCCTGATACTCGTCTATGAGAATGTACCTGAACCTATGCTGGTACTTTGCCAGTGTTTCGGGCACATTTGTCAGCAGGAGGTACATATTGAAAAGCAGATCGTCGAAATCCATGGCACCATTGCGGAAACACTTTTTCGCGTAAGCCTCAAAAATATCTCCTATCAGTGGCCGGGATGAGCGTATGTCTTCCTGCTGTATATATTTATCGAGTTTGTATTCTGCCGCATTAAGCAGCGCGTTTTTTGCAGCGCTGATGCGGTTGTAGACAAATGCCGGTTTGTAATGTTTGTCGTCCAGGTTCATTTCCTGAATGATGCTTTTTATCACGCTCTTGGCATCGTCTGTATCGTAAATGGTAAAATCGTTGGGGTAACCCAGTTTATGTGCTTCGGCGCGCAGAATGCGGGCGAATATGGAGTGAAAGGTACCAATATAGAGATTGCGGGCCTCGTTGTTGCCCAAAATGTGTTCTACCCTTTCCTTCATTTCGGCTGCGGCCCTGTTGGTAAAAGTGAGGGCCAGAATATTAAAAGGATCTACGCCCTGATGCATCAGGTGGGCTATACGGGTGGTCAATACCTTGGTCTTACCGCTTCCGGCTCCGGCAACAATCATCAAAGGCCCGTCGATATGTGCAACTGCAATTGCCTGCTGCTCGTTGAGTCCTGAAAAGTAATTCTGCATAAGGGGCAAAATTAGGCATTTTAAGGGTGGCTATGTCAACAAAAATGGCCGCAGTATAAGGATTGGTTTTATGTTTTAATTTGGATTTGATTGTGGTTTTCACCGCAATAAATGTCAATTGTTGTTTATCTTTGCTTCAACAGGTGTTTCAGATTTCCGGCGCTCTGGAAGGCCGGAAAATTTTTTTGAAATGATAACCGCGGGCGGAAATTATGCGACGAAAATTGCTTGCACGAATAGGTGAATGCTTTGTATATCCGGTTGGTAGTTTAAGTGCAGGCGCATTTGTGGCACTTGCTGTTTCTTTTATTTTGTTATTGGGCGGTTGCAAATTCAAACACAGGAACGGCGACGAAGTTGCTATTCAGCTGGACCGCAAAGCCATAAACGACAGATACCCCAAGGTTCTGAAGGACGAGATCTTACAACAGTCATCAGGCAACAAAGTATATACAGAACTGGAAGAACGATACAGAAGCACGCTAGTTTCCTTCAAGTCGGCAGCCGAAAATGACTGTATTAAGCTCGTGGTGGTGGTTGTTTCGCCCGAGGTAGGAAAAGCGGCTTCGCCTGCCAACAACTTCGGCATTCCTTTTATCCTGGAAACCTGCAGCAGCCTGAATATTGACTGCGTCGATCTGACTACAGCCATTGCCAGCAATGATGTGGGCGACCTTGCCACCATACAGGACGAGGTTAACTGGTCTAAAAACGGCAGTAGCTATATTGCCAACCTGTTTACTAACATTATTCTGAAATACAACAATTTCAGGAATACTAAAGTCTATCCAGACTCTATGAGGGCCAGGATTGTGGGTGACCTGACGCCCAATGGGAATGAGGTGATCGGCGGATCTATGAACCTGCCATACCGGCTCAAGGTAAACGCTCAGGGATTGAGAATGGACCATAACCTTACCTTTCCCAAGAAAAAACAAACCGTATTGTTCCTCGGCAACTCTACGATATACCAGCCCTATCTGGACAACGAATTCATAGCAACCACGCTGCTTCAAAACCGATTCCCGGATAAAGAAATACTGAATGCGGGCATCGAACATTATACTCTGGAAGATTGTCTGTCGCTATATCTGGAGCGGCTACGATATGCCGAACCAGACCTCGTACTGTTATGTACCGATGGAAACGATATACTTAACTACTTTTTTACCCAGAGAAATCACTATTCCAGGCTGAAAAAATCTTATTCTCCATCGCCAACCGAACGCAGCTTCTACAACGAAGTTTTCAACAATGGCGCTGGTAACAATTAACCTGAAAAAGCTTTTTTGTGGACGACAAAACTTTAGAATCGCTGAAGTATCCGATTGGCCGGTTTCAGATGCCTGAAACCGTGAGCAGGGATATCTTTAATTCCTGGCTGCGGACCTGGGAGGTCGGGCCGGACAAGCTGGAACAATGTCTTGCAGGCCTTTCATTTGCCCAGCTCAATACACCTTACCGCGAAGGTGGCTGGACCGTAGCCCAGTTGGTGCACCATATTGCCGATAGCCACATGAATGCCTACATACGTCTCCGCCTCACACTTACTGAAGACCGTCCCATTATAAAGCCATATGACGAGAATCGCTGGGCAGAATTACCGGATTGCTTCACGGTACCGGTATCTGTATCTGTGTTGATGCTGAAACAAATGCACCTTCGTTCAGTAGCCCTGCTGAGTACCCTGAACGAAAATGACTGGAAGCGTACTTTCTTTCACCCAGAGCAGAACACCGAAGTCCCAATAGTGCGTATGGTGGGTCTTTACGCCTGGCATTTGGATCACCACATTGCTCATATCGAAAACCTAAAAAAGAAGAATA
>CAIYJV010000182.1 GCA_903926605.1 uncultured Bacteroidota bacterium
TAAAAGCGATTGATTTACATTGCTGTGTAATTAAATTATGTTAAAGAATGTGAAATTGGAAAAGTTTTTTTTTACATTTGCTCACAAAATTTTTTATGCAGCGTTTTTTGCACGTTTTATTGTTTTTGGTTTTTTCAACCGTTTGTTATGCACAATCGGATTCCACTGTAGACGTGGCCGCAGTGCAGAAGGATGGGAAATGGGGATATATAGATAAGTCTGGTAAGGAGATAGTGCCTTGTAAGTACGATTTTATCGGCGATTTCCTCGATGGTGTGGCCTCGGTAAAGATCAACCGGAAAAGTGGCTATGTGGATATTTTCGGAAAGGAAATAATTCCCTGTAAATACGATTTTATTGGCAAGTTTTACGACGTAGACGTGTTTGATTCTTCTGTCGGCAAGCATGTAACGGTAATGGCTAAAGTGCGTATCGGCAAGCGCTGGGGCTATATTGACAAGCGCGGAAAGGAAATTATTTCCATCAAGTACGACTACATCAGCATGCCGTCTGACAAAGGCTATCTGAAGGTACAGGTAGAAGGAAAATATGGTTTAATAGACATTACGGGCAAAGAAATTACGCCCTGTGTGTATGACTATATAGACGATCTGCCTTTCTAAGTCTCTGAAATAAGTCTTTTCTAAAGATATTAGGAATAGCCGGTTATCGCCGGCTATTTTCTTTTGTGCCCTACAGACGCATTGAACATCCTGGCATTATAGTGCGGGATACCTTGTTTTATAGGTGTATTCGAACGACGAATCGCGAGTAGCGTCTGTCAGGACAAACCTTTACAAAACAAACAGGGGCAGTTGCTGCTTCTATTTATTGTCTTTAAAATACCTTTTCATTTCCATCACATCAGTTTCCAAATCGGCCAGTCGGTGATATACCTCTGCCGGCTCTGTAAAATCTGTACTCAGTTTCAGTTTGCCATACCATGCCTCTTTTATGTCGGCAGGGTCTATTTCCAGTACAGGATACTCGGCTCTGTGCGCAATGGTGTCAGACTTTAGGTAAAATTTACCTGTTTCCTTATAGCGGTTTATCACTCTTTTCACGGCCACGCCGCCAGTATGGACTATAACATATACGTGATTGTCTTTCAAGCTATTGAGGTCTTCCACCCATTCGGCAATTATTTTGTCACCGTGTTGAAGGTTGGGTGTCATAGATGGGCCCTCCACTTCAAACATACGATAGGTGTTGTTTGCCAGCCCCGGTAAACGGAAAGTGGGTAGCGTCTCCACATATTCGGGGTCTTCGTAGCCGTTCAGGTAGCCTGCCCTGGCTTTTATCGGCACGAATACTATATTGTCATTGCCTTTCTGGTCTACAGTGACCACTCTGGGCATACCGGAATATCCCGTTATTGGCCGGGCCGTTGTGTCACGACCAGAGCCTGGCAAGTAGCCTTCTTTGGTAAGGTTTCTGGACAAAAGCATATCAGCCGTTACATCAAAGTGATTGATGATATTGAGCAATATGTCTATACTGGGTTCGCTCACGCCGGCTTCATAATTGGCAACTGTTGTTCTGCCAATACCCAGATCGGCACTCAATTCGCCCTGAGTTTTGCCGGTTCTTTTTCTCAGGTAACGCAAGTTGGCTGGAAAGTTCATAAAGCAAAAATATTGTTTTTCCACAAAAATTGGAAAATTTGTCTGAAAATAAAGATGCTCAGTGATTGTTTTCCGCAAATGGTGATGCGAACTGGCGCCCGTGACTTGTTTAAAGCATTAAATTTTAAATGTAAATTGCAATTTAGAATTATTGCTAATAGTTAGTAATGGATTTGAATTATTTTATAACTTTGCCAACCTTTTTTTAGGATCATAATGTCTTGATTGCCAATGGGGGCATTTGCGATCGGGTGAAATCACCACAATTAATCAAGACAGTTAAAATAACCGGCTATGACAAAAAAACTTCTATCTATATTTTTATTAGTAATCGCGTTCCTGACCTCACGCGCGCAAATTACAATTACGCAGTCTGCTCTGGGTGGTTGTAGTTCAATAGATACACTCACGGCTCATTTGGTGGGCGATATACCCACAGATTGTTCAATCGGATCAGATGATGTATACTCAAATCCGTTTGCGCTGGGTTTTACATTCAATTTCTATGGCACCAATTATACACAGGTATTGGTAGGCGCGAACGGTACCTTGTGTTTTGATATGACGCTGGCCGGTGCTTATGCACCCTGGACCATATCGTCCGTATTACTCGGTAACACCAGTGTGCTGAACAGTATTTGCGGGCCGTGGTGCGATATTGACTATGCTGACTATGGCGGTACCTGTACTTATTCTACCGACGGTGTAGCGCCCAACAGGAAATTTGTGGTGACATTTTGCAAGTGCTATATGTTTGATGACTTAGAATGTCCCGGAGAATATACTACAACACAAATGGTATTATATGAAACATCAAATATCGTTGACGTTTTTATAGCTCACAAAACCATTTGTACTAATTGGAATAATGGATATGCGATATGTGGAGTCCAGAACGCTGCTGGTACAGCTGCTACTGTGGCACCGGGCAGGAACTACCCATCCACTTGGTCCGCCACCAATGAAGCCTGGCGATTCACGCCAGCGGCAGGTGGCGCCTCCTATACTGTGGGTACGATACCCTTTGCTCCGGTTCCTTATTCTTCCTCTACGATTTACTGGTACAATGCGGTAACGCATGCGTTGTTGGGTACCGGACCTACATTGGTTGTCGCGCCCACAAGTTCAACCACCTACGAGGCCGTGGCTTTGGGTTGCGCCGATTCCTCGTTTGCTTATGTAACAGTTTCGGGCATAACTGGCCCACACATTTCTGCTATCACGGGTACCAATCCTACTGCTTGTGGAACTAACGATGGAACCATTAAACTGTATGGAATAACTCCCGGTCAGATTGATACGATGTTTGAGACCATAGATGGTACCATGGTACCCGTGTGGACTTCAACAGCCGCCGCCGACAGTACCATAACCCTTACGGGACTTGCGGCAGGTGTTTATTCTTTTTACATAAAGGTCGGCCCCTGCACCTCCAACACCGTAACCATCACGCTCACCTCCAGTACGCTGGCGTTTACAGAAACCTCCACCTCGACAACTGTATGTGGTAAGTGCGATGGAACAATTACCATACACGGACTTTGGCCTGGATTTACAGCAACAGTAAATTATAGCCAGGACGGTGTGCCACATACGTGGTCCGGAACAGTAGCTGCAGACAGCACTGTGACTCTGACCGGGTTGTGCGCAAGGTATCCATCCAGTTTGTATTCGGGTATCGCTGCCTCTGTGGGCGGATGCACGACCACGGGCCCGGATATTACACTTACGTCACCAAGTATCAGTGACTACGGGGTTAGCCCAACCATATGTGGAAAAAACGATGGCTACATAAAATTGTATAATCTTCCGGCCGGGGCATCTGCTATTGTAAGCTATTTAGGTGCAACAGGTTCGCCGGTTTCACTTACTGTTGCTGGTGATGATACGCTGACCGTACCCAATTTGCTGGCAGGCAATTATACAAGTATAGTTGCTGCCATCAATATTACCAATTGCCCGGCACCTGACGTAACGTTGGTAGATCCCCCGGTGCACGCCTATTTCGATACGACCACTAAACCAGGCTGTAACGGAGACGAAGTTTTTGTAAATGGCAATTCTACACCTGCAGGGTATACCAATACATGGTCGTTTGGCGACGGCGGCCTGCTCACGACGACGACAGACAGCGGGAATCATATTTATAATGACTTTCCATCGTACATTGGTAGTTATGTCATAAAACTGGTGTACCAGACTTATGGGCCCGGATGTAAAGACAGCATGAGTATACCCGTAAATTTCTATCACCCTGTCAGTGCCTCGTTCACACCGGTGCAGGACACGTTCTGCCTCAACGCGATGACACCGGTTGTGTTTACCAATACATCGGTAGGAACCGGGCTTGCCTCCTTATGGAGTTTTGGCGACGGCACTACCAGCGTGGCCAATTCGCCCAGCTACAATTACTCGGCTGCCGGTGTATACGAGACAAGTCTTACCGTGACGGACTATCTGGGTTGTACAGCCTCGGCTACCGGAACAGTTGATGTGATCACACTGGGTATCCGTACGGTAACCCATGATACTACCGTTTGCCTGGTGAAACCTCTGGAGATGATCGCGCACCCTTATACACAGGGCGTTGCACCCGCAATGACTTTTGCGTGGACGCCAGCGACCAACCTGACGGTCTACGATGATACCATCACTTATTTCTGGGGAGTAGGCGACTATACCTATACAATCTCGGCCACGGTTTCATCATTCGGATGCACCACATATGATGTAGAGACTATTCACTCAAAGCCGCCGATAATATTGGTAAATGTTACGCCCGACAATATTATCCCCTATGGTGGTCACATCCAGCTTAATGCGGATGGTGCGGACTATTACTACTGGTATCCCAATGACGGGACGCTTACGAACAATAATATTAATGATCCTGTAGCCAGGCCGCTTGACTCCACCACCTATACAGTGGTTGGCATTAGCCTGTACGGCTGCCGCGATACTGCTTATGTGACGATCAGGGTGGACGATAATATGACACCCTTCATCCCGTCTGCATTTTCACCCAACAACGACGGTCTAAACGACAAGTTTCATGTGGTGAATCTGAAATACGAGAAGCTGGTGGATATGAAAATATTTGACCGGTGGGGTGTAGAGATGTTCCGTACCAATGATCCAGCCGATGGTTGGGATGGAACATACAAAGGAGTGCCGCAAGACCTGGGTACCTATAATTATGTGGTCATATTGTCGCAACCAGGAAGTATTGCGAATAAAACATATACGGGTACATTGACGCTGATTCGTTAATATTATGACAAAATAAATACAAAGATGTCGCTTCGCAAATGCCGGAGCGACATCTTTGTATTTTGAGCATGCCAGGCGACTCTGTACAAGGCGGGTCGGTGAGCCTGTGCTAAGTTCTGGATTTAATTTTTGGGGATGCTGCACTAGCAAACAGCGCCCCAAGGTGTGCACACGCGCTGGTATCAGCAAGCATAGCAATTGAGAATATATTGCGCAGCCCTATGTTAGTTATCTTGTGCCTTCAAAACA
>CAIYJV010000183.1 GCA_903926605.1 uncultured Bacteroidota bacterium
ACATCATCCCATTGGGAATCCTGTGTCTTGGAAAGCGTTACAAAATTGCTTGCTATGAATACACCGCGGATAAACGGAAATGCAAACAAATCCTTTGCCAAAGGCGAAGGCGTTGCCGATGCCTCATCCGGAAAATCTATGCTCTTACCGGGATATAACAACTTATTGGCCACAAATTTCATCGTCTCCGGATTCGGAGTCATCTCAGTATATATACTCACCATTGTGCTACCTGTCTTTACCATTAGTGTAAATTTGAGGCAAAAATACTTAAAATACTATTTTAGCAACATTATTTAAAATGATGCATGTAGTTAAAGAATCAATATCCGCAATTGCTCCCGCCCGGTCCATAAGTACTCGAGGTATCCATAAACGCCTTACAGTGTACGCAAATAGCTAAAAATATGCAATGCGAAACTGAATACAGATAACAAGGACAGGTTACCGGGTCGCCCAAAATATGGAATTGCTATCTGATCGCTGCCCGAAGTCAGGTGTATATAATGAGCTGCCCGGGGATTTTACCTACACCTCCCGGCAAAACGGATTATTCTTCCGCTCGTTTTCGATCGAGGTAGACGGGCCGTGTCCGGGATAAACCACTACATTGTCTGGCAGCTTGAACAACTTTTCTCTGATGCTGTGAATGAGTGTGTCAAAATCGCCGCCGGGTAGATCTGTTCTGCCAATACTTCCCTGAAACAACACATCACCGCCAATGGCCCAGTTTCCGGGAGCATAATAAAACACGATACTGCCGGGTGAATGACCGGGACAATGATATACATATACCTCATCATCCCCCAGCGTCAGTGGCGCATTATCCGGGATAAAAAAATCAGGGACTGGCGCCGACTCAAAATCCAGCCCGAACACCGCAGCCGATGAAACCGCGTAGTCCAAAACCGACACATCTTGTTTGTGCAGACCAAAACCGATGCCATAAGTATCTTTTACAAACTGAACTCCAAAAACATGGTCTATGTGTGCATGGGTGTTTATTATAGCTTTGGGAACCAGACCCAGTTCGCTTATCCTGGCTTCGAATCGCTTTTTTTCGTTGGGGTAGTACATACCGGGGTCCACGATCCAGCATTCATTTTTTTCATTGGTGATCAGGTAGGTATTTTCCTGAAAATCATTATAGGTAAGCAAACTGATTTTTAACATGGCAAATCGGTGGATTGTGTGTAAATTGTCGTCAAAATTAACGCAATCGTTCCAAAGCCCGGAATGAAGCGGATGTCGTTAAACTATTCCACGCTGATTTTTGTCAAATGCTGTGAATTTGTATAAAAAGGAATACCATATTGTTCAAAAACAGAAAAATGCGGGAATCATACCTGCATTGGTTTGGCTATTGCCTTTTTTACTTCTACTGTCTGCATCCGCCAATGCGCAATCTTATACAGAGACCTTTGGTCAGAACAGGAGGCAGTTCAGAAAGTTTCAATGGAAGTACTTTGATACGCGCCATTTCCGGGTATACCACTACGACAAGGCAGGCAGGCAGCTAGGACGTTACGCAGCGGAAGAAGCCGAAAACGATATTGCTGTAGTAGAAAAAAAACTGGGTGGCCGCTTCCCAAAGAAATTCAATATCGTACTTTATAATTCTTACGAAGAATACCGGCAAACCAATATTGGACTGAAGCAGGAAACAGGCGCACCCGAAAACACGCGGGCTGGCACGCTGAATCTGGTAGACGACAAACTGGTCGTTTATTTTACCGGACAACACGCAGACCTGCGTCACCAGATTCTTTCCGGCATGTCGCGGGTGGTGATGGAAAAAATGGTATTCGGTGAGAACTTCAAAAAAATGGTAAAGAATGCACTGCTGCTCAACTTGCCCGCATGGGTTACGGAGGGCTACATCGCATTCCTGGTTGATGGCTGGGACACCAAAAGCAGCAGTGAGTGGAAATCGCTGCTCGATGCTCGCCCCAAGGCCGGTTTCTACGAACTTTCGGAAGAACATCCGGAACTGGCAGGCAAGGCTTTCTGGAAATTTGTTTCAGAACGTTATAGCCTTGCAACCGTAAAGAACCTGCTCTACAGTATGCAGAACCATACCAGCCTGAACAAAAGTATGAAGGCCCCGGGCAACCTGAATATGAATGTGACAAAAGCCTACGATTCGTGCATGAGCTTTTACAAAGATGTATTTGCAAAAGACGCATTGTTGCAGGAGCCACCCGATAGTTCGAGGGGACTACTGGCCATTAAACTGCCGGCCGGTAATGCCACCATTCGGCACATCACAGTCTCACCCCGCGGTAGCGACGTAACATATGTAGCCTGGCAAAACGGCGAATACACTGTTTACACGCAAAAAACATCTGGCACGCAAGAAAAGACCGTGTTGCTGGAAGGCGGAGAAAAAGACCTTACGGAACAAACCGACCCGGACTACCCGCTTCTGGCCTATTCAAATACGGGCAACAAACTGGCGCTCATGTACAAAAAAGGGAACCAGACCCGGCTGCGGATATACAATTCGCAAAAAGGGAAAGTGGAAAATTATGTGATACAGAAAAACCGGTTCGATCGGGTACTCGGGATGACATTCATGGAAGACGACAACAAAATGGTGATCTCAGCCATTAAGAAAAGTCAGACCGACCTTTACTCCGTGACGTTAAAGGGGTTCAAAATGGAGAATATCACAGACGACGTTTGGGACGATGTGGCTCCGGTTTTCGTGAGTGGGGGCTCAAGAAAGGGTATCCTGTTCCTGTCCAACCGACCCAAACCGAATATGGATGTACCCTTGTCAGTGAACGAGATGCCTACAGGTGCGATGAACGTATTTTTTTACAATACCACCACCAAGCGCAGGGAACTGCTGCAATGCAGCCATGCCACTACGGGCCACATTACACAACCCATACAATACGGGTACGACAATTTTGCGTACCTGTTGGATGCAAACGGCATTACCAACAAATTTGTAGTGATGTTTGCCCGTACCGCACAAAACATGGATTCGGCTTATTCGGTTCCGGTTACCAATTATACCACCAGTCTGCTGAGCCACCAGTACAATCTTGCAGCCAATGAAGCTGCCGATGTGTTGCAGGTAAAAGACCACTATGAAGCATTTTTTCACCCGCTGGTGATGCCTGGCAAGGATGTGAAACCAAAAGTGCTGACGCTCACCACCCTTTCGGTGGTGAAGCCGGAAGAAGAGCAATCTCCGCAAAAAAAAGCGTTCGACCATATCAACAGATTCAACGAACAGCCTGAAAACTCACTGCCGGAGATAAAGGGCGGCAATGAGTTTCAGACCGAATTTACCGATACGGCAGCGCCACAAAAGCCCCGCGGACACAATAGGGACCGGGGTCGCGACAAAGACGGCGACGCGCAGACTGCAGGCAAGGGCAATGCAGACAGCAGTATGCTGACTGTGATAACCGACAGCTCGTACCTAAATATGAAACCCAGCACCTACAGATTGAGTTTCAAACCTGATTTTTTCTCTGTTCGGCTAGACAACAGCGTTTTATTTTCACAGTACCAGAGTTTTGGTAAAAACGGCGGTCAATACGTCAATCCGTCGCTGGGGACACTTACTACATTGAGTCTCAACGAACTGATGGAGGACCACAGATTTACAGGTGGCTTTCAGTTACCGCTCAATCTTTCAAGTTCTGCCTATTTCCTGCAATACCAGAATTACAAGCACATGATAGACTGGAGCCTGATGTTCATGCATGAGCAAAGCAAAGACTCAAAGACCATCGCTTTTGTAGATCCTGCCGGCAATGTGGTGGGGTATCAGGACTATACCTTTAAAAGCTCGATGGATATGCTACAGGCAGATCTGTCTTATCCCATAAGCCGTGTACGTGCCATAAAATTCCATACATCGTTGCGGGAAGAAAAAATGACACCAAAGGCCACTGATACAATAAGCCTTAAGTATCTGGATGGCATTTTCCCTACACAATACTGGTCTATGAGCAGGCTGGAGTTTATTTTCGACAATACGATCAGTCCGGTCGAAAACATAAGGTTCGGCACACGTTATAAGGCTTATGCGGAATATATGTATGAGTTGAACATGGGTGCCCAAAGCTGCTACAATATCGGATTCGATTTCCGCACCTATCAGAAAATCTACAAGAACATTATTTGGGCAACCAGGGCGGCCTACGCCCATTCAGACGGCACCAGCGAAGTGGCCTACCAAATGGGTGGCGTTGATAACTGGATAAGCGCCAAACAGGCCTCTTCAGGCAGTGCCGAAGGCAACCCGGGCTTTATTGCCATGACCACCAATTTGCGGGGCTACTACCAGAATGCACGCAGTGGCAACAACTTTGCGGTACTGAACACAGAAATACGGATGCCTGTACTCACGACTTTCATACACAGACCCATACAATCGGCTATTCTGAAAAACCTTCAGTTCATCACCTTCGCCGATGCGGGCTCTGCGTGGAATGGTTTTTTGCCAACGGCAGATGCAACCGCGACCAAATACTACTACCCCACCCTGAGTTCCAATCCGTCGCCTACCAACAATATATTTGTAAATGTGACCATTCCCAATGGCGATGGTCTTGCCTTGGGTTATGGCTGCGGACTCCGAACCACATTACTCGGCTACTTCATCCGGCTGGATGCGGCCTGGAGTATCGACGATTCGCCCAAAAAACCCATTTACTATTTCTCGCTGGGAACCGATTTTTAGATTTCTGTCTGCGTCACTCCTTAATCCGAATACATGTATTTCAGCAACTTAGGTTGCCTCGGTAACCAATTGCCCGCAATTACTGCGCCGTTACCACCATCTTTTGTGTCCAGCTTACTTCCTCACCGCTGAATTTAAGCCAGTAGACTCCAGATCCAAGTTGGGTTATTATTTCAGAAGGTTTACCAGGTACGATCTCAAACTTTTCAACTACCCTCCCTACCACATCATACACCTGAACTGCACTTTCACCGTGGGTATTTGCCCCCGCTCCGACCAGAACCACGAACGAACCCATATTGGGATTCGGATAAACACTGATTCCCGATACCGGACCGACAAGCTGTTTTACAGCACTGGGACAAACCACAGAATTTCCGACGGTCACGGAAAAACTAATGGTTGCTGTACCGCACATATTGGTAACAGAATAATAGAAAACCGCTGTCCCCGGCGACCTGCCATAAAAAGTAACCGTATCGCCCGATGTAGTCTTGATACCAGCTATAGTAGTGTCCGTAAAACTCCAGGTACCACCCGGAACATTTGCCAGCAAAAAGGCAGTATCCTTCGGGCAAATGGAATTTACACCTTCGATGGAACCCGCGACGGGCAACGGATTGATGGTTACCGGCAACGCTGTACTATCTGCGCCGCAATTGTTTTGAAAACGGTACATGACGGTGTCTATACCCTGGCTGGCCGCCATAAGATTGTTACCCACAAAATAAGCTGTTGCATTCAGGGCAGACCATGTGCCCCCTGCGGGGGTATCGGTAAATGTAGCATGAGTACCTACGCATAGTGTTGCCGGTCCGGAGATTGAAGCCACTACAGGTACTGAATTTACAGTCACTACCTGAGTCTGAACTACCAGACCACAATCGTTACTAGTGGTATAGCTTATGGAAGCCGCGCCTGCTGCGATGCCGTACACCACGCCCGCGCCACCTACCGCCGCTACTGACACATCCGAAGAACTCCATACACCACCAATTGTGGTATCGGTGAGTGTTACTGTAGCGCCTGCGCAGGTTAGCGAGTCTCCCGTCACCGGACTGTTTACGGGTAGCGGACTAACCATGACTGCCCGCGAAGTTGCAGCCGAGCCACAGGCGTCGGCATACACATAAGTTATCGTATCGACCCCCGGAGCTAAGCCAGTCACGACACCTACGCTGTCAATCAAAATGTT
Organism: uncultured Bacteroidota bacterium; assembly: GCA_903926605.1. Lineage (GTDB taxonomy): Bacteria > Bacteroidota > Bacteroidia > Chitinophagales > Chitinophagaceae > CAIYTT01. Next base: position 5,901 of record CAIYJV010000183.1, read on the forward strand.
TCCGGTTATCGAACTCCAATGTCCGCCTGAAGTGGTATCTGTGTACGTATATATACTACCCTCGCAAACGACATAGGGTCCCGAAATATCGCTCACATGGGGTATGGACTGTACCACTACAGGGTGAATGGCGCGCATGGTGCAGTATGCGTTCGATGCCGAATAATAAATTGTATCCACACCGGGGCCGGCTACATGTACCACACCGAAAACAATAGTATCAAGCGGATTGGAACTGGACCAGACGCCGGTTGAGGATGTCTCGAACAGAGAAAAAATAGAACCCGCGCATGCAGAATCGGGACCGGTAATGACGCCGGCGTTCGGTGCCGGATTAATGGTAATGGGCCAAATGGCCTCTACGGCACCACAAATATTTGCCACATGGTATATAATGGTATCATGCCCCGGCGCAACACCCGCTACAAACCCGGTTGCGGAAACCGTGGCATTGGTATGCCAGCTGAGCCAATATCCTGAGGGCGTATCTGCCAACGCAATGCTATCGCCCACACAAACAGTATTGGGTCCGGTAATATTGCCTACCTGAGGCAACGGATGAACCGTGACATAAATAGTAGTGGTATCGGCATATATCCCATCTGAAATCTGAAATTTAAAGGTATCCTGGCCTATGTAAGAAGGGCCTGGCGTATAGTTGAATCCTGTGGGGGTCAGTGACCCGCCGGTAGACGTGGTAGAAAACGTAGACGGCGCCACGCCACCATGATGCGGCGGCGCAATGAGCGTCCATGTTTCAGTCTGACCCAAATCGGGATCGGTAATGGTAAGCAGGGAATTGATCGGGTTGGGATTCGAATTTTCACAAGCATTCATCGTCTGGCTTCTCCCACCTGAGAACTGAGGGGGTGTTGTCGCCCAGGACCGGATCGGCAGCCCACAAACAACCGCACAAAATAATAGAATCACCAATCCGTGGTAGGCGTGCTTCATGAACGTATAGTTTGTGCTAAGATAGAGAAAAAAATAATAGAGGATTAAATAGCTGCTCTGGTTGCAATGACCGATCAGGTTTTTAATGCGTTGTACGTGGTCATTTTTGTGCCTATCTACGCTGCAAGCGCTTACCTGAAGAATGGAGTACAAATCTCTTAAACAAAATAACTATTTTTGATTAAAACAAGGCTACAATGAACACAAATTCCATGAGACAAAAATTGCATAATTATCTGGAAGTAGCTGATGATAAAAAGGTCAAAGCTATCTACAAGATAATGGAAGACGAAATTGCGGAGAAAGGCATTTCATATACTGAGGATCAAAAATCCGAACTTGATCGCCGCTGGACTGCCTATGAAAATGGTGTGGAAAAAACAGTAACAGCCGAAATGAGTAAAAAACGAATTAAAAGGTTGCTTGATTCAAAAATCAAATAACGATGTTCGACTACCTGTTTCTAGAGGCTGCACAGAAAGATTATGAATCGTCAGTGGTTTGGTATTCAGACAGGAGTTTAATGTCGGCAAATCGTTTTGTCTCATCGTTAGATTCTACATTGATCCAGATTTGTGAAGATCCGTTCCGCTGGAGAAATGAACACAAAAATTTTTATGAGGTTGGTCTCCGAAAATTTCCCTTCAGTATTGTTTACAAGATTAATGAGGCCGAAAATTTGATCATTGTCGTATCAATATTTCACCATAAGCGAAATCCCGGAAAAAAGTACAGGCGCTAGGCTGCTAATGAGAAGTAGCTGGGAATTTCTTCTTTTCTCTTAGTTTTCAAGTTTCAGCGAATGGGGTTATTTCGGTTCAGCTAGCCGTCCTAAGTAAAGATTGAAGTATGGCTTCATTTATTCGAGGGCCATATTGTGCAAATCCTGGGCATCCTGGTCGCAAGCAATTACAAGTGTGGATGAAATACGCATCAACCTAAATTTCAATTCCGAAACCTTACATTGGAGTTAACTGATTGATTTTCAATATTATTTTGGCGAAACATCAATCACTTTGAGGCAAAACTTCAGACACTCAATATATAGACACTTAATTCGTTACGGTACATTACGGGCCTGGATAAAAAAATTAGTTTCAAAGTATCTTTGTTCCAGCCGAGTACCAGCAAAACAAAATATACCGATCGGAATATTTTGTTTTGATCAGTTTTCTTGGAAAATCTTTAGTTCCTTATTTGCCTGGCGCAGACGCTGAACGGTGAGGAATGCCAGCCGTTGGTAAAATTTACCGGCCAGTTCGGGATATTGCTTGGTCACTTCTTCAAACTTCTCCCTCGACAAAACGAAAAGGTGAGACCGCTCCAGTGGCATGGCATCAGCCGATCTCCGCACATTGTCTATGAACGCCATTTCACCAAATATGCCACCCATGCCAATGGTAAGCAAGTGGTAGGTTTTTCCGTCACCCAACGGCAACACGATTTTGATGATCCCCTTCCGTACGAAATATATTTCGTCGCTGACATCTCCGGCATGGAAAATCAGCTGATTCGGTTCAAATATCCTTTCTTCAAGTCCAGACCGCAGCTTGGCAAGTGCGTCCTCCGGTATTCCCTGCACCAACTCTATTTCGTGCAGGTCCAGGATCCGGTCATTACTGAATGCTCGGGTATCTTCTCTGGACAAAATATCGTCTTCTACCCATTCCAGTGCATCTTCAGTACTTTCAAAAATCCGCAGATGTTCAGAAGGCCCCAAACCCAGATTAACAAAATACTGCCGGACGTTCTGCCCGGTAGGCAGTTTTTCGGGAATTGATGAGAATATAAGGTAGCCTTTTCGTTGCTTGATGCGCGCAAGTATCTTTTTCAGCATGTTCGCGGCGGTAAAATCCACAGACTGGATTCTGCGCATATCAAGAATAATAAATCTGGCTGAGTCATAATAAGACTCGAGATTGGAATAAAGCTGATCCGTGGTGCCAAAAAACAACTGCCCTTGCAGTTCGAGAATGAGCGTAACTCCACCATGCACCTCCAGAACCTCGCGCTGGTGCTTCAGTCTTATTTTCTTCGAAGACATCTGGTTTCCGGCCAGTTTCCGGCGAATAACCGAAATGCCCATTTGTTCCCGGAGAAACAGCAAAATAGCCATGGCTATGCCCACACCCGCACCCTTGATAAGGTCCAGATTTACAGCCGCGATCACCACGGTGACGATCACAATAAAGTCGAACAACGTGGATTTGTTCTTGAGCATGTCCAGGATCTTCAGATCGATCATCCTGAATGCGACCATGATCAATATACCGGCCAGTGCGGCATGAGGCAACCAAGCAAGCATTCCACCCGCAAGAACAACAACCAGCAGTGTATTAACCCCCGCAAACAGAGTGGAATACTGAGTCTTTCCACCATTGTGCAGATTTTCAGACGTGGCACTCATCAACCCTGCGCCGGGAATACCTGCGACCAGCGCTGCGGCAATGGTACCCACACCTTGCGACATAAGTTCGCGGCGCGGATTGTGACTGGTGAACGTAAGGGCATCTACCACCACACAAGTGTTCAGGGTAGTAATCGAAAGAAGGAGCGCCAGCGTAACACCCGGAACAATAACCGTAGGGAACAACTTCCAGTCTATTTGCGGAAACAATGACCAGCGGGCTGAAATATTGGTAACAATATCCATAGGCGACTGGGCGATATGTCCGATAACACGGGTGTTATGATCAAGCGTTAACATAGCCGGATCAAAAATTGCAAGCAGAAAATAGGTAATGATTCCCGCAGCCAATGCCACCACAATCGCCGGAACGTGCTTGATCCATTTTTTAGACAATAGCATTGCCGCAATCGTCACAGCCCCGATACAAACACTGTGCCACTGCCAATGAGTCGGCATTAACAGCCCCTCATACCATTTTATGTTTTTATCCAAACCGAGGAATTTGGGCACCTGCCCAATCATAATAAGTATGCTGACGCCGGTCAAATAACCTGCGATGACGGGAAAAGGAATGTACTTTACGAATTTCCCACCCCCGAAATTTCCGATCAGGAACTGAATTGTCCCGGAAAAAACAGTAAGCAGGGTAACGTAAACAGGAATAATTTCCGGTGGGATAGAACCTTTGTTAATGAGCTCCAGCACAAAAACAGATACTACCGCCGCTGCCGGGGCACTGGGGGCAGAAATAAGACAACGTGTGCCGCCTAGAAATGGTGTGACCATATTAAAGGCCACGTTCCCCATCACAGCGCCCAACGCAGCCATGATGGCGTAGGTTGGCCCAAGTGGGGCAAAACTCATAATACCGTAGGCAATGGTAGATGGTAGTGCAACCAACATACCGGACGTACCTCCCAGGAAGTCGCCCATTATACGGGAAAACAAGCTATTGCCTTGCTTCATTGTCTTTTATAAATGTCTGAATTGCAGTGTTTAAACGTAAACAAGATCGCTACACTTTCCGATGACCAGACGCTCCGTGGAAACCCGGGACTCGGCTTTCATTCCTTTCAGTGGACAGAAGCACATTGCACTCAGAACCTGTAACGCAGCCCGATAGTCTCCGGGAAGTACAAAAGGTGATAATGCTGTAATTCTGCGGAATTATGGGTGTCCGAGGTGGTAACGTTGGCATAACGGACCGCGAACTCTATGTTCAAACCCAATTTGGGAACAAAAAAGTAAGAAAAACCTGTCTGAATTCCATAGCTGTACCCAATGCCACTGTTATAATCAACCCTGGAAACAAAATTAGTGACGGAAGAATCTACAGGCGATTTGTACCTGCTTACGGTCTGCGAACCATCGTTCACGGTCGTGACCATCCCGAACATGGCGCCAAAGTAAAGATTGGCTTTGTTGTATACCTGAAAATGGGTGTAGAACGGAATCACGTAATTCATTTGAATGGACTCAGAAACTGCGCGCTGGGCCACCATAAAGGAAATATTCTGCGGCCCCAGTACCTGTCCATATTTACCATTGATCTGCCATGTACCAAAGGTTTCCCACATCCGGCTTCCGAGATCGAAATTCATTTGCCAGTGTGGATTGAAAGAGTACCCACCACGGATTCCATATTCGCCTACTACATTGGTCCTTGTACCACGGTACGCATCGGGAGGCCCCACCGGACGAGTGCAAACGCTAAAGCCACCGTTTATACCCACTTCCCAATTCAGATCCGGGGGGAAATTCATATGGTACTGCGCGGAAACAGACGTACAATACCCAAGTAATAAGGCAAAAACAAATGACAATATTCTCATGCTCAATTGCAGTTTTTTAGAAAACCGGATTCAAAAATATGTAAATTTTGTTCCGAAAGAAAGGATTTCCCAAAAAAACGGGAAATAGGCAGATTTTATATCAGGTATCTATTTCCTGCCTGTGCAAGTAAAACACCCATTTGGCATAATTACAAATTATATTCATAGGCCCTTAGTCTATGTCAAACCTACTTTTTATCTTTGAACTTTTAGTTCCTGTTTATTTTGATTTATATTTATCCCTGATTTGATTATTTTTCATAATCTTCCGGGCAAATTCAAAATGACAATGGGGGCAAGGGCAACAATAACACCTGCCCAAACCGACCCGGTAAAAACATAGTTTTGAAAACAATATTTAGAATGAACTTAAATATATTGTCTTTACTTCATACGCTTCCTTTTAGCAAAAAACGGCTGACAATGATCTGTGCCACGAAACGACTCCTGATCCAATCCGGTGCGGTTTGCCTTATGGCTGCCGCGCTTCTTATTGCACCTGCTTCCTATGCCGAGATGCCGGACACGGCGCTGGTACGCAATGTAGCAGCGAAATACGGCAGGGAAAACGCCGTTTACCTCAACGTAAACCGTCACCTCATTATTACCTGCGACGACGGCAAGCTGGAAGCTCGTACAGAAGAACGTCTGGAAAAACTTTTTCTTTCCGAACTGGGTACACAAGCCTATAACCGGGAAGACCTTTCGTTCTGGCATATGAACGACCTGGAAACCATGCCTACAGCCGCTGCATATATACCCGGCGCCAAGGGCTACAACAGGGTCCGTTGCACCAATTTCGGCGTTTTCCACCCTACCGACGAAGGCATATTCTACGATGACAACAAGGGTATCGCCGCACTTTATTCCGGACTTACACCCAATTCGGTTACAGAAACAAAATACACCCTGGTAGCGGCCGACCCCGGTATGCTGCCCCGGCTTTTTTTCTATCAGGCAAATCTACCCATTGCTCACTGTACCATAGAAATAACGGTGCC
>CAIYJV010000184.1 GCA_903926605.1 uncultured Bacteroidota bacterium
ATTTCCATGCGTGAAAATCAACTCTTTTGTGCTTCGAATTTGTTGATAACTGCTTCCATAACTCGGTGATAAAAAAAGTCTTGCCACGTCCCCAACGCCCAAAAATTCCAATCATGCTTCCCAATTCTTGTTGGGGAATTCCTCGTAATATTTCCGCTGTCTTTGACGCTAATTCACGAACGCCAAGAACTGGTTCTATGTTATTTCTGTCTCTGTATGAAAATTGACTCGTTGAAAACGTTTCGTCGATTGAATTAGTTTTTTGAGCAAAATTTGATGCAATCTTTTCAAAAGTCTCATTATTATTTATAGAAATAATGAAAGTGGTGTTGCCGCCCTTAAAAACGTCAACATATAAATTTGCAACGGTGACAGGGTCTAACGCACCGGCACCAGTACCCAATAAGGACATGCTAATTGTTTGTATGTCACGACTAGTGCTTTCATTTATTATTGCATCACAAATCTGTCTAATTATAGTTAGTTGAGAACGGTTTTTTGCCTCAACAGAATAAGCCCAACCCCAGTAGCGAGGATTGTCTCCATTTAAGTTTTCATAAATGATAAAAGAACCTGCTGATTGAGGATTTGGTAAAGGGATGTTTAGCGATTGCGCACTCAGCGCAATGTTCGGTTGGACTGTACCATTGCTTGAGACAGGTAAAATTAGTAGGTCAGTAGAGCTTAAGACTTCAGAGTAAAAAAGATCTCCGCGACGGAAATTAATGTTGCCAATACTAATTACATCCGATTCTGTAGTTTTTCTATTTTCCGGTGTAAGGAACGTGCAATCCAAATCAAATGCGATATTGTCAGCCCATGCAAAAATCTGAAAATGTGTATAGCCTTCAACGCTAAAATCCTTATATACGGGTGGGACACCGGCAGCAATTATTTCAATAGAAAGAATATTATTTTCTGATTTGAAATCCATGTGCATGGAAACTTCGCCAAATTCGGTATAGTTATCAGATTCGAATATTGCGTCGGGTCCTGTAAAAGTGTCAAAAGAAGGATAATGCCTTAGTTGAATAAAATTTGGTGATTTCCACTTATATGTTGGACTATTATCCATCATGCCTACACATATCTGAATATCTTTATGCTCTTTAAATCTGTATCGATCAGCATCGTCAAATTGAATGTCTTGCGTTTTCCCAAAACGTAATCCAAAACGCCAATACGAACAATGAGGTTGCAAAAGAAACGAATAGCTTCCGTCTTGAAGTTCAAAGGCGGTAATAGGATAAATCACATCGTTGACTTCTTTACCGCCTAAATTTTTAAAGTTGAAAAAGTTTGGTTGAAGTGCCATTGACGCAAAATTATTTTTATATTCTCATAATATAAGCTTGAAAAATACAGTTTTATTGGGAAAGTATTTTCTAAAGAAAGCAAAGGGACATTTCGAACAACAAAACCCGCGCCAAGCGCGGGTTTTACATTTTATGCGGGCTGTAGGGGACAACTTTCGAACTATTTTGTGGAGGATTTAAGGGCGATTTATGAATTTCAAATAATTTAATGATTACTCCCAAGGTTCATATGACAATACTTGAGTTCCCTTAGCTACATCTTTAGTGACCTTTAGCGCAGAAGGCTTATCTATAAAACAACCACGATTGTTTAAATCTAGTAGCGATTGTCGACCTTGAAAAAGTTGTTCTGGCCACCATCCCTCAAACTCAATTGACAAAGCAGGAAACAACATTGAAACGTACGAGGTGCCTTCATTTTCAATTTCCGAATCCACTCCCGAGCATAAAATTCCAACCAATTTTCCATTAAGATCAAATATTGGTCCACCGCTCATACCACCAAGACTTGGACAGTTTACTTCAAGTACCGGCCATGGAATCAAATAACGATCTCGCCCCTCAAGATATATTGCTGTTACCACTCCCGTTGATATGACAATACTACCGGTCAATTCATCTGAGCCTCCTTGTCTGCCTACTTCAAACTCATTCGCTCCAGCACGAAATCCCGAAATTAGAAGCCTCTCTCCAATTTTAGGAAGTCTCGTGGAAATAGTCGCAAGGTTGAAAGAACGTTCGGGTGGCATTTTAGCCCACATTGCAGCCGTATAGGTTTCAAATGTTAAAATCCGGGTATTTCGAAAAATAATTTCTTCTGTTTATACGCAGGGAGGTACGGATCAGAATATTTGATTGCAAGCACAAGGCCTTCATGTGGGTTTGTAGTACACAAGGGGTGTTGTTTTTTTGGCCGATAGGGCTGAGTTTTGCTGGATGTATTTCAAGTTCAGCCTGCGCTACAACAAAGAGAAGCAAAAGAGCGATGCCTACTACCGCCTGGTAGAAAGCTACCGTAATTTAGCTGGTCGTGTATGTCATCGCACGATTCTGAACATTGGGTTTATAGATGATGATTATACGGCTGAGCAATTAAATCATACTGCCAGATTGCTCACTGCCCGTTATGAGCGAAAGCAGACCTTGTTCGAGACAGCCGATGAAGTAGTAAGGGAACTAACAGCGCATCTGTGGGAAAGGATAATAAAAGATAAACGGCTGGATCTTACAGAGTATGACCCGGATAGCCGGCACATCAACGCCGATACAATGCGCCATAGTAATGTCCGGGAGATAGGAGCCGAGTGGCTTTGCCACCAAACTCTTGAAGAGCTTGATATTGCCAGGGTGCTGGCCAAAGCAGGCTTCACTGAAGAACAGAAGCAACTGGCCATCACACAAATCATCAGCAGAGCGGTATATCCGGCATCAGAATTAAAAACAGCCTCGTGGATAAGGGACAACTCGGCAGTATGCGAACTCACGGGCTATGACCGTGATAAGATTACCAAGGACAAATTATATGAAAGCGCGCTGCAACTGCATTCGGTTAAAGACGCGCTGGAGCAGCATCTTTCCTGCAAAACAAACGAACTATTTAATATCAGTGACAAGATAGTATTGTATGACCTGACCAATACGTATTTTGAAGGACAATACACAAACAGCAAACTGGCTAAATATGGCCGCAGCAAAGAAAAACGCAATGACGCCCGGTTGGTAGTGCTGGCATTGGTGGTCAATGTATATGGGTTCATTAAATACTCCTGCATCCACGAGGGTAACATGGCTGACAGCAACAGTCTGTCGCAGATGATAGACAAACTGACGCTCAATACCAATGCCGTCCAGCCGATAGTAGTAATGGATGCAGGGATTGCTACTGAAGCTAATCTGCAGATGGTAAAAGCCAAAGGCTATCACTACCTATGCGTCAGCCGCAGCAGGCTCAAAGATTACGAGGCAGTTTCCGGCAGGCTTACTGTACTGATGGAGACCAAAAGTAAAAGGCAGGTACGGCTTAAGGCAGTGACCAGCGAAGGTCAGACCGACTATTATATGGAAGTGGCCAGTGACGATAAATGGCAAACAGCCAATAGCATGCGGACTCAGTTTGAACAACGATTTGAAGACGACCTGCGTAAAATAGACAAAGCTCTTGGGCGAAAGGGAGGGATCAAAAAGACAGATAAAGTGCACGAGCGCATCGGCCGTGCCAGGGAACGATATCCGTCTGTACAGTACTATTACGATATAGAAGTAACCACAAGAGACGACAAGGCGACAGCAACAAAAATACAATGGAACAAGAATGAAGCGCGGTATGCGCAAAAGGAAGCCTCGCTGGGCATCTATTTTTTAAGAACCAGCCTTTTGCTTGAGGATGAAGTAACGATCTGGAATATATACAACACCATACGTGAAATAGAAAACACTTTCCGCACCCTTAAAGCTGACCTTGATCTACGACCAGTTTACCATAAATCAGATAAAGGCACTTTGGCTCACCTCCACCTGGGAATACTCGCTTACTGGATGGTCAACACTATACGATGCAAGTTGAAGGCACATGGCATCAAAAGCCATTGGCCTGAAATAGTGAGAATCGGGAATACTCAAAAAATAATCACTACGCATGGTACAAACAGAGCAGGCTACCTGATCGGGGTAAGAAAATGTTCAGACCCTCCCAAAGAATTAAAGACACTGCAATCCATTCTCCAAATCAAACATAAACCATTTACCAAACGAAAATCTGTAGTACACAAACTGAAACTCGAAAAAAATGAAACCCTTTACTCTCAACATTTTACAGACTCTTAGCTGCAATGTGGGTTAAGTGCTTTTTATAAGTCAATGTCCCGCGGCGGCGGCGTGGTAGTTGGTTTGCTGCACGGTTAATCAGGGTAATGAAAATTGCGGGCGGCATTACCTATATTTTTGTGGGTCCGGCGGGCGGTTAACGTTGGTCTGAAATGCAATCAGCGCCGGGGTAGGCGCTGATTATTTTGTTCGGCTATTACAAAATGTCTGCCAAGGGAAGGGAAAACCTGAAATACCCTGGGTACAGACGTTTTAGTTTTTTACTTCTAATAGTACTTGGACATCATGTACAATGTATAAACAATGCCGGGCAACCAACCCAGAATATAGAGTACAAGCGAAATGAGCCAGTCATTACCTTTAAAGTCATCGTTAAGACCCATTGCAAGCCAGCCCAACGGGAAAATTGCCAGGATAATGTAAACAATTGGATCCAACCGATCTGCACCATGTGGTAGCAGTGATTTTAGCTCTTGCCATTTGCTGTGGTGGACTGCCCTGGCAGCTGCGGTTGCAGATGCAGCGTTCGTCGTACCGGCGGGGAATGCAGCCTGACATACCTGGGCTGAAAACAACGACAGGAACATAATGAGCAGTGTAATTTTTAAGTTTTTCATAAAGTTAAATTAGGAATCAAAGATAAGCACTTTGCCCTATAGGAAAGGTTTCCGATTGTGGCTCTGTTGTCGAAGTATTTCTATGAGCAAGATTTTGTTGCACAGAAATATCGGAGACGTATTTCGAATTTTTAAGGGGGGATGTGCTGCCATAAGATTTTTTCGACTAAGACCTTAATTCGGAAAATTTATCGAAGTGCCAACGCAAGTTTCCCGGATCAGGACGGAAGTCGCGATGTTCTGGTAAGTTGATTAGCCTGCCGTGAAATTCTTTAATAGAGTGTTGCCCTGCTTCTATGAAGTTGTCGCTCACAACGATCCGGTAATCTGGATTTACAGAAATTAAAAACCGGTCGAAAGCCCTGTGCAAATTGGGCGATAACGATATTCCATTTCTTATCGTGTCGTCGTGGGACTCAGCAAAGGGAACGATATGACATGCGTCTACCATTTGGATATCCCGAGTCGTGATAATCTGCATGCCGGATACACAACAGGTGTAATTGTAAATTCTTGGCACGACTCTTTTAAAAACTCCGCTCCTCACAAATAGTTCTTCCTCGTCACTTTTCTGGATATCTAAACGGTATTCGTAGGCTGGCTCGTACAACATTTGTCTTTCTACTGTCTCAAGCATACCGGGCAATTCGGGCAGTGGGTCATAAAGGCCAAAATAGATTTTAGAAATCTCCTTTATAGCCTGGGCTCTGTTTTTCGGAGATTGTAGATATTGGTAAAAGTCGTCTGTCAGAAAAGCGTAGTCAACAGCGTTTTTTAGTGCGGAAAAGCTTTTTATAGAATGCGATGAAGTAAGGAATTTTTCGATTCCTGGTATTGTTCTCAGACTCCATAGTTTTTTTTCGCTTTTAAGATGGTAGAATGGCAGCGAGAAATTTGGAGTGAACCTGTTGCTAGTCACAAAACATTGCCAGTTGTCTTTGAACCGGGCCACTAGTTCTGGTGTGATAAATATTTTGTTTTCCCTGATCACGCCGGTTTCAAGCAAGTTTATAACGGAAATAAGCAACACTGCTTTATGCGGAGCCGGGGATCCCTTCGAACGATCTACATGAAGTTTTCTGAGTCTGTCCAGTATTTCGGGACCTTGAATCATGGCAGGGCAATTGTGATTCGGTAGCTAAAAATAGCAAATCTATTTCGAAAGACCTTTGGATCTTCTTACTGGGTGGCGCAGACTGGTCAATTCGCTTACAACACTAAGTTCTAAGACGTGTATTGGGTAGATCTTTTTCAATCCATTTTATGATAGTCTGCGTTTTTTTAAGATTCAGTTATAGAATTTCTTTCCAACTTTGCAGCATGAAAAAATACCTGGCCCTCGCCCTATACCTGGTGTTTGGCTTGGTTCGGGTCTTTGGGCAACAAATACCCAAACCGGGCGAGGCAGCTCCGTCTTACATCAATCTTCCGGTGTCACTTCATTATTCAGAGATCAATAAGTATATCACTAAAGAAATGAAGGGTGTTCTTTATGAAGACACCAGCTATACCAACAACAACAACGACAACATGACCACCCGGGTGGTGAAGAACGGGGATATCAATATGGTCGGTCTTACCAATGGCGTACAGATCGAACTACCGCTACGGATCTGGTTCAGCAAAAAAATCGGTGTCTACTACCTGAATACCGATTTCGACATCACACTGCTGCTACTGAGTAATGTTTCGGTAGGGCCGGAATGGAATATCGTGTCTAAGTCTTCGCTCCTGTCTTATAAGATCACCCGGAATCCTAAGATCCAGGTTGCAGGTGCAGGATTGGACATAAAATACATTGTACAGTTTTCGCTGGACCGGTCGCTGCCAAATATTATCAGAGATATAGACAAGAGTTTTGCACAGAACGATATGTTGCGCAAACAGGCTGCCAGCGCATGGCAAACCGTGCAGACGCCTGTGGTTACTGACACTGTTTACCATACGTGGGTAAGGGTTGTTCCAGAAGCACTGTATATGGAGCCTATAAAATACTACAGAGACGAGTTTGACATTAGTGCTGCCATGGAGGCCCGCATATATACCGGTATCGGCAAACCCAGGGACGTTGCCATTCGCCCATTTCGGAACGTGAACATAAAAGACAGGCTGGACAACAATTTTCACATTCAGGTGCGCATAGAGCTGCCTTATGAGGAGATGTCGGTGCTGGCCACAAAAATGTTTGCGGATACCACGTTCTCGTTTTCCAGAAAGATCAGTTTCAAGGTCACCGGAGTGAAGATAGCAGGGAACGATTCTGCAATAACCGCCAGTATACAGACCGAAGGCTCTATAAACTCAGTGGTGACGCTGACAGGTGTACCGTCGTTTTCAGATTCTACGCAGGAGTTTTACCTGCGCGATCTGGACTATTCCCTTGAGTCGCGGCAGGCCCTGCTGCGCGTGGCCGATCGGCTGTTTAACGAGAAGTTGAGGCGGTCTTTCGAACACGCTATGCACTACTCATTAAAAGACCAGATCGCCACGGCGCGCAAGACGATCACGTCTTTTTTGTCGGACTATAAAATGTACAACAAGCTCATGATATCGGGTTCACTCTCGCAACTGCGGCTGGCCGGGATGAGTACCGACACCACCATGGTCTCTACCTTGTTTGATCTTCAAGGGCAGGCACGCGTGAAGTTGCTTAGTCTTACCGATTAGCACGGCGGTTTTCTTACATCGGATTCTGGAAACTCAGCATCCAGTTTATGCCATACTTGTCCCGGAACTCAGCAAAGTATGCGCCAAAGAACATATCCCTTAGCGGCATGGTAACAGTCCCGCCGTCAGACAATTCGTTGAAAATCCGGTCGGTCTCTTCCCTTGTTTCCGGTTCCAGGCAGATGTGCATATTGGTGCCGCGCTCCAATTTAAGGCCCATGCTCTCGGGTGCGTCGGTAGCCATCAATACGTGGCCGCCCATAATGGCCAGTTCGGCATGGAGTATGAGTTTTTGGTCGGCTTCGCTCATGGGTGGAATTCCCTCGGGCAACTGAACGTCGCTGAAGTGGGTCAGCTTTTTGCCTGTGAACTCGCCCCTCAGTACTTTCTGATAAAACAGGAAAGCCTCTTCGGTGTTGCCGGGAAAGTTAAGGTAAGTAACCACCCTTGCTTTGTTGTCGCGCTTCATCTCGCCGCGCAGTTTGAACCGTGCTTCCAGATACACATCCAGATTGCCATGTGCCATCCTGAAGCCTTCTTCAAAACCCATGGATATCATTTGTTGCATGGCAGCAGCCGATGCAAATTCCATTTTCACGGTCACCGTAGTGCCATTACCGTCCGGCGTAAAAGTGTTGTGCCAGGTGGTGCGGGGAAATTCTTCGTTTATGTTGCCGTCTTCGTCACAAAAAGCATCCAGTCCCGCAAAATCTGTGATCGGCTTAATGAAGGTATAGTCCACCCGACCGCAATGACGGCTTCCGTCTGGTCCTACCATGACGTACATCCAGTTGCCGCCCTCTTTGAAATCCTGACTCTTGGATTCGGCACGCCAGGGCTTTGGTGCCCACCATTGTTCCAGTATTTCTGGTTTGGTCCATGCGTCCCATACATCTTGCGGGCTACCGTCAAAAAAGCGGGTCACGGTCATACGTGTGCCCGAATGGTCTTTCTCGTAATGAGTGTTTGCCATCTTGTTTTAGTTTTTGGTTATGAAAAATTAAGAAGTCTTTTTGCTTTTGTTGTTGGCCAGTATCTGGTCCAGGTTCTCGAAACGACCCTCCCACAGCGCACGGAATTGTTGCAGCCAGTCGTCGGCCTCTTTCATTTTTGTTGCGTTGAAGTAATAAAAAATCTCCCGGCCATCCTGGCGGGCGTTCAGGAGCTGGCATTCGGTCAGTATTTTAATGTGTTTGGATACAGCCTGTCGCGAACTGTTGAAGTGCGCAGCCACCGCATTGGGCGTTAATGGCTGCAGCGCCAGCAGTGTCAGGATCGCACGGCGGGTGGGGTCTGCCAAAGCCTGAAAAATATCTCGTCTCATAAATACGCAACTGTCTGGTTGCAAATATATGCAACTAATTGGTTGCGCAAAATTTTTTCTCCAAAATTTTCAACAACTCAGCGCTAATGAAAAAGCTGTAGACAGACCCACCGTGCGGCACCTTTAAAATGATGATGATCCGAAAAGTATTTGTGATTCGGACGTTTGAGTTGATGAATATCAGGCCAACCGGTTGTTTTGGTTGCCACCTTTGTGTCCGGAATCTACACCCGGCATTATTTTCAGATTTTTAAATCACTTTAGTATGAACACGTTAAGAGGAACTGAGACCGAAAAGAACCTGCTCAAGGCATTTGCAGGTGAATCCCAGGCGCACATGCGCTATGTATATTTTGCGGGACAGGCCCAAAAAGACGGTCTGGAACAAATAGCTGCCATATTCAGCGAGACGGCACTGAATGAAAAAGAACATGCCCGCCGGTTTTTTAATTTTCTGGAAGGCAATAATGTAACCATTACAGCAGCGTACCCGGCCGGCAGGGTGGGCACCACTCTTGAAAATCTGAAAGCGGCCGCCGAAGGTGAAAACGAAGAATGGACCAAGCTTTATCCCGAATTTGCAGAGGTTGCAGAGAAAGAAGGATTCAGGGAAATAGCCGGAGCATTCAAGCTGATTGCCAGGGTGGAAAAAGCCCATGAAGAGCGATACGCCAAACTCTATCAGAATCTGGAATCTGGAATGGTATTCAAACGCGAGGGCTCCATTGTTTGGAAGTGTCGTGTCTGCGGTTATCTGCATGAAGGCAAGAATGCGCCACAAACCTGTCCGGTATGTCTGCATCCGCAAGCCTTTTTTGAGATCATGGAGACCAATTATTGATCTGAACGACCGTGCCCCGGTAGTGGATTCTGATGATTTGCTTTTTCGCAAAAATGCGGAACGAAGGGAGGGTATTTTACCGGTTTTAAAATGTCCCGGGTTTCGATACGTAAATTTTCCCCCATTTCGTGTAAGTTTGTAATAACAATATTATTATGAACGTCCGTAGTTTGCCCATCGTTTTGCTGGGGGCCATGATACTCTCCGCCCCGGTTGCTTTCGCCAATAAAAAGGCTGTGAAGAAAGAAACCGAGCGTATCCGAACCGACATCACCTATCTGGCATCCGACGAACTGGCCGGTCGCCGCACGGGTACCGACGGAGAGCGCAAAGCTGCGGAATATATCGAGCAACGCTATAAAGATCTGGGTATCAGCCCCTGGAAGGGCAAATACCGCTGGCCATTTAATTTTGTATATGGTAAAGAGATAGACAAGACTACCTCGATCGTTTTCAACAAGACCACACTGGTACTGAACGACGATGCATATCCATTGCCGTTCAGCGCGCCAGCCAATGTGCATACCGAGATCATAAAAGATGTGATGGAGCAGGGCAATTTCTGGCTGCTACCCCTTTATGCCGATACGGATCAGGCTACCAATCCGCATTTTGAAGCCGACAAATATATGTTCGAACAGGCTAGCGATGCGGCAAAAAAGGGCGCATCGGGTGTGATCTTCTACGAGAACGTAGAGAACAAAAACGAACTGAAGTACAACAAGATGAGTGATTATGAGACCATCGGGATCCCGGTGGTGTTCATTCGCAATAAAGTATTCACGAAGTATTTCACGGCCCCGGGTGCTGAAAAAAGCCTGAAGCTGGACCTCTCGGTAAATATTAAAAAGACCGACCGCACGGGCAACAATCTGGCTGCTTTTATAGACAATAAAGCAAAGTACACGGTGGTACTGGGTGCCCATTACGATCATCTGGGTTATGGCGAAGACGGCAACAGTCTGTATGCCAACGCTGAGCGTGAGCACAAGATCCACCACGGCGCGGACGACAATGCCAGCGGCACTGCAGCCTTGCTGGAAGAAGCCCGTTGGGTAAAGGAAAACGCAGATCAACTGAACCACTACAACTACCTCTTCGTCCATTTTTCCGGGGAAGAACTGGGTCTTTTTGGCTCTAAAGCATTCGTCAAGGAGCAGGCGCTGGACAGCAACAAGATTTCCTACATGATCAATATGGATATGGTGGGCCGCCTCAACGACAGCACCCACTCGCTCACTCTGGGTGGGGTAGGCACATCACCCACATGGGCCGAAGCCGTTAAAATGGCGGGCGACGACTTTAAGCTTGTTCTGGATAGCGCAGGTGTAGGTCCTTCGGATCATGCCAGCTTTTATTCTGCAGGTATACCCGTACTGTTTTTCTTTACCGGTACCCATCACGACTACCACAAACCATCGGATATTGCCACAAGTATCAACTACCCCGGTGAGGTAAAAGTGCTCGACTATGTAGACCGAATCGTACTGAAGATGGACGAAGAAAATTCACGACCTCACTACCTGGTTACCAAAAATGCCACCGTCGGTAATGCCAAGTTTAAAGTGACTTTGGGCATTATGCCTGACTATTCTTTTCAGGAAGGTGGTGTGCGCGTAGATGGCGTGTCCGACAATCGCGCTGCTGCGAAGGCAGGCATACTTACGGGTGATATCATTATCCAGTTGGGTGATATCAAGATCTCGGGAATTCATACCTATATGGATGCTCTGGGCAAATTCAAGTACGGAGATAAGACTGTTGTAAAGGTTCAACGTGCGGGCAAGGAATTATCCATGCCAATTGAGTTTGTGGCACCGGCGAAGTGAGGAGTGATTTAGGTGCTCCATTTTTGCCACGACCCATTTTTAAGTTGGCTATTGTATTGAATGTTTGATTTTGTCGGGAAAGACGATTTTTAAATTTATTAATATCGAAGGGCTGTGGGTGTTAGCAAAATAGAACGAATAACGAGAATCGTTGAACTTTTACCAAAGTTGAGTGAAGGTCAGGTAATATGGATCGAAAAAATAGTCAGGCAATTTCGCCAAAAAACAAATTTTTTTCGAAATAGTGAAAGTGATTTGATATCCGAATCAATTCTTGACGATTTTGGTGACGCACTTAGGTTGCACCATTGTTTTTCTGACGAGCCTTTTACAAAAGATAAGTTTGAATACTTATTGGTAAATGTGTTTAAGCACAACGGTATTCTTGCAGGAAAGAACACGCAAAACAATCCAGGTGCCGATGTTATTATAAATGGACAAACATTTTCGTTAAAAACACAAGCTGATAAAAATCTGCGTGTGAATTTTATTAACATTCACAAGTTCATGGAACTTGGACGTGGTGAATGGCGAAATAAGGTAAAACATCTTGACGGGTTACGAAATCAATTTTTTAGTCATTTAACGAACTATCAGAGAATTTTAATTCTGCGAAATATTGGAGTTCCATCTCCTGAAGTCCCGTTTTGGAAATACGAAATGGTTGAAATTCCTAAAAACCTATTATTAGAAGCCTCCGAAGGTGAAATGGAAATGACTGCTGACAGTGTTCAAACACCCAAGCCTGGTTACTGTCGTGTTTTCGACAAAGTGTCTCGTAAACTAAAGTTTGAGCTTTATTTTGATGGCGGTTCGGAAAGAAAATTAAAAGTAAATAAAATAGATAAATCCTATTGTTTGGTCCATGCAAATTGGGAATTTATGATACAAGATATGGATGAAAATTAACTATTAAATTAAGCAATTAACAAAAGGCGAAATTCTTTTTTTTGCGATTTTTGCATATTCAGGATTTAGTTCAAGGCCCACGAATTTACGATTTAGCTTCAAGCAAACTTCGCCTACGGTTCCAGAACCTAAAAATGGGTCTAAAACCCAACTTTCAATTTCACTACCAGCAAGAACACAGGGTGCAACTAATTTTGTAGGAAATACAGCAAAGTGTGCTTCCTTGTAAGGTTCAGTATTAATTGACCAAACTGTTCGTTTATTTCGACTAACGCTGTCAATTATACTTTTTTCTTTTATCGCTTCAAAGTCATAATAATAAGTTTCCTGCTTGGACAAAAGGAATATGTATTCATGTGACTGTGTTGGCCTATCCTTAACAGATTCCGGTTGGCAGTTTGGTTTGTGCCAAATAATATCAGAACGCAAATACCAACCATCATTTTGCAGTGCAAATGCGATTCTCCAAGGTACTCCAATTAGATCTTTTGGTTTTAGCCCTTCGGGTGTAGGTGGTCTGTACGTCATTGCTCTGGCACTATTTTTTTTGTCCGAATCTCTCCACGTTCTTCCACCGCTTGTATAGGAATCTCCAATGTTAAGCCAAAGTGTTCCATCGTTTTTTAAGACTCGTCTTACCTCACGAAAAACCGATACCAAATTGTCTACATAATCAGTTAGATTAAATTCGGCCCCAATCTGCCCAGAAATACCATAATCTCGCAGTCCCCAATAAGGTGGACTGGTTACACACATTTGAAATTGTTGGTCCTGAAATTTTTTCAAGCTTTCAAGTGAATCACCAATTAGAATTTCAAAATTGTTTTCAAAATCTGAGACCTTTTTTTTCACATTAAATTTATTTTTTTTTGAAGGGTTCGTGTAAACGAAGTTAAACTATTCATTTCAAATTTTAGAGTTATTCTAAATAAAGAGCTCTCCATCGTTTTGTGTCATTCGAAGTAAATTCCATAAATACACAAAACATTTGATCAGTGAATACCTTTGCCGAATTCTCAAAAATAGAGTGTTTGCAGGTTCCATATCTTTATTTTTTGCGCAATTTTAGAACAAGGTTTTTAATGGCAGCGTTCCCTGCCTTTTACGCCACAACACAATTTATTTTCATTCTGTCGTTTTGTAGACTTGAAGTGGTCTAGAATATATATTCAGTAGCCGTTTCAGAAAATGTTGAAAACAGTTTTTAATTGAAAAAATTGCAACTGACACAAAATCATATTGTAAATTCATCGTCCAAAACCAAGGATGACCACTTCCTGCTACATAGATCTGGACGGCGCACGGGTGCACTACCTGCTTACGGGTACGGGTATGCGGCTCATCATCGCGTTTCATGGCTATGGGCTGGATGCTGCCTCTCTGCATTTGTTGGCTGATGCGCTGGCACCCGGGTATATGTTCGCTTCCGTTGATCTGCCTCATCATGGCCAGACGATGTGGGGCGATAACCGACTTACCCGCCACCGCCTTGTGACACTGGCGCGGCAGATAGCAGCCCGGCATGGGGTTTCCCGTTTCTCGCTTGCTGGTTACAGCCTGGGTGGCCGTATCTGTATGACCCTGGTGGAACTAGTGCCCGAACTGGTAGAAGATCTGATACTGATAGCCCCTGACGGGCTTGTGTTCAATCTGGCCTATTATCTTGCCACCCACAACTTCGCGGGCAGGCAGTTGTTTCGCAGCATACTTAATAAACCGTCCGGCTTTTTCAAACTGGCGGACTGGCTGGCCCGTAAAAAAATACTCAGCAATTCGAAACATAAGTTCGTAACCCAATATCTCGAAACGCGCGCGGCACGCGAGATGCTGGGCAAGGTGTGGCATGGCACCAAGGACCTGGTACCCGAGCATAAGTTGCTGAAACAAAACATAGTTGCCTACCGCATACCCGTATATCTCTACATGGGTAAATTTGACAGTGTCATTCCGGTAGAACACGCCCACCGTTTTTGCCGCGACCTTAAAACTGTTCGGCTCGAGGTATTGCAAAAGGGGCATAAGATACTGGATGCCCAAACTGCTAACCTGATTGCTGCTCAACTACTGAAATCATGACCACGTTGCTTATCCTGATACTCGTTCCGGGAGCAGCCTATTGTCTGTTGATGTATGCCTATCGCATCGGGTGGGCGATGGTGCCCGAACGCGTCCCGGATCCATTATGGGAGCCGCACACCCGCATTTCTGTGATTGTGCCTGCCCGCAACGAAGCGGCCCGCATTATGCCCTGTCTGAATGCGCTGGCTGCACAGAATTATCCCAAACATCTGTTAGAGGTCATTGTCGTTGACGATCATTCTGAAGATGAAACTGCGAACATTCTAAGGTCTTTTACAGATCGTGGTATTCGATGCGTCAGCTTGAAGGACCACCTAAATGGAGTGGTGCCAGTTTCATTTAAAAAATCTGCGTTGTACTGTGGCATCAGTCACAGTACGGGTACACTGATCGTGACAACAGATGCCGACTGCACGGCGGGTCCGGAATGGCTGCGGGAGGTTGCCAGGGTTTTTGAACAACAACAGCCGCAAATGATCATTGCGCCGGTAATGTATACTTGCGACAGATCGGTATTGCAGCGTTTTCAGCTTATAGATTTTATGAGCATGCAGGGCATTACAGTGGCTGCCAACCAGCTGGGCCTTGGGCGGATGTGCAACGGAGCCAATCTGGCATTTACCCGGCAGGTGTTCGATGACGTGGGTGGTTACACAGGTGTGGACCACCTCGTTTCGGGCGATGATTATCTCCTGATGATGAAGGTAGCTTCTGATCCTGCAAACCGTATCGTGACGCTTAAATCTCAGGCTGCCATCGTGCGTACGCCGCCGCAGCTCACCTGGGCCGATTTTCTTTCTCAACGCGTGCGCTGGGCGTCCAAGTCGGGCAAGTATCCCGATACCAGGCTTACGACTATTTTGCTGCTCGTGTATCTATTCAATTTGTCAGTTCCCGTTTCGGGTGTGCTGGGCTTTGCCGATCATCGTTTCTGGTATGCAGCGCTGGTACTTTTAGTCGCCAAAATAGTGTTAGAGTTTTTCTACCTGCGGCCGGTGGCCCGTTTCTTTGGGGTCAGGGGTTATGGTTTGTATTTCGTCTGTCTGCAGCCGTTGCATATACTCTATATTGTCATTGCCGGTTTTCTGGGCTATGCCGGAGGCTTTGAGTGGAAGGGGAGAAAAGTGCAGCAATAAAGGCCGCGCAACACTAGGCCAGTAACAAAAACACCACAGGAAGCTTGCCCAGTACGGGAAGGTTGGTACGCCAGTCGCCGATAGGCTTTGTGATTATAAATCCCGATTCCGCCGAAATATTACAGGCAATACAAAGGCGGGTGCGCGGATGGCAACACCGCATCAGATCGTTGAGTATGGACGCATTTCGGTAGGGGGTTTCAATAAATATTTGTGTCTGGTTTTCTTTGGCGGAAACGGCTTCACAATCTTTGATGGCCTTGGATCTTGCGGGGTCTTTTACGGGCAGATATCCTCTGAAACAAAAACTTTGCCCGTTCAGTCCCGATGCCATTAGCGCCAGCATGATCGAGTTGGGGCCGGTCAGTGCGATTACTTCAGCACCCGCATACTGCGCCGCAGCCGCAAGAACCGCCCCAGGATCAGCTATACCGGGACAACCTGCCTCACTCATGACCCCTATTTCATACCCCGCCCTTATCCACTCCCGGAACAAGGTCAGATCTGGTCCCCGGTGTTTGTCTATTTCGGCTATGGTAATGGTTTCAAGCACCAGACCCGGGTGCATGGCACGAAGGCAGCGGCGGGCTGTGCGTGCATCTTCTGCGAAATACAATTTCAGGCGGGCGGTCACATCCATCACTTCCTTCGACAGGGTCTGCACTGCACCTTCGGTTATTGGCACCGGCACCATAAATACTTTTGCTTTAGACTTGTATTCCATCAGACTTTGGGGTTGCGGTGGTGAAGGTACTAAAACGGCTGCGCAACTTTTGTTTCCTTTGGCTTGGCTATTTTTGTAAAGTGCGAAAACCCGCTGTACTTAAAGAAACATTTTATACCCGGTCCGATTTGCTGCAGATAGCCCGCGAACTGCTGGGCATGGTGATCGTTACCGATCTGGATGGCGTGGTTACAGCAGGCCGGATCGTGGAGACCGAGGCATACGCCGGAGTGGCAGACCGTGCGTCTCATGCGTTCGGTGGCCGTCGCACCCTTCGCACAGAAGTCATGTATGCCCACGGTGGGGTTGCCTATGTATATCTGTGCTATGGTATTCACCATCTATTTAACGTGGTCACGAACCAACGCGACATACCCCATGCCGTTCTGATTCGTGGCGTGGAGCCGGTAGAAGGTATTCCGGCTATGCTCGCACGGCGCAAACAGGCAGTGTTAAAAAGTCAGCTAACCGCAGGTCCCGGCGCTTTGAGCAAGGCGTTGGGTATCTCCACCCTGCATACCGGACTATCTCTTACGGGTCCCCGGATCCGTATCGAAGACAGAGGGCTTGCTCCTGGTTCCGGCCAAATAGTAGCTACTACCCGCATTGGCGTGGATTATGCAGGTACAGACGCCCTGCTGCCCTACAGATTCTACATTCAGGCAAATCCATACGTGAGCAGATTCTGATTAAACGGGCAGTTGGAACTTCCTAATAAATTAGTTTTTAGGCCATTGCGAATTAGCTTTTTTATGGCTTGTTGTCCGGTGCGGTAATTAACATTATTTTGCATTTTTATAACATACTTTTATCTTTTTGTATAGCTGGTAAAACTGCGTCCGGGCAGCACTGGCTTAATTTTTATTCTTTTTTTATGTATCGTTTCAGGTTGTCGTTTTTTCTACTGTTTTCATTGCTCAGTTGTCAGGTATTTGGCCAGGCGCCGGGAAACCCACCCAATAGTCCTGCCGGATTGGCGAAACCTGTTGTGCCCGATTTTGGCAAAGTAACCGGACGTGTCACGGATGACAAGGGTAATGCCATACCGTATGCCACGGTCACCCTGCTTCGTCCCGACTCTACAGTGGTAAACGGGGACCTTACCGGCGATAATGGCTCTTTCGCCATCGCCCCCACAGGAGCGGGCAATTTCAGACTCCGGGTAGAGTCTATCGGTGTAATATCCAAGATCATCAACGTTACAATCACTGCCGACGCGCCCAATAAGGACATGGGGAAAATAAAACTTACTTCATCCGAAACTACGCTGAAATCTGTAGACGTGGTAGGTGAGAAACCAGTGATAGAACTCAAGGTGGACAAAAAAGTGTTCAACGTAGAGAAAAACATTACTTCAGCAGGTGGTAGTGCCTCAGACGTACTGCAGAATGTGCCTGCGGTGTCGGTAGATGCCGACGGTAATGTGAGCCTGAGAGGGAAGACGGGCGTTACCATTCTGATAGACGGCAAACCGGCTACTATGCTGGGTACCGATGTGGCTTCGGCCCTCCAGAGTTTACCTGCAGGCAGTATTGAGAATGTGGAAGTCATCACCAACCCATCTGCCAAATACGATGCAGCCGGAACTTCGGGTATTATCAACATCGTGACCAAGAAAGACGGCAGGTTGGGCATAAATGGTACAGCCACACTGGGAGCCGGAACGCGCGACAAGTATAACGGCAACTTTGGCATCAACCTGCGCAAGGGCAAGTTCAACGTCTTTGCCAACGCCAGTTACCGCGACAACAACACGTACAACAATGTAACAACCGTGCGCCACAACAAGGACACATTAGGAAACACTACCGGGAACTATAACGCATTTGAGCATGTGCCCCGTAAGTTTGGAGGTTCTTTTAACTCCATTGGCGCGTCGTGGGATCCGGACAAGTACAATTCTATTACCGTTACGGAGAATATCAATCTCATGCATTTTGGTTTCAAAGATTATGCTACCTATCTGGTTCAGGGTCTGGATACGAACCATAACATGGGGGATCAGGCGAGGCTTACCAAAAATTCAGATTTCGATATCCACTTGTTATCCATTTCTTCGGCCGTAGATTACAAACATAAATTCAAGAAGAAAGACGAAGAACTTTCGTTCGACCTCACTTATGCCTCAACCGACGTGACACGTTCCCAGAACAACTATACCGACAGTACTTTTAGTTATTTAAATCCGAATCCGGGCATTGTGAATGAGGTGTCGCCAGCCTCGGGACGTAACAGCACATTTACGGCATGGGCAGACTATACCGATCCGTTGTTTACCCAAAACGGCAAGCTTGGCATGGGTTTCAAATCCACCATTTCTGCTTTCAGCAATAGCGGCAATCCTACTATTTCTCATAATGGTGACGTGCCTGTATCGGATTCCGCGCTTTTTTCTAACTATAGTTTCACCACTCAGATCAATGCGGCATACGTGAACTGGAGCGATCAGTTCGGTAAGTTCAGTTATCAGTTGGGGCTGCGGGTAGAGCAGGCCGGCTACACAGGTTCTGGAGCCATACCCAAAGATACCTCCCTTACCTACAGTATCGTCAATCCGTTCCCATCAGCGTTCATTTCGTATCAGTTGGCCAACCAGCAGAGCATATACCTCAACTACAGCCGACGTACCAATTATCCCGATTTCCGTTCTCTGTTACCGTTCAAGGATCTGTCCAATCCCGGCACGGTGAATATGGGGAATCCCAACCTGCGCCCTGAGTTTATTCATAATATCGAGTTCAGTTTCAGCAAGGCAACGAAGAGAGGCGACAACATAATATTGAGTGCATACTATTCCTACACTCAGAATCTTACTCAAAGGATCACTCGCGCTATTGTGGCAAAAGATTCTACCATGGGGCTCTCCCAGCAGGCAGGCGAACTGCTTACACAGCCGGTGAACATAGCATCAGGTACCACTTATGGTCTGGAGGGCACGGGGCATTTACAGTTTTTCAAGTGGTGGGACGCGACCGTCAACCTCAACTTCTTTCAGAACAACCTGGTAGTGGGCGATCAGGACCCCGCCTACACACAATACCTTTCCAACAGCGGTGGTTTTTCATGGTTCGGCAAGTTGAATACCAGCGTCAAGCTGCCCAAAAACTTCTCGATCCAGCTAAACGCCAATTATGAGTCGCCCAAGGTAATTGCACAGGGTTCATTGCAGCAATCCGGGTGGGTTGACCTCGCGGTGCGGAAAAACCTCTGGAAAAACAAAGCCACGATCGTTGTAAACTGTGCAGATATCTTTAAATCCCGCCGTTTTGTGACCGACTACAACCTTGCGGCATATAATGAGTCCATCAACAGGGTGAAGGAAACCCGTATCGGTAACATCACCTTTACATACAGATTTGGCAAGACGGACCTGAAGCAAGGGCCTGGAAGCAAGGCACGTGGCGGTAAGGGTGATGAAAAGTCTAAACCGGTAAACCCCGATGGAAAGGACCGTGAAAGCAATTTGAAAGATAGCGACGACAATGACCAGGGCGGCGGTGGCGGCGGTCAAAAACCAGGTGGCGGAAAAAACCAATAACAGTTCACTCACGAAATCCAAATATTATGCGTTTTGCAGTAAGATCAGTAGTCACGGCCATTTTGGTGACGGCCATTTCATTTCCTTCGTTTGCTCAGTTTAAAAACCTGGTAAATGACGCAAAGAATAAAGTAGGCCAGGTAACGGGCAATAAAGGTGGTTCCGGTTTGTCTACCGAAGAAATTACGAACGGGCTGAAACAGGCGCTGCAGGTAGGCGCTCAGAATGCCACTGGTAAAGTCTCCGTCGCAGATGGCTTTTTCGGGAATGCGCTGATCAAGATCCTGATGCCTCCTGATGCCAAGAAAGTAGAGAGCAAGTTGCGCGATATGGGCATGGGTGATAAGGTGGACAATGCCATTCTTACTATGAACCGGGGCGCCGAGGATGCCTCTAAAAAAGCGCTTCCCATTTTTGCCGATGCAGTAAAAAATATTACGATTGAAGACGGTATGCAACTGCTGAAGGGTAAAAACGATGCGGCCACCCAATATCTGAAAAACAAAACCAGTCAGGCCCTGTACAATGCTTTTTTGCCTGTGATCAAAGAATCGCTCGACAAGGTGGGTGCCACAAAATACTGGACCGATATTTTTACGGTCTACAGCTCCATACCATTTGTAGAAAAAGTAAATGCCAATCTTCCCGACTATGTTACTAAAAAGGCCCTTGAGGGCGTATTTGTGTATATAGCTGAGGAAGAAGGTAAAATACGCAAAGATCCTGCCGCACGGGTCACCGACTTGCTGAAAAAGGTGTTTGCTAACTAGCGTTTGTGGGGCGGAAGCACAGGGGTTGAAATTGAATTTATGTTATTATTGCCCCATTGTCTACGAATAAATAGATAAATAACGTTATTTTGCATTCGGCGGTAGCGTCCGCTCAGTCTGTACACACTAAAACCTGGTTATGCTTAACGAGACAAACTATGATATTACCGCATGGTGGAACGATCAATCCTTTCCCGGAAAAGATCTTTTTCGCATTTCGCCTGAAGGGGCTTTGTCCTTTTCGGGATTTCAGTTTCTGAAAGAACGGAACAATGTAGTTTATTTCTCGCTGGATACCGCGGACGTGGTTTTGAAAAATCAAATGGAGAAGTTTCAGGGCCTCGAAGCTAAGTTCAGGGATTGGGAAGTGGAATGGCTGGCTGCAGAAGACAAACTGAAATTGGCTGAAAAAGTGGATCATGCCCGCGAGGCGCTGTTACATTTTTCCGGTCTTGGCGATGTGGCCCGGCTTGCGTCGTTGCTGCATTCGTGGGAAGAAGCCCTTGTGGAGCTGACCAAAGAAACCTATGAGGCTAAACTGAAACTTGCAGAACAGGCAGAAGCACTTGCAGACAGCGAACACTTTAAAGAGGGGGCTCAGGCTTTCCGGGACATTGCCGAAAAGTGGAAAAATACAGGACATCTGGATCGTTACCGTAACGACAAACTATATAACAGGATAGAGGCTGCGCGCAAAAAATTCACGGAGCGGCGCCGGCATTTCCTTGAGGAAGAAGAAAAAGACATGATCAACAATCTTGACCTGAAAATTGAGATTGTGGAAAAAGCCGAAGTTCTGGCCAATTCGGGCGAATGGAAAAACACGACCGAGCAGTATCATAAACTGATGGACGAGTGGAAGGCTGTAGGCAAAACACCGGGCAAAAAAAATGAGGAGTTGTGGCAGCGCCTGCTGGCAGCAAAGAACACTTTTTTCGATCGGAAGAAGGTGCATTATAACGAGGTACAGCACGAGCATGAAGTGAATTATGGTTTAAAAGAGGCGCTGATAGCGCGTGCGGAAGCCATAAAAGAGAGTACAGACTGGGGCAATACCACACTGGCGTTTACCCAGCTTATGGAAGAGTGGAAAAAAATAGGCCGGGTGCAGCAGGAGAAGTCGGATGAATTGTGGGCAAGATTTAACGCAGCCTGCGACCACTTTTTCGAGCATAAGAAGGCACATTTCGGCAATCTGCGGCAGACTTTTGATGCTAACTACCAACTGAAGAAGGAACTTCTGGACCGTGCACATGATCTGAAAAACTCCACGCATTTTAATGATGCGACAGCGGAATTTGGTGAGCTCATGGATGCATGGAAAAAAATAGGCCCTGTTGCCAGGGAGCATTCCAATGCCATCTGGGACGAGTTCAATGAAGCGCGCAGGTTTTTCTTTGCCCGTAAAGACGCCGATCGCGACCGTCGCAAACAGCACCAGGCTGCCCGCAATCATGCACGCATAGAAGACGCAAAAAACAAAATCGTACAGATCACCGAAGACATTCGGGAAGAAGAGCAGAAGTTGCTGGATTTTGCAGCAGCGCTCGACAATATTTCTCCCGGCAAAAAAGCAGGTGAGCTAAAAGCCCATCTGGAGAACCTGATCAAAGAATCGCGCCACACACTGGCTCAGTTGAAGGAGAGGCAAGCTCTGGCAAATGCGCCAGAGAAGTCGGAAAAAGGCGGGGAAGTGCAGGCCTCCTGATCCGGAATCCGAGGCGTTCATTTTGGTTTAAGTTTATGGCACCGGGCGGGTTTTTAAAGGGTTTTGTAATCTGATTTCGGGCATTTGAAATACTTGCCCACATAAAATCAACATTCAAAATTTAAAGTAGTGGCACCAATTTTCATTTCATTATCTTTGTCTAAATAAATAGAATAAAAATGCGTTTTATCGTTACTTCTACCTCTCTGCTCAAAAATCTGCAGCAGATCAGTGGTGTGATCAGTTCTAATACGGTGTTGTCTGTACTCGAAGATTTTCTTTTCGAACTTAGGGGAAACACACTTACGCTCACGGCAACAGACCTCGAAACCATGATGCGTGTGCACATGGAGGTAATAGATGCAGAAGGCGATGGCCGGATATGTATTCCATCGAAAATCCTGTTGGAATACCTGAAAAATCTGCCTGAGCAGCCCATTACTTTCAATATCAACGAACAAGATCTCTCGGTAGAGATGTCCAGCAACGTAGGTAAGTATCATATAGGTGGTGAAAAAGCCGACGACTTCCCCAAAGAGCCGGCTCCTGTAGATACAACTGCGTTTTCTATATCGTCCATTTCGCTTCTGGAATGTATCAACCGCACATTGTTCGCTGTCAGCAACGATTCGCTCAGGCCCGCCATGACCGGTGTGTACTTCGAACTCGCAACAGACAGTCTTACTTTCGTGTCTACCGATGCCCACCGTCTCGTGCAGGTAAAACGTAACGACGTGAACTGCCCGGTTGCCGACGGTTTTGTGGTGCCTAAAAAGCCACTCAATCTGCTGAAAAGCACATTGTCGCCAGACGAGACATTGCTGCATATTGCTTACAATCCCAGTCATATGTTCGTGTCGAGCGAGCACCTCAGTATGAGTTGCCGCCTCATAGACGCCCGTTTCCCCGATTATAAAGCAGTTATTCCGGTAGACAATCCGTATAAGCTTAACATCAACCGCGCAGATTTTGTGAGTGCCCTGCGTCGTGTGAGCATATTTGCCAACAAAACCACCAGTCAGGTTGTGCTGGATATTAATGGCAACTCCATTCAGATCAGCGCCCAGGACATAGACTTCTCTTACGAGGGTAAGGAAATGCTGGCCTGCCAGTACAATGGCGAGGATATGAAAATAGCATTCAACGCCAAACTTATGGTTGAAATGATCAACAATATGGAAGGCACAGAGGTGCTGATGGAGTTGAGCAAACCATCGCGTGCAGCCATTTTCCGCACTATGGAGAAAAATGAGAATGAAGACCTTCTGATGCTGATCATGCCACTGATGGTGGGAATTTAATCAATGACTATGTAAACATTGAAAAAGCCTGTTGTAACCAATACACAGGCTTTTTTCTATTTAAAAAAAGACAAGACCAATCCGGAAAATTTATAGAGATGAAAAAAGCACTGGCATTCTTTATTATTACACTCTTCAGCAGCCAAATGGTTTGGGCCCAGTCTGCCTCAAAGACAAAACACAAGGCAACCAAGCCCATGCAGGAAGCGGCGAAATCTCAGGAAGCTACAGAAAAGCCCCAAAGTGATAAGCCTAAGTCTAAGGAAACAAAAGACAAGCCATCTGACGAAAGCCTGATCCGTGAAATGCTGGCCAACCAGGTAAAGCAATGGAACAAGGGCAATATCGAGGGCTACATGAGCGGTTATTGGGACAACGACAGTATGTTGTTCATTGGTTCTAAAGGTCCCAGATATGGATATGTGAATACGCTGGAGCGCTACAAAGAAGCCTATCCGGACAAAGACCACATGGGTAAGCTGATTTCCACGATCAGCCGGATGGAGCAGATTTCGAAAGAATATTACTTTGTAGTGGGCACATGGCAACTACAGCGCAAAGCCGGAGATGTGGGTGGCTCCTACACTTTGCTGCTGCGCAAAATAAGTGGTCAGTGGGTTATTGTTTGCGACCACAGCAGCTAGCCCTTGCAAATTGCTATTTTTTGCCCTGAGATACGGCCCTCTTCCAGTCGCCAAATTTCTTTTTCTGGCCTATCTGGTCCAGTTCCGCTGCCAGTTCTTTCAAATAGACCGGTCCGAACGATGCATTCTGGATAGATTTTTCATCTTTTTTAGGGTATACGATCCTGTATCCGTAGGTCTGTATGTCTGGAATTCGCACTCTGTAACGGTCCTGGCAGGTGTCCATGCGGTATGTTTCTACCAGTTTCAGTATTCTCAAAGCTTCAGCGGGCTCTATTTGCCTCGTAAAAGAGCCAGAGTCTTCGGTATTCCGGATACCTGTAAATGTGACCAGACCATTCTGGTCAAGTTCTATCATATACATCGGACAACGCCCGAAACATGGGCCGTAGGCGATCTGAACGGATACGGGCTGGTAGGCTGAGGCTTTTTCTTTTTTCTGTTTTTTATGCCTTGCCTGTGCAGGAGTGCCAGCATAAAAAAGAACTATTAAAGTAGCTAAAAGGCTAATGTATTTCATGTTAGTTTGGTTTTGTTTGCTTCTTTGTATTGACTCTATCAAATTTGATGCCTGCAATATACGGTTTTAACTTTTAGGGCTGTTGCCATAAGAAGCTATTGCAGGGAAAGAAATGCCATTACATACAGGAGGGCATTTTTGGTACTGCTCGTTTGGCGTTTTTTTTAGTTTTAACGATTCCCTGATAATCAATATCTGATTATTGTCATAATTAAACCCTATTTTTGCAGGCCAAAATAGAAAAAATTTTCATAAGACGGGCTGTTCAACCGGACAATGTTGTTCTGAAAACAGCTTCAAAACTTGTGAATTTCTAAGTTTTTGCCATGCTTCCCGTTCAAGACGTATTCGAATTGCTGAAGTCGCCCAGGAAAATTTTCCTGACGACACATCATAAGCCCGACGGGGACGCGATAGGGAGTATGCTTGCCATGCAGCATTATCTGAATCTGCAAGGCCACAAGGCTACGGCGGTTTCTCCCGGAGAAATACCACAATTTCTGGAATGGATGCCGGGAACGGCACAAATGCTGAACTATGAGGCACAGCCCGAAGAGTCGCTCAAAGCGCTTGCCGATGCCGACCTTATTTTCTGCGTGGATTTTAACGACTTCAGCCGCACCAAGCATTTAGAATCCCATTTGCAGGCAGCGACTCAACCCACGGTGCTGATAGACCACCACCTTTTTCCAAAGGACGTATGGACCTACGGATGGAGCATACCAGCTAAAAGCAGTACTTGCGAAATGGTATATGATTTTATTCTGGCCCATGAGGGACAGTCTTTATTAAATCTGGACATTGCTGCGTGTTTATACACAGGGGTAATGACCGATACCGGATGTTTCCGTTTCCCGGTCACTTCGGCAAGTGTGCACCACATGGTGGGCAATTTGCTGGCGTTGGGGCTGGATCACTCCAAAATACACGAGGCCGTTTATGATTCGTGGTCAGAAAGCCGTATGCGGTTTCTGGGTTATGTACTCATTGAGCGTATGGAGGTATTTCGCAAATACGACTCGGCACTTATTTACTTGTCCCGGAAGGATATGAACCTGTTCAATGTGCAAAGCGGAGACACCGAGGGTATGGTGAACTACCCGCTCAGCATAGCGGGCATACGATTTTCCACACTTATCACGGAGCGCGGAGATGAGATAAAACTCTCGTTCCGCAGCAAGGGCGACTTTGATGTAAACACCTTTGCGCGGCATTATTTTGAGGGCGGCGGTCATTATAACGCAGCCGGCGGACGTTCGAAATCGGGGCTACAGGAAACAATTGATTATTTTAAACGAATTTTGTCAGACAATCACCCAAAATAAATCGTACAAATAAAAAACAAGAAAATGCTTAAAAGAATCTTACCGGTTGCATTAGTATGCGCAGTTATCGCCGGCGGCACAGGCTGCAAAAATGGTGGCGAGTTTAAGAAAGTAAAGGGTATCGAATACAAGATCGTAACGCATGGCACAGGCAAAAAGACCGCGGCTATGGGCGAAGTGATCGAAGTACATCTGCTTGCCAAAGTGGATACCACTATTCTGGGCGACTCCCGCAAACAGCAGGAAGGCAAGCCAATGGTAATGCGTGTAGATAGTGTAAAGGGCAGCGGCCAGTGGCAGGCGGTGTTCCCCTATCTTTCTGAAGGTGACTCTGCATTGGTACAGATATGGTGCGACACACTGCTTAAGTACATACCACCGCAGCAACAGCAGTTGCCACCATGGTTGAAGAAGGGTAAGAAAATAGAAATAACACTGAAGGTAGCAGGTATCAAGTCAATGGCCGATTACCAGAAGGATATGCAGGAAAAGCAAGCTTCCATGCAGAAAGAAATGCAGGAAAAAGCAGCCCAGCAGGCTCCTGTAGACGACAAAGTGATTCAGGACTATCTGGCAAAAAATAACATCAAGGCTCAGAAAACCGCTTCTGGTATTTACTATGTGATACAGAAAGAAGGAAAGGGTCCAAACATTACCAAGGGTCAGAAAGTGAGCATTGACTATACCGGCAAAACCCTGGATGGTAAAATGTTCGACTCAAACACCGATCCTTCAAAGGGTCATGTACAGCCATTTAGTTTTGTGGTTGGTAACGGCCAGGTTATTCCAGGATGGGACGAAGGTGCCACTTTGTTGAAAAACGGTTCTAAGGCTACTTTGTACATACCATCACCGCTTGCTTATGGCCCACGTGGTGCAGGTGCCGACATTGCCCCCAACTCTGTATTGATGTTTGATATGGAAGTTAAGGACGTGAAAGCCGGCGATGCAGGAGAAGCCAAGTAAGAGGCTGTTTTGCAACATATGATTTGACCAATATCTTCCCGACCGGGAGGAACAGACACAGAGACGCACTAAAATGCGTCTCTGTGTTGCAACAAAGGCAGTAATAATCTTCATAAAAAAGTACAATCACATTACCATGAAAAAATACACAGGTATCTTGTTGGCCGCAGCGACCCTTCTTTGCGCCAGGACTACACAAGTAACAGCTCAGCAGAAGGCCACAACGCCCAAGGGTACGAAGACAGCAGCTGCGACTCCGGCGGCTAAGCCAACAGCCATGAAAAAAACCAAGGACGGTTTTACCATTCTGCCCGGTGGTGTTCAGTTCAAAATTATTAATGACGTACCCGGAAAGAATACCGAGGTCGGTCAGTACATAAACATGAACATAAAAATGAAGGCTGATACGCAGCTATTGCAAAGTACCTGGACCGATGGCAGACCGGCATCCATACCCTGCAAGCCGTCTAATGCAAAGGCAGACTTTACCACTGTGTTCCCATATCTGTCCAAGGGCGACAGCGCCGTAGTGCGTATCGCTATGGATACCATTATTGCCGCAAATCCCGGTCAGCAACTGCCGCCCTTTATCAAGAAGGGAAAGAGTATTTTCTTCGAGGTCACTGTAGCCGACATCAAAACCGCAGACGAGTTTAAAAAGGAAATGGACGATCGTAACAAGGAGATGCAAGCCGCAATGGGAAAAGTAGCTGAGAACGACGACAAACTGATAAGAGACTACCTGGCTACAAACAACATAAAAGCAGAAAAAACCAACTCCGGTTTGTACTATTCTGTAAAGAAAGAAGGACAGGGTGCTGAAGTGGCCAAGGGACAAAAGGTATCTGTGAACTATACCGGCAAGTTGCTGAACGGCAAAATGTTTGACTCAAATACCGATCCGTCCAAAGGACATGTGCAGCCTTTTGAATTTAATGTAGGTGCTGGCAATGTGATCCCGGGTTGGGATGAAGGCCTTACCTATTTTAAGAAAGGCACACAGGGTACTTTGTACATCCCCTCTACACTGGGTTACGGACCAAGGGGCTCAGGACCGGACATAGGCCCTAATTCAGTACTCGTTTTCGACATTGAAGTTCTAGATATTAAGTAGTAAAAACACAGATAGCAGAACTAAAATATTATGACCAATAAGTTAGTTGTTTCCTCATTGTTTGTGGCCGCGATCGCCGTTTTGTCCTGCCACACTCAGAAGAAAGTGGTAAAGGCAGCCGATGACAAAAAAATAGTGGAAGCCACTAAGCAGCCAGTTGCAGAGCCAGCACCAGATGCGCCCGTAAAATTGCCCAGTGGTTTGGAATACCAGATCTACAAGCATGGTACCGGTACACGCAAACCCGTGCTGAATGACAAACTGGAATTCAACCTTACGGTGAAGGTAGGCGACAGCGTGATTTTTGACTCACGCAAAATGAACAATAACAAGCCCGTACCGTTGCAGGTGGCAAAAGCAAAGTTCCAGGGCGACCCTGTAGAGGGTTATATGCGACTTTCCGAGGGCGACAGCGCCGTATTTCATTTGGCGGTAGATACGCTACTGAAATCGGGCAGCCAGATGCCGCAATGGATGACGCCGGGCAAAGTACTTGAGTATGACGTAACTATGTTGTCTATCAAGTCTGACTCGGAAATTAAGAAAGAGGGTGAGGTAAAAATGGCACGGCAGAAAGTGGTGGACGACAGTGCGCTGCAGGCTTACTTTACGAAAAACAAGCTACAACCCACCAAGACATCTACCGGTCTTTATTACATCATTAAAACCGAAGGTGCCGGCGAACTGCCCAAAGCGGGTAACGTATTGAGTATGTATTATACCGGCCGTTTTATGAATGGCAACATATTCGATACCAATCAGGACTCTACGTTTCATCATCAGGACCCGCTGACCGTAGACCTCGGCAAAGGCAAGGTAATACGTGGTTGGGACGAAGGTCTGGCATTGCTGAAAAAAGGAAGCGTGGCTACTTTGTACATCCCCAGCTTTCTGGCATACGGACCCAAAGACCGTGGCACGATCCCCGGCAACTCGGTACTGATCTTCGATGTGACCGTGAAAGACATCCAAACCAGGGCGGAAATAGACGACAACTTACTGCAGACCTATTTCAAAAGTAAAAATATCCATCCGCTCAAGACGCCAGCCGGTGTGTACTACACAATAAAGAAAAAAGGCAAAGGCGCTAATGCAAAAGAAGGCCAGACCGTAAGTGTGAAGTATTCCGGGCAAACTATGGACGGAAACGTATTTGATTCCAATACCGATTCTGCTTACCACCACGTAGGTGATTTTAAGTTCGAGATCGGTAAGGGCCGGGTGATAAAAGGATGGGATGATGGCTTTACTATGCTGAACAAGGGTGCCGAAGCTACGCTTTATATACCCTCTGAGATGGCTTATGGCAGTCAGGGTCAGGGTCGCAAGATTCCATCAAATTCAGTACTTATTTTCGATGTTTCGGTGGTGGATGTCATCAACACACCGGGCATTCAGTTTGATCCCAAGGGTCAAACCAAATAAACTACTATAGCTGCTAACGGCAGTAATGAAATAACAAAAGGCTTTAACACAGGGTTTTCCCTGGTTAAGGCCTTTTAGTTTTAATTCTCTTAAATTTGTCGGCATTAGCTTTTTCTACTAAACAACACCCAGATACATGTGTTACAAAAACCGCATTTTAACCCTTTTGCTTTTCGTGTGCCTCGTCGGGCTTCCCGGAGCCGGGATTTTTGCGCAGACACCAGACGGTTTTACCGCCTTGCCCAGCGGTCTGCTGTACAAAATTGTGAAAGCGGGAAATGGCTCCCGCACACCAGCTATTAATGACCATATCGAAATGCACATTCATGTACATGTGCTGGACAGCGTGATATTTGACTCCCGGCAGATGAACAACAATAACCCGGTACCCTTCCAGATCACGGCCCCAAAATTTGAAGGCGATCCTGTGGAGGGGTTTATGAAAATGCATGCCGGCGACAGCGCCATTTTCCGCGTACCGGTAGACGTAATGAAGAAGTCGGGTAATCAGTTGCTGCCGTGGATGAAAGACGGGCA
This sequence comes from uncultured Bacteroidota bacterium, assembly GCA_903926605.1. GTDB lineage: Bacteria > Bacteroidota > Bacteroidia > Chitinophagales > Chitinophagaceae > CAIYTT01. Next base: position 30,114 of record CAIYJV010000184.1, read on the forward strand.
GGAAGTGACGTATAATGTATGTCTGGTTTCGGTGATGACCGATGAGGAGCAGAAG
>CAIYJV010000185.1 GCA_903926605.1 uncultured Bacteroidota bacterium
CGTTTTCTTTTACCTTCCGCAATCTGTCGCAGGCAATTACATTCAGGTTTTTTGCAGCCGGCTTCTATTCCGGGGCCTCCACTATTCGCATTGTAGAGAAACCTAATCTTAAAGCATTTAAAGTCCAAATAGACTACCCAGCTTATACCGGCCATAAAAACGAGGTACGCAACAGTCTGAGCGACCTCACCGTACCTGCCGGTTCAAAAATCAGTTGGGGACTCCTCACCGAAACCACCGACCGTGCCACCATACGCATCGGCAACGGACAGCCTTCGGCCATGATCCGGAATGGGACCATTTTTGCAAGCCAGTTCCGGTTCCTCAACGATACCGACTACACGTTCACCATCACCAACGCGGCATCCGGTCTCAACGACAGTTTCCGTTACCAGGTCCAGATTATTCCCGATCAATACCCTGTAGTTCAGTTGCAGCAATTTAAAGACTCGGTGTCCGGCAAGCAGATCCTCCTCACTGGTACCACAGGCGATGATTATGGCATTACCAAAGTCACCTTTAACTTCGAAGTTTCCGACAAGAACAAAGTCGTAGCCAAAAAATCTGCACCAGTACCGGCTATGGGCGGCGCGCTCAAGACTTTTCAATACTACTTCGATATCGGGTCTGTTGATTTACTTCCGGGTCAGAAACTCAGCTACTATATCGAGGCCTGGGACAACGATGGCGTGCATGGCCCCAAATCTTCCCGCAGTGAGGTGATGAGCTTCCAGATGTACGATGCCGAAAAAGCAGACTCCGTCATCAATCAGAACAATGCACAGATCAGTTCCGGAATCAGTAATAGCGCCGAAAAGACCCGTGAGTTACAGTCTGAAACCAAGGAGATGCAGACCAAAATGCTGCAAAGCGAAAACCTGGACTGGGACCAACAGCAAAGCCTGCAGCAGATGCTGAAGAAAGAAATGGACCTGAAAACCCAGGTAGAAAACATAAAGCAGCACTTTGAAGACCAGATGAAGGAGACCGAAAAACGGCCCTACAGCGACAACATTAAAGAAAAACAGCAGGACCTGCAAAAGCAGTTGGACAATATGCTGAACCAGGAGTTGAAGGAAGCCCTCCAGAAACTTCAGGAGATGATGAAAAAACTGAATAAAGAACAGGCACTCGATGCCATGAAAAAAGTGGAGCAAGACAACAAGCTCTTTAAAATGGATATGGAGCGTATGCAGGCCCTCATGGCAAAGTTGGAACTGCAGATGCGTATGGAGGACATGGCCCGAAAACTGGATGACCTGGCCGAGAAGCAAAATGCCCTGAAAGACAAAACCGAAAAGAGTGAAACCGCCGCTGAGAAAAAAGCTGAAGACAAAGAAAACGGTAAGGAAACTGCAGATAAGGGCAAGGAAAAAGATGGCAAAGACAAAGCAGGCAAGGACGGCAAGGAACAAGACAAAAAACCTACCGACGAGCAACTGGCCAAAGAACAAAAAGACCTCAAAGACCAGCTGGATAAGCTGATGAAGGAGGAAATGAAAGAAATGGACAAGCTAGCCAAGCAAGCCAAGGAAGAAAAAAAGCTGGACGACCCCAAGGAAAAAGGCAATGAAGCCCAGCAGGATATGAAGCAGAGCCAGGAAGAAATGGCTCAGAAACAGAAAAGCAAATCATCTAAATCGCAGTCTAAAGCTGCCCAGAAAATGAAGGAGATGGCCAGCGCCATGCGTTCGGCATCTTCCGGTATGGATATGGAGGAGATCGATATAGACATCAAGGCCACCCGCCAGATCCTCAGCAACCTGATACGCCTGTCGTTCGACCAGGAAGACCTGATGGGCGAGGTCCGGAAAACAGCTACCTCCAGCCGGAAATTTGTAGAGAATCAGGAAGAGCAGAACCGCCTGCACAAAAACTCCATGATGATCCGCGACAGCCTTTTCGCCCTCGGCAAACGGGTGTCCAAAATGTCCGCCTCTATCAACAAGGAAACCACCGACCTCGAGCACAATATGCAGCTCACGGTCGACGACCTCGAAAACCGCAACACCTATGCTGCCATTGCCCATCAGCAGTACACCATGACCCATGTCAACAACCTCGCACTCACACTCAACGAGCTCCTAGCCAACCTCATGCAACCACCACCAAACAACGACGGTGGCGGCAGCAGTAGTTGCAAAAAGCCGGGTGGAAAAATGCCCAAACCCGGAGCAGGCCAGCAACTGAGCGACATCATCACCGAACAGAAACAACTGGGCGATGCCATGCAGCAAATGCAGCAGGCACAGCAACGCAAAGGCAAGAAACCCGGAGACAAAGGCGACGAAAAGGAAGGACAGGGTAAGAAGCCCGGCGATAAGGGCGACAAGGGTGAAGGCAAGAAGCCCGGTGGTGGTCAGGGAAGTGGTGGCAGCGGCGCAAACGGCGACGGAAATGGCGACCAGATGGACGAGAACGGCAATGCCGAAGAGCTTGCACGTCTGGCTGAGCAACAAGCCATGCTTCGCCACAAGATACAGGAACTGAGCAGCCTGCTCAACAGCAAGGGAATGGGCGGCACCGCCAAACAACTGCATGAAGCTGAACAGAAGATGGATAAGAACGAGACCGATCTCGTGAACCGCCGCCTCACGGCCGAGTTCCAGATGAGGCAGAAAGATATTCTCTCCCGGCTCCTTGAAACCGAAAAGGCCCTCCGCCAGCAGGAGCAGGACGACAAGCGTTCGTCCAAAGCAGGCGAAGAAATGAGTCGCCCTATCCCACCCCAGCTACAAAAGTATCTTACAGACCATAAACAATTACTGGAGCTATACAAAACCGTGCCGCCCCAGCTCAAGCCCTACTACCGCACCATGGTAGATCAATACTTCCAGATCATAGGGGCGGGTAAATAGTCGTTTTTATTTCTTGATCCGCACATATTTTACCCACACGTTTTTAAGCAATATGGTGAGTAAATAAATGCCGATAATGATAATTACATAATTTATTTGGTAGTCGGATGTAGGTCTATTCAGGTTTTCATACTTCAATCGGAGGAATTTCAAGTTATAATAAATCAGTAAGGGGCACGTTACAAAATTTAGTACGGATGTAAATGAACGCTTATGAAAGTCAATCGCATTAAATACTGCATACACTAGGAATCCAAGCAACAATATTTTTTGCGCTGTGATTTCTGAAAATATTGGCGGGCCCTAAAATGAAAAATCCCAAAACGGGTGCTTTTCTGAATTGTTATTCCACCCAGCCTCATAAGGATGTGGCAATCCTATATCGATAAAATCGCACAAGTCCCAAGCCCACAAAAAAAACAATGCATAAAAAACGTTCTTCTTAGTGATCAGCTCTTTTATCATTGGTTGCGAAATCAGTTAAATCAGGAACAAATATTTTGCCGGGCCACTTGTAAAATTAAATTATAAACCTCACTCATCCTCATTTCCAACGAGGTTGAAACGGAAAGGCGCTTGACCGTATCATTTCCATACACCGTTCGTGCAGATGTTAGCGTAGCGCATCTGGACGCCCAAATAAAAACCCTTCTCAGAAGGTATTCTCTAAACCGAAGCCGACAATCCAGTTATTAAGCCGAATAATCAACATTAGTGCAATCCCAGTTCGGCGAAGCCTCTGACTACGTCGCAGTGGAGGCCAATCTCCAGATCGGCACCTATTTTGTCGCCCGTTTACTTTTTCACCAACAAAAACTTTCTGAACGGTATTTTTGAAAGCACAGCTACCAGAGCCGGGTTTGCAGTTATTCGACAATTCAACAAAATAACAATAGCAACGAAAAAACAATACGGATCACAGGCTCATTGGAATATTATTTTTAACTTGTGCATCTAATTGCGACACAATCTAAACTTGCTGCACGGTGATTTTGGCATTTAAGGTATCATGAATAAAAAACAGTATTTTCTGCTGCTTATCACGGGTATGCTGGCCCTCAATGCCATCGCACTTTACAATGGATTTGCGCTTACTGAGTCGGATACAGGAACCTATATTAATAATGCGTTGTATGGTGGGCTCAGCCCCGACCGATCACCATTTTATGGTATATTTATCAGGCATTCTTCACTCCGTACCTCGTTTTGGTACACACTTTTCGCACAGGCACTGATCGTGACTTTTTTGTTGATCAGATTTATCCGGGCTATGCTCGGGACATTCCCGGGTTTCAGACTGGCTATTATTATTCTGGCTACCCTAACTGCATTTACCTGCGTATCCTGGACCGTATCTGAATTAATGCCTGATGTGTTCAGCGGCATTTTGTTGCTCACTATTATACTTTTCCTTACAAACCCTGCAGCGGACAAGTTCAATGGAGTTTTATATGGCGCGATTATCTTCGGCGCGACCATCATACACAACTCACATCTGCCCATAATGATTCTGTTCGCTTCGTTTGTTGTCATATATGCGCTTGTAAGTAAGAACAAGTTGATTTTAGTTCGTGGTTTAGTATTACTTACATTGCCATTTTTATTTTGGCTAATTGTAGGCATAGCGAATAACCGCCGGGGAAACGGTTTTACCTTTTCGAAAACAAGTCATGTTTTTATGATGGCACGCCTGTCTCAAATGGGTATTTTGAAGGAATATCTGGACGATAACTGTGCCAGAAAAAACCTGAAAATTTGTGCCTGCCGTAACGACCTGCCTGCTTTCACCTGGGACTATATGTGGGGGGCACAAAGTCCTTTAACCAAAGTAGGAGGCCTGGACAGTGCCAAAACCGAAGACGAGCAGATTATTCATGATATATTGACAACCCCACGGTACCTGATAAAATTTTTGCAAAAATCAGTTACGGGCACTGTGCGTCAGCTGAGTAAAATAGGTATCGCCGACAAGACCTACCAACCTTCTGTGCTCACCTCTTCACCCTACTGGCATATTGGGGCATTTATACCGAACGAGGCAGGCGAATACCAAATAGCCCAGCAAAACACAATTGGCCTTGACGGATCCATAAGCAATACCATCTTTTATCTTTTCTTTTTTGCAACAGGAGTCTGGATACTGTTTCATGCTCAAAATCTAACAAGGCAACACCGTTTTATATACCTGCTCATCCTCGTCTTTTTTCTGGTAAACGCCGGAATAACTTCCACACTATCAACCGTGCACTGCCGATTTATGAACCGTGTATTCTGGATCTTACCTGCTACAAATTCGATTATAATGATCGGTTACTACTGGCAAAAAATGGAGCAGAAAATGTTCGGAGCATAAATCAATTTCATCGTGTACAGTGGTATTATTTTTTTTGAAACTATGGTTCTTAAGCGCGTTGCAATCGCTACACCGTGGCAGCCTCGTTATGAAAAATACCATAGATAAAAAACTACGATGCCGGACAAATTCGACCATAGCCATAGCATGTGGTATCAAACCGAATTACGACAAAAAAATACCCCGGCATAAACCGGGGTATACACACTAAATTCTATAAAAATCATCCCGGTATACGGGCTATATACTTGGCCATTTCCTTTACTTGCTCCACCACCTGTGGATTGGTGGCCTTGCAGGCCTTGGCCTTATTAAAGAAAACCTTCGCATTGCGGAAGTCGCGACGCTGTATACATACGCTCGATAACTGCAGATAGGCTGTTGCTTCGTTGTCCTTATCAGGCAACCCAATTTTCACGGCCCTGGTCAGGTTTTCATAAGCTTCCTTGGTCTTTCCCTTTTTAATAGCTATTGCGCCCAACTGCAGGTACGCAGTACCTTCATACTCTTTCTCAGGCACGCCCGACTCCAGGCTCTTGCGCAACTGGCTTTCGGCCTTGTCAAGGTCTTCATCCAGTGTAGAGAAATTGGCCTGTATCATATAGTACGAGGAACGTATGGGCTTGTACAGCAAATTGGGGTACTTCACTTTCTTTAGTATCGCCTGTGCGCCTTCCATGTCTCCAGCCTCGATATAGCTTTGTATCATGGTCATAGGGCCTATCAGAAAATGAGCCACTACCATGAAAATCGCCACCAGGAATGGTATCCAGGCTATCCACCATCCGCCATGCATGCCGAAACCGGCAAGAAATCCCAAAGCCAGCAGAAACACCGCGATAGGAATGCGGTTAAACACTAAAAACTTCCTTACTCGTATATTCTTGAACATAAATTAAATTGGGCTGCAAAGGTAATTGTTCGACGGACAAATATCAAAATGGAATCACCTGCCATTTGGTTAAATTCCAAAAACAACTGAAAGGATGGTGAAGCAGGAAAAAACCACGCTGGCAATACCATTGGTATTGGCAAAAGCTATATTCACCTTACTCAGGTCGTTGGGCTTGACCAGCATGTGCTGATAGGTAACCATCGCAATGTAAAACATGGCCCCTATCCAGTACACCCATCCGAAGCCACCTGCATACCCTGCGCCGAGTACGAACAGAACCGACAAAACATGCAGCAGCACCGACACATTCAACGCACGCCGTGTACCCAGCGCCGATGGTATGGAATGTAACTTCTGGTCTTTATCAAATTCTTCGTCCTGCAGGGCATAGATCACGTCGAAGCCCGAGACCCAGGTAATTACCGATAGTGAAAACAACACAGGCACCCAGGCAAAATGCCCGGTTACTGTAAGGTACGCACCAATGGGCGCCAGCGACAGTCCGAGCCCCAAAACCACATGACAAAGCGCCGTGAATCGCTTGGTATAACTGTAAAACAGGATCACGAACAAGGCCACAAAAGAGAGATAGAAACAAAGAATGTTTATAAAAAACGTGGTAGCTACAAACATCAGTGACATGACTATTGTAAACAACAAAGCATGCGTTGGCTTTATGACACCCGCCGGTATCTCCCTTTTAGCCGTGCGCGGGTTCAGCGCATCAAACTGCCTGTCCAACCACCGGTTGAAAGACATGGCAGCACTCCGTGCAAAAACCATGCACAGTACCATCTTTAATAGTAACGTCCAGCTAAAAACAGAAAAGCCCGCGCCGCTATGCGCAATGTCTGCAAAACCAAGCGTAAAACCCACAAATGCAAATGGCATTGCAAATATGGTGTGGCTAAATTTAACCAGCGAAAAATAGTGTTTGATGCTCCCCCCTATCATTTATCCTGCACAGATTTCGTTTTTGCCAATACCCAAATTAAAGAGATTTTAGAATACTGCCAGACTAACGCACATCTGCTTCTATACTTACAGAAACAGCTTCCGGCAATGTATTGGCATGAATTACAATTTCTTTTTTCTGTATGCCAGATTTTCCGGCGGTGTTGTACACCACTACCACTTCTCCATCGTTACCGGGTGTAATTGGATCGGAAGGAAATTCAGGAACCGTACAGCCGCAGGTCACATCGGTTTTAGTGATTAGCAACGGATGGTTACCAGTGTTCTTAAACCGAAATGCATGCTTCACAACCTGCCCTTCAGATACTGTGCCAAAATCATATTTCGATTCGTAAAACTGAATGGTAGTTTTGGACATAAATCCCGCCTTTTCGGTTCGGGTACGCACCTCTTCCGGATATATCTCTCCACGGTACACTACTTTGTTGTCCCCTCTGGTAAAAAAGAAACCCGGCCCCCGGCCATCACCATTGCCCCAATAGCGAACCCCTTCTATGATGGTGAGAATGATCACGGAGATTGTTAATATTGTTAGTATTACAATCTTATACCGCTTATGTTCGTCATGCATCATTGTTCTTTATTTTCCTGCAAATTTACAACCAATAAAAATCAATCCCAGTGCGGATTGCATTTAGCTGTAAAACAAGCAAACTGTTTTTCTGGACACCTAGTAGGTAAGCAGAATAGGATAGGCATTGAGCCCGATATTTACTTGCGCCTGATTGTCAGGGTTGCCACCGCCATAATTTAATACGCGAATCCCGTTGGCACCTCCAATATTTGCTGCACCGGACTCGATGTAGTTGTAAGCCGTGGCCACTTGCAACGGAGTGGAGATAGCAAAAGAAAACTGATGTGCATTGGGTCGTGTGAGTGTGGCATTTCCCGAGATCGAGAACACATCGTCGTTGCGCCCGCCGGTAACCGCTCCACCAACAACTTTACGTACCAGTGTACCCTTCCATACCACATACTGGTCTGGAGTAATGGTCACCGAATCGTTTACAGTTACTCTGTAGTACCAATTGCCGGTAACAGTGGTGTCAACCCTGGTGTATTTGATGGAGCCGGTAACCTCATAATCATCTATAAAATAGTTATCAAACTCAATAGTATGAACATTTCCCGTGTCTGTGTACCTGCCGGAATAGCTAATGCTGATATTACCCCTGCGTTTACGGCCATCCTTACAGGTACAGTCCTGAATGTCACCAAACCTTATCCTTAAGCGGTTCACCGGTCCGGTGAGTGTGTCTGTAGATACAGTGGCACAATCTGAACCAATAAACTCTGCATTATAAAAATAGCCGGCCACATCTGCCAAAGAAATCGCATCGTCCGTAAACAATTCAATTCTCGATGCGTCCGATGCATAGCCACCATTGTCGTCAGCGCTAAGCACAGACGTCACAGGCTGTTGTTTACAACCCTGCGCCATCCATACGCACATGAGCATCAAAATTGATCTAGTCACTGCTTTAAGGCCGAAATTCATACGTTTCCTTTTTTACTCTTTTAAAGTTGTGAAATAAAAAGTCTGTCACAAAAATATCCTTAATTTCAATAAATCACACGATTGGACAAAAAAAATTAGGCACACGTTCTCCGGTTTGTCATATTTTTTTTATCAAATACTATTTTACACCTGACTGCAAAGCAAATAAAACAAGGCAAATTGTTTTTTTCAGCGACCGGTGATTTCAAATTTTGTGGCTTTCTGTTACCCAAATCATATCGTCTACCTGTTTCAAATGCTAAACAATATTAGTAACTTGCGGCCCTCAATCGTCATTAGTGCTTACCTCAGAGTTGTCTGAAAGTTTGCCGGGGCGACATTTGGAACACAACTAATTTTACATGCTCAAAATCGGAGTTTTCGGAGCCGGCCACCTTGGCAAAATCCATATACAGCAGTGGCAAAATATTGAGGAGGTGACCCTGGTTGGGTTTTACGATCCCGACGATATTCAGGCTGCAACTACCATTTCTCAATTTCAGGTTCCCCGGTACAGCGACATTGAAAGTCTCATTGACGACGTGGATGCTGTTGATATCGTATCGGTAACCACCTCTCATTACGATATAGCGAGGCGAAGCTTGCTGAAGGGTAAACACCTCTTTATCGAAAAACCATTGGCACAGACCGTAGACGAAGGACGCGAATTGATCCAACTCGTTAAGGAAGCCAATGTAAAATGCCAGGTAGGACATGTGGAACGGTACAATCCTGCGTTTATGGCGCTGGAGGACAAAACGCTGAAGCCCATGTTTATCGAGGCGCACAGGCTAGCCCAGTTCAATCCCCGTGGCACCGATGTGTCGGTGGTTCTTGACCTCATGATCCATGACATAGATATTGTACTATGTCTGGTCAAGTCTCCTGTGAAGCGTATTTCCGCAAGTGGTGTATCGGTTTTAAGTGAAACTGCTGATATTGCCAACGCTCGTATAGAATTTGACAATGGC
>CAIYJV010000186.1 GCA_903926605.1 uncultured Bacteroidota bacterium
ATAACCGTTTTCTTCAAGCTCCTGATTGTTTTTCAATCCAACAATCGCTTTCAATTTTGCGCTGGCAACTTTTATCGGATTATTACGGATAGCGTTTCTTTTCATTTCAGCTTTCAATTTCATTCTGCGTTTTTGGTAAATCTCACTGAATATGAAATCACCGTTAGGATCCATCAGATGCACAAAATATCCTCCGGGAGACTGAAGAGATGCAACTTTCAATAAAAATTCGTCCAGATTAGGAATATGGTGCAACAAAGAACAAGCGAGAATAATATCGAATTTTACGCCATCCAGGAGGTTCAGATACCCATTTGTCTCGGTGTAGGGAATGCCCCATGCATCGGCTTTTGTCCTACATTGCGCCAACATTCCCTTCGAGCTATCCAACAGGTGTACCGATTTGATCTGTTTGCCAATAGGAGACCGCAATAGTTTTTCGGTACTCATACCGGTACCGCAACCAATATCTAGCAAAGTCAGTTTTTTGAACTGTTCAGTTCCTGCATCAGCCATGATGTCTTGTGCCAAAAAATCAAACTGTTGTTGTAAACTGTTGTCCATACTCTTGTGTATGGTATCATAGGTTTTCGACTCCACATCGTGGAATATAGTGTTTACAGCATGATGAAAATCCTCGACAGAAACCGTTGCACCTTTTTCGCGCGCCAATTTTTCGAACTTTATAAAATCGTTAGACATAGAATGTTGCTTAGATAGCAGAAATTGCTTTAGAAATCAAACATACCGCTAATTTGTAAAAAAAGCAAAAAACAGATGTTTGCAAATATGCAGTATTACTCGATGAAGGCAATGGCGTAGTAAAAACATAAATGCTATGGAATTAGAAACTATCATAGAGCTTAAAGAACTCGTAAAAATATTTGCAGCCGCAGTCAAAGAAAAGAACTTTGACCAGGTAGAGTCATTACTCGCAGATGACGGAGGTTACCAAGCGCAAGATGCATCTCTTGAAATTGTGGAACACTGTACCAAAGGTCAACAGACTCGTATTAGCGGTGGCTGAGGTAGCGCGGGTCTGCAAAAAAATTGGCATTTAGTTCAAAAAATATTTCCCAAGAAAATGAAAATGTATACAAATAAAAAAGGGTTTCAAACGTTCATCGTCTGAAACCCTTTCCTGTCTTGCGCTCCCTTCAGGACTTGAACCTGAGACCCTCTGATTAACAGTCAGATGCTCTAACCAACTGAGCTAAGGAAGCCTCCGTTTTTCGGACTGCAAAAATAGAAACTTTATGCGGCTGACAAATTTTTTTTTTAGATTTTCTTACATATTTATTCCTTTCATCCAGACTTTCGCTAATCTCCAGCCTGCCAAATTCGTGTTTCTGGCGTTGCTGGGGCACCCGTATACTCCCTGCGCTGGCGGTTTTTACCGCAGGAAACTGCCAGTGGTCCGAGGTGGAAAATGAGGCAAATTTGTTGCTTCCTGCTAAAAAAAGTATCTTGTGAACGATTTTGAAAATTAAAGCCAACTGATGAGTTTTGAAGTTTTGCAAGGCAAACTGAGAACCAGGATACTGGAGTTGCACCATATGGCCAATTCCGGCCATATTGGTTGTTCGCTGAGCTGCATAGACATAATGATCTCTATATTGTGCGCAAAGAACGAAGGAGACACCTTTATTCTTTCTAAAGGGCATGCCGCTACAGCGCTCTATACCATTTTGAGCGAACTGGGCGAGATACCCATGGAGGTAATGGACACGTTTTATAAAAACGCAACTACCCTGCCCGCGCATCCGGCTCCGCTAAAGTACAAGGCTATTCCATTTGCAACAGGATCGCTGGGTCATGGGCTGCCGCTAGCTACCGGAATAGCCAAGGCCAACAAACTGAAAAAAAACAACCATACCAGCTTCGTGCTGATGAGCGATGGTGAAACCAATGAGGGTACCACTTGGGAGGCAGCCCATTTTGCGGTGGCCAACAAGCTGGATAATCTGCTGATCGTGGTAGACAAAAACGGCCTGCAGGGCTTTGGCAATACGCTGGAAGTACTGGGCGACACGGCAGCAGCTGCTGTATGGACGGCAATTGGATTTGACGTGGAGACCTGCGACGGGCACCACCTAAAATCGCTGATGGAAACCAAGGCTGAATTGTTGTCGCGAAAAAACGGAAAACCCAAATTGATAATTGCCAATACCATAAAGGGTAAGGGCGTTGATTTTATGGAGGGCCGCCTAGAATGGCACTACCTGCCAATGGGCGAAAACCTGTACCAAAAGGCTGTGGAAGCCGTAAGATCAGCTTATTCAATTGACAGCAACTAATATACCTTGTCAAGGCATGAGAAAACATTTTTCTGAACATATAGAACGTAAGGCAAAGGAGCACAGCGACTTTGTGTTTGTAACCGGAGACCTGGGCTACAATGCCCTGGAAGGCGTGATAGGCGTGATGGGAGACCGTTTCATAAACGGAGGCGTTGCAGAACAGAACATAGTGGGCATGGCGGCAGGCATGGCCTCGACCGGCATGCAGGTGATATGCTATAGCATAGCGCCCTTTATCGTGTACAGATGCCTGGAGCAGGTGCGCAACGATGTGTGTTTCCACAAACAACCGGTTTACATGGTAGGCAATGGCGGTGGTTATGGATACGGCATTATGGGATCTTCGCACCATGCTATAGAAGATATTGCCGTGTTGAGTCCGCTGCCGAATATGATGTGCTACATACCTGCCTTTATAGACGATATGCACCACTGCATAGATGCGATGTTTGCGCGCAGGGGCCCAGCCTATCTGCGACTGGGCCTGGGAAAAAATATGCCGGATGGCTATGGCCTTACCGATTTTGGATTGGCCGCCAAAGCCAATCCAGAGGCGAGACTCACAGTACTTGCGCTGGGGCCCGTGGCCAACAATGTCTTTGCGGCGCTGAAGGAACACCCGCACCGGGACAAAGTAGAGGTGTTTGTGATAAACAGGATGCCAATGCCTGTGTTGCCCCATGAGGTTTCAGCCAGCATTGGCCGGAGCGGAAATATACTGGTGATAGAAGAGCATGTGGCTATAGGCGGGCTAGCCAGTGCGGTGTCGTTGCTGACACACGAAAACAATTTGTTGGTAAACAGGTTTCAGTCGTTGAGGGCAGCTGGCTACCCCGATGGCACCTACGGCAGTCAGGCATATCACCAACAGCAAAGCGGACTAGATGAACAAAACATCGCCGCTGTTATTCATCATTATTTTTAAGAAAGTATGATTGATCGCAAGGCTTTACAAAAAAAGATAAAGCAAATAGAAGGTCCTATTCTGGTATTTGGCGCCAGCGGCTTTATAGGTGCCAACATCATGGAGGAATTCGCCGCCGTGCGCGACGACTGCTTTGCCATAACGCATGACGCCAACAGCGCATGGAGGCTAAAGTTGCTCAATGTCCCTTCACATCATATTGTTCATTGCGATATCACCTCACAGATCTCGGTAAAAAACATTATAGAAAAATACCGTCCCGGAACCATATTTAACCTCGCTGCATACGGTGCTTACAGCAAACAAAGCGATGTGCGCCTTACCTATGAGACCAATGTGAATGGTACGGTGAACATCCTGGACAACTGTACAGGCGTAAAGGCCTATGTACATGCAGGAAGCAGCTCTGAGTACGGCACAAACTGCACTGCACCCAAGGAAACAGATGTACTGGAACCCAACAGCGCCTATGCAGTAAGCAAGGTAAGCGCCGCCTACATAATTCAGTATTATGCCCGCTACAAAAAAGTACCTGCCGTGAACTTGAGATTGTACTCGGTTTATGGCATGTGGGAAGAACCAGACAGACTGATGCCTGTGCTGGTAGAAAAGGCCAGGGTACATACCTACCCCAATCTGGTAGATAAAGAGATAAGCCGCGATTTTGTTTTTGTTACTGATGCTGTAGAAGCCTTTGTAGATGCCGCACTGAATATGAGCGAGGCCGTGATGGGCAAATCGTATAACATCTGCACGGGCAAGAAGACCCGGATGGAAGACCTTGTCATGCTGTCGCGCGACCTTTTCAGCATTACAGACCAACCTGTCTGGGGCACCATGCAAAACAGGAACTGGGATCTGAAAGACTGGTATGGCGACCCGGAAAGCACAAACGCCGAGCTGAAATGGAAGACCAGCACCAGCCTGGAAGAGGGCCTTCGGCAAACTTACGACTGGCATGCCGCAATGGACTACGGCAATACTGTCTTGACTGCCTTTAAAACCCCGAAACTGAATTCGAAGATCACAGCGATAATAGCTTGTTATAAAGATGCCCAGGCGATACCTTATATGTACGACCGGCTGGTAAAAATGTTTAACGAAACCAAGATCAGGTACGAGATCATTTTTGTAAACGACTGCTCGCCCGACGACTCTGAAGAAGTGATACGCGACATAGCCATGCGCGACCATAACGTGATCGGCATAACCCATTCGCGCAACTTTGGTTCGCAATCGGCTTTCTTGAGTGGAATGGAGATAGCAAGCGGTGATGCTGTGGTACTGATGGACGGCGATCTGCAGGATCCACCGGAGATCATACCGCAATTTTATAAGGTGTGGCAGGAAGGCTATGACGTAGTGTACGGACGCAGGGTGAAGCGTGAGATGTCATTGTTCATGAACTTCACCTACAAAGCCTTTTACCGTATCTTCAGCAAGCTGTCTTACATCAAAATTCCGGTGGACGCGGGCGATTTCTCCCTGATGGACCGAAAGGTGGTAAAGGAGCTGAACGACCTGCCCGAAAAAGAAATTTTCCTGCGCGGCCTCAGAGCCTGGGTGGGCTTTAAACAGGTGGGGGTGGACTATGTGCGCCCTGAACGTATGTTTGGCAGAAGCACCAATAATCTGCGTAAGAATATTGGCTGGGCAAAAAAAGCCATATTCTCCTTCAGTTTCGTACCGCTGGAGATGCTTAGCTATTTCGGTTTCCTACTCACCGCAATTTCATTCGTGGCAATGATCTTTCAGATAATTTTCCGGGTTGTATACAAAAACACGCCACAGGGTATCACCACCATTATTTTGTTGGTATTATTCTTTGGCGGTATTCAGATTTTGGCTGCGTCAATACTTGGAGAGTACATCGCCAAGATATTTGAAGAGAGCAAGTCCAGGCCAAAATTCATACGCAGGTCTGTGATCTACAACGGCAAAAAACTGGATACGGCTACAGAAATTGAGAATTTCCGGCAAACGGTGAGTATAAGTAATACAAGTAAGAAATAAGTCCGTTTTTACTCAGGTGCAATCTTGACTCATGGCTGCCGCTATCGGTTTTTAAGTACCTTCTGCTGCAAGGGTCCGGCAATTGTTTGCTGGAAATTGGACGTCTAATATTCGCGTACTATTTTAAACACTTGTTCAGTGCCGCCCGTCCCTACCCTTAGTATATACATACCAACCGGAAGGTCACTGAACCTGACCCACCTTTTGCTGCCACTACCGTACAAAACAGGATGCAGATCGCGGCCGGAAATGTCGGACAAAGAGATATGCGATTCGGCTGGCTGTGTGCCGTCGGGCCACTCCAGGTACACAATTCCATTCGTCAATGTGGGGTATACACTTACTGCCCCCTCTCCGACCGATGGTATCACCTTCAGCGGTGGCTCTTTGGCCAGTTTCAACAGCCAATAGTCTTCAGTACCATGGTTGGCACCCACGTCATAATTATGAGAAGTTGTACCACCGGCAACGGCATAACCACTGTCCAATGTCTGTATGACGCAAACGCCGGAGTCCCTGCTACTGCCGCCAAAAGCGTTCTCCCAGACAATTGCGCCTGTAACGTTTACTTTCAGCACCCAAAAATCTGCACCACCGGTTATGGGACTTGAAACTTCGGTCACATCGCCGGTACAACCCGTGGTAAAACCCGATGCCAAAAAACCACCATCAAAAGTCTGAACAATATTGTCGCCCAATTCTTCATTACCCGCACCCCCATAAGATCGCTCCCACAAAAGCCCTCCTGTATCGTTGATAGCGAACAACCAATAGTCGAGATTGCCATGATTCCCGGTTACCTGGCCAGTGGTAGAGGCAGAAGAGCAGCCAACCACATAATTTCCACTTGCCATTTGCAACACTGAGCCGCCAATTTCCGAATAGTTGCCGCCATAGGTTTTTTGCCAAAGAATTCCACCAGTATCGTCGAGCTTAAGGAGCCAGATGTCTGCCATGCCAAATCCTGTTGTTACTTGCCCACCCGAGCCATATATGTTGCAGGCCACCATAAAACCATGGTCAGCTGTATTGATAATATTGAACGCATAGTCGTAGTTGGGCCCACCGTATACTTTAGACCACAATACCGCTCCTGTTTTAGACAGACGCACCACCCACACATCGGCATTGCCGTGCAGCCCCGAAATATCGCCATCGGCGGCACTGGCGGCACCTACCGCTATATAGCCGCTGTCGGGTGTGTTGATAATTGCATTGAAAAAATCGAAATCGGAACTGCCCATCACATGTTGCCAGACGATATGGCCGGTATCGTCTGTTTTCACGAGCCAGCCATCATCCATACCCCCATGATTTCCGGAGACATCCCCATCATTCGATGACGTGGCCGCTGCAAACATAAAACCACCATTTATGTCCACCGTACTTTGGTCCAGGAAGTCTGCCCCCGAGCCTCCGTAAGACTTTTGCCATATTATGTTTCCTGTGGCATCTGTACGTACCAACCAGCAATCCTGATCGCCACGACTTCCTGTAACCTGACTATCCGATGAATTTGAGTACCCACCCAATAAAAAACCACCATCAGCCGTCTGACAGACGCTGTTCGCCCCATCATATCCAGACCCGCCATAGCATTTTTGCCATTGTATGGAGGGTACCTGTGCGCACACAAAGTTGGACGCGGTTGCAATTAGACACAGAACAACAAAACATCTTGTGCTTTTTAAACGAATCAGGCATTGTATTTTCGAAGTCATAATGTGCTGTTTTATTTTTTGGTTCGTATAAATAGACGAGCGTTCCAGCATTTATCTTTGGATATTCCTAATATTTTTTCGCGCCTTTTGTTTCTAAAAAACTATTGGGCTCAGTATTGACGCTGTGTGAGCAACCAGAGTGAAGGGAACCTTTATTCTAATCCATAATTTATATACAATTCAATATGTTTGCATAGCCCGGTTAATTTACCGTGTTGCAACAAACAAAACCTATATGAAAATTTTTGTCTTTTCAATTTTCCTTTGCCTTTCAGCTATCGAGGGGTTTGGTCAGGTGACTCTCGACCACACTTTCCCAGGCAACGTAACCGTAGTGCTGTTTTCCGCTAACGGAGAGAAATATGAATATAATGATACTACAAACGTGTATCTGTACAATATGGACTACTCGTTGTGGAAAATGATCACTCCGACCCATTATGCGAACTACGTCGTTACCTATGTAAGTGGTGTTTCGGACTATTTCTTTAATAGCGACAATCTGGTTGAATTAGTAGTGACCTATAGCACGTCTGTTTCGGGAATATATTCACCATTTAAAAGCGAATTGATAAACGAAACAGGAACTGTGTTGCTCTCGATGGATTCGTGCTATGGCGGAAGTGCGCATTATGATGAGACCAGTGGAAGTTTTAAATTTCTAACCAACAATTTTCTCACTCATCCAAATTCTATGTCTGTGTATTCTGTACCCGGCACCCTACCCTGCGGGCATTGTGGTTACTTGGGCGTAGAGCGCCTTTCGCGAAGCAGCGAGAACATCACCATATCTGATCCAGCACCCAACCCATCGGAGGGTGTCGTAAGGATAACCTACACACTGCCTGCCAACACGCCCAACGCAAACATCATTTTTTATAATTCACTGGGTCAGGTTGTGAAAATACTTCCGGTAATGCCACAGTTTAATGCCATTGAGATCAACAATACCGTTTTGCCGGCAGGAAATTATATGTATCAGATAAAAGCCGGCAATACCACCTCCGAATCCCGAATGATGCTGATACGCTAATCTTTATTGTCCGTTAGTTCCCGATTTACCGACAAAATTTATTTCAAATGCACCGATTTGTCCGATCGGTAATTTCGGCATTTTATAATCTGACCTGCATAGTGCAAATAC
>CAIYJV010000187.1 GCA_903926605.1 uncultured Bacteroidota bacterium
AAACGAACGAAGAATTGCAAAAAGATGTTCAGGACGCCATAAAATGGGAACCACTGCTACACGCAGCAGAAATAGGCGTTACGGCAAACGATGGTATCGTTACCCTAAGCGGAAATGTGGACAGTTATCCGAAGAAAGCAGAAGCTGAGTTTGCCGCAAAAAATGTAACCGGTGTTTTGGCTGTGATAGAAAAAATTAAGATAGATTTTAAAGGACTGGGTAATATCAGCGATAGCGACATCGCCAGAGAGGCCATAAATGCGTTTAACTGGAACATCACTATACCAAACAATCAAGTGATGATCAAGGTAGAAAACGGATGGGTAACCCTGGATGGCTCGCTGACATGGAATTTCCAGAAAAATGCAGCAGAAACCGCAGTACGCTATTTGAACGGCGTAAAGGGTGTCTCCAATAACATTAAGATAAAGTCGGAAACTCCGGACTCGATAGAAGCTAAAGACATAAAGAAAGCGCTCACACGCAATTGGTCTGTCAATGATTGGGATATAGACGTACAGGTATTGGGCAAAACGGTTACCCTTGCAGGCACCGTGAGTTCCTGGTCCCAGAAAGTCGAGGCTGGTAGAATTGCCTGGAATGCTCCCGGCGTTGAAGAAGTCATCAACAATCTGAGAATTGAGTATGACTACGCACTGGCTGAATAGATATTACCGATACAGGCAGTAGATCGGCCTGTATCGGCTTTTTCAAACCGACATTTTTAAAAAATTTAAATCGTATTTATGCCTAAACACGCACCACTCCCGGAAGAATCGAAAATAGTTGAAGGGTACCCACAGTATCCGGCAGCCGACGATATATATGCAAGATCTGTAAATCTGGTAGATGCAAATCCCGAAAACCCGAACGAAAAAAAACAACCAAATGATACGAAAAAAAACGTCGCCAATGAAAAAGACTTTACTGACGATATGACCGGCGGAGATCTGGATGTTCCAGGCACGGAGGATGACAACTCTATGTCCCGGGTTGGTATTGAAGACGAAGAAAACAATTTATACAGCCTGGGCGGTGACGAACATGAAAATCTGGACGAAGACAAAGGTTAGCATTAATCTGACGATATCAGGATGCGTCCGACTGATCCTGATCCTATCTACTTACATAATCTCTATATCAATGAATATCCAGAACCACCACCCCGAAACACTACAAACCGTACCCTTTGTAGACATAAATAAGTACTCCGGAAAATGGTACGAAATAGCATCCTATCCAAATCGGTTTCAAAGGGGGTGCAACTGCACTACGGCAGAATATACCATGACCACTTCCGGCTATTTGAAGGTAGAAAACCGATGCAATCTGGAGTCTACCACAGGGCCGTCTTCCTACATAAAAGGTAAGGCAACAGTGGTAAAAAACTCTGGAAACTCCAAACTTAAAGTGCAGTTCTTTTGGCCGTTCAAGGCAAAATACTGGATAATAGATCTGGCAGCGGACTATAGCTATGCTGTAGTGAGCAATCCCAGCCGAAAGTACCTATGGGTTCTTTCCCGAACACCAATTATGGACGATGCCATATACAACCAAATATTATCCAGGATCCATGAAAAGGGTTTTGATCTCAAAAAATTAAAACGTACAGTGCAGGTAAAGTAACAACAGGCTAATCTCAAAACGCAGCAATCACCTTCAGTCGTAAAACCGGCGGGGTGATTTTTCTTTTTGCGCCTCAAATCATCTCTTTCCATTCAAGCTTCACTTAAGGACATAACGCCGGTAATCCTGCAACAATCAAACCATTTATTGTAAGGATAACCAGATGCACACCAAACAACTTTGTGGTATCGGGTTTTGGAAATTATTCCGACCCAAAAAGAAAACAATTTATGAAAGCGCTTGTTTATCACGGTCCGGAAAAAAAATCCTGGGAAGAAAAACCAAAACCCACCATTGTCCTACCCACAGATGCTGTGGTCAGGATCACTAAAACCACAATCTGCGGCACCGACCTCCATATTATGAAAGGCGATGTACCTACTGTAACAAACGGTAGAATACTGGGCCATGAGGGTGTGGGTATTATTGAAGAAACAGGCACATCAGTTGTCAATTTCAAGAAGGGAGACCATGTATTGATCTCATGCATCACGTCTTGCGGAAATTGCAGCTACTGCAAAAAAGCAATGTACTCCCATTGTGAAAAAGGCGGTTGGATACTGGGCAACACCATTGATGGAACCCAGGCCGAATTTGTAAGAATACCATTTGCTGACAACAGCCTGTACCCCATACCCGCAGGATCGGATGAAAATGCATTAGTAATGTTGAGTGATATACTACCTACGGGATTCGAATGTGGTGTACTGAACGGGAAGGTAAAACCAGGAGATACCATTGCAATCATTGGTGCCGGACCAATAGGATTGGCGGTGCTACTAACGGCTCAATTTTATACTCCATCTGAAATTATTGTAGTAGACCAGGATGAAAACAGGTTGGCAGTCGCCAAAGCGTTTGGAGCTACCTATACCATAAACAGCGCTGAAAGCGATGTCTTCGCAAAGGTACTTGGATTCACAAACGGCAAGGGTGTGGATGTGGCCGTTGAAGCAGTTGGCATACCTGCGACGTTTGAAATGTGTGAGGCAATTGTAACAGCCGGGGGCCACATAGCCAATATAGGAGTGCACGGAAAAAGTGTAAACCTGCACATGGAAACACTTTGGTCGAAAAACATCACGATAACCACAAGGTTGGTAGATACTGTATCCACACCAATGTTGTTCAAAATAGTTCAGGCTAAAAAACTGGATGCGACAAAACTGATCACGCATCAATTTAAACTTGACGAAATAATAAAGGCCTACGACACTTTCGAGCACGCAGCAACCGAGAAAGCGCTCAAAGTGATACTGACAGCATAGTCAGTGAATGAAAGGATATTCTGTCATTCAGTTCCTATTGGGCACCAAGTCAATAGCGTGAATAATGCAAATTATTAAACCAGTATTGTAACGATTCCGAGATCGGCCCGACTCACCTTTGCAGAGTAAGAAAATCACAATTTAAACAAAACGAAAATGAAAAACTTAACTGAAATAAAAGGGAACTGGAACGAAAAAAAGGGGAAACTCAAACAAAAATTCGCAATGCTCACCGATAAC
>CAIYJV010000188.1 GCA_903926605.1 uncultured Bacteroidota bacterium
CGAAACCGACGCCCCGGCATGGATTTGTCATCACCGGTAGTGGCAACTTCGATATGCCCGCCGCCGACATGGCTAAGTTATTCGGGTTAAGTTACCGCGCCGGCTTCGGGTTGATGTACAAAACAGAAAAAAACTGGATTTTCGGTGTCAAATTCGATTTTATCCTCGGAAATGAGATACGCAACGATTCTCTTATGATCAATATCCGGGACAAATTCAACACAAATTTCAACGGCAAATACGTGGAGTTTATCAATACCGGCGGCAACCGAATAGGTATACCCATTTACGAACGCGGTTATGCTACCGGCATAGAGGTTGGAAAGATCATTAACCTTAACCCCAACCACCCTGACAACGGCATTATGTTGAATACGACCGTTGGTTTTATGCAATACAAGATCAACATTTTCGATGCAGACAATGCGGTACCACAAATTAGGGGTGACTACAAGAAAGGCTACGACCGTCTTACAAACGGTTTGTTTGCCGAACAATATGCCGGCTATGCTTATTTTTCCAAAAGCAGGCTCATCAATTTCCACCTGGGTATAGATGCACTCTTTGGGTTCACGCAGGACAGGCGAAGCTTCCTTTATGATGTGATGCGTACCGATACCAAGCAGCGACTCGATATACTATGGGGAATTCGCGGCGGATGGTACATTCCCATGTTCAAACGCAAATCCGAAGACATTTTATTTAACTAACCTTTGAAAGGCTTTCCTTCTTTTCGTTGAGCTGCGTAATGCGACTAAGTATACGTAGCCTTGGTTCCCCGTCTATAAAAAATGAGGATATTTCTGGCAACGTGGAATGGCGCACGATCTGCCTTACTTTTGCAATTACTAAAATCTAGCAGATGTGCAACACCAAGGCTTATGCCGCATACAACCCAACGGGCGAATTGGCTCCTTTCCAGTTCGACAGACGCGAGGTGCGTCCCTCAGACGTTAAAATAGAAATCGTTTATTGCGGCGTTTGCCATTCCGACCTACACCAGGTGCGCAACGAATGGGGTGGGTCTCAATACCCGCTCGTGCCGGGACATGAAATTGTGGGCAAAGTGACCGAGGTTGGCACAGCGGTTACTAAATTCGCAGTCGGCGACCTGGCCGGTATTGGATGCCTGGTCGACTCGTGCCGGGAGTGCGACAATTGCAGAAAAGGACTGGAGCAATTTTGCCGGTACGGATCTACCGGCACCTACAATAGTAAGGATAAAGTTTCTGGCGGCGTGACCTATGGTGGCTATTCAAGCCAGATCGTCGCCGATGAAGCCTTTGTTTTAAAAGTTTCTCCCAATTTGCCATTATCTGGCGTTGCGCCTCTTTTATGCGCTGGCATCACCACTTACTCACCGCTGCGCCACTGGAAGGTGGGCAAGGGGCACAAAGTAGCCGTAGTAGGACTAGGAGGTCTGGGCCACATGGCCATAAAATTCGCAGCTTCGTTTGGAGCAGAAGTAACCATGCTGAGTACATCTCCGTCTAAAGAAAAAGACGCACAGCATCTGGGCGCGCATCACTTCGCACTTACCAGCGATCCACAAACATTAAAAGGCCTCGCCGGAAAATTTGATTTTATACTCGACACCGTTTCCGCCGAACATAACTACAACACCTACCTGCAAATGCTGAATACAGATGGGGTTATGGTTTGCGTTGGCGCACCACCTACTCCATCCCAGATCATGGCATTCAGTCTGATCGGTGGCCGTAAAAGTCTGGCTGGCTCATTAATAGGAGGCTTGCCCGAAACCCAGGAGATGCTGGATTATTGTGCAGCACACAACATTGTGTCTGACGTAGAAGTGGTGCCCGTAAATTACATTAATGAGGCCTATGTTCGTATGCTGAAAGGCGATGTCAGGTACAGATTCGTACTGGACATGGCCACATTGTAAACGCAGGTCAGAGGCGTAAGTGGCGTCCTTTTTTTCGGGACAGCTTTGCGGTAAAACCAATGTTGACGATACTTTGCCGGTCATAACCCAATTCCAGGTAGATTCCTGCGTTCCGGCTGCTCGAAAAGAAGTAACGCCCGCCGATCTTTAAAACTGGCGAAACTCTGTGGGTGGCCGCCGATGTGGTGCTATCGCCCTGTGGGACTGCCGTTTGCCGAATATTATTCAGGGAAAGACCTACCTGAATAAAGGGCTCGATATTGGGCATACGTACATTCAACGCCGGGTACCAGACTGCACCTACTCCACCGCCAAAAAGGCTGAAGCTATTGCTCTGAAACCTTGTGAATGACCATCCGTTACCAGAAAAAACCTCACTGTAGTTGTACTCAAAACGATTGAAATACATACTTGCCGACAGCGCGAAATGTAAATTGAGTCCATATTCCAGCCTGACATTCAGCGGCTGAAAACCGGTGGTATTACCCGCTTTGAACCCAGCGGGTAACGTATATGTAGGATGCGACCGGTAGTAATCGCCAAATCCCACACCCAAACTAAATAGAGTGCTCCTGTGAGGCTGTCGCGCCTGGTTGACAGAAACGGTACTGTCAACCTCCAGCCCGTAACAACACAGGCTCATTACAACAAAAAGTATAGGCAGGATGTACTTCATCGGAACGGCAAACTTAATAATAAACGCAGATTAACAAGTATTATTATCAAGCACTAAGCATCATTGTTTTCGCACTGTTCATAAGGGTACCGCGTACTTTTTTCTTTGTAGTATCAATTAATAGTGATATTTTGGCAGCCAAATAAGAAGACGAATGAAAAAATTATTGACTTTGGCATTTTGTTTAAGTACAGGTTTTTTTGCCGGCGCGCAGGAGTTTCCTGCCGATCTGGGCACTAATCCCAAGTATGATGAACACAGAGAATTGCCAACGATTTACCATCATCTCGCCGACCCGGGTTACCGGTTTGCGGTAGGGTTTGAATTTGCTTACCCGGTTTACACACTCTCTTTCAAGTATGCAGTTACCGAGGCATCTGTACTACAGGCACTTGCATCTCCGGCTGCAGCTACTTACGGCCGCTACGACTATTCATTTTACGGTGCCCGCTATATTTACAGATTTCCATTTAATGTAGCACATTTTTACGGTCCCAATACAGTGTCCTACCCCTATATTTTCGGTGGCGCTGGCCTGCTGAGTTATAATATGCCGGTGTTTGACGGCTACGGCATTTACGATCATTCTACCAACCACTCCGTTTTAGGTTACTCCCTGGGGGCTGGCTACGAATGGATCATTGACAGGCATTTTGGCGTGGCACTGGAGGCTGGCTACGGAGCAATGACCGCTAACGGTACCTCTGCTGAAAACACATTTACTTACACCGGTGCTTTGCATTATTATTTCGAACCCCACCATCGTCAGGCACGTGTGTCTGAAAACGAGTCTGCAGAAGCGACTGGCTCCGATGAACAGGAAGCCTCCGAAAACGGAGACCAACCCGACGATGAAAAACCCGCACCACGTGGCAGAAGACACCGCGCAAGGGTGGTTGAAGAAATTGAAGACTAAAACCTGAAACTGAATATTAGATAAAAAAAGTTACCGCATCGGTAACTTTTTTTGTTAAAATCAATTTCGCCTATCCTAATATTTACGGAGATAAAGAAGATATTGTAAATTTGTACCAAACCGAAATAAATATGTATCCACAACAAATAGTTGCCCCGATGAAGGCTGAACTTACCACCCGGGGATTTAAGGAATTACTTTCTGCAGAAGACGTAGACAAGGCGATGGCTGAAAAAGGTACAACCCTTCTTTTCATAAATTCTGTGTGCGGTTGCTCTGCGGGTTCTGCAAGACCGGGTGTAATCATGGCGGTGGCCAACTCTCCCAAGAAACCTGACCACATCACTACCACTTTTGCCGGTTTCGACATGGAAGCCGTTGCCAAGGCTCGCGCCTACATGTTGCCCTACCCTCCCTCATCGCCCTGTATCGCATTGCTTAAAGACGGCCAGGTGGTACACATGATCGAGCGCCACATGATTGAAGGCCGTCCTGCTCAGATGATCGCCGCAAACTTGCTGCAGGCATTCGAGACATATTGCTAATTATTTTAAACAAATGATTTTTTGCGTACAAGGTGGTCTTTCGGCCACCTTGTTTCGTCTACAGCCACGCAGGCCATTAATTCATGCCGCTGCTTTTCGATAACTTCTTTACATTTGTTTTCTAAAAGTAATAAAAATGCAAGCCTGGAAGGATTATCAATCACAGAATAAAGACAGGTTCCTCGAAGAACTGCTTGACCTGCTGCGCATACCATCGGTAAGTGCCGACAGCAAGTACAAAGACGATGTGAAGCGCTGCGCCGAAGCCGTTAAAGACTATATGCTGAAGGCCGGATGCGATAAAGCTGAAGTATGCCCTACCGCAGGACATCCGATCGTGTATGGTGAAAAAATAGTGGACCCCAAACTGCCAACAGTATTGGTGTACGGGCACTATGACGTGCAACCTGCCGACCCGCTGAACCTTTGGACCAGCGGCCCTTTTGACCCGGTAATTAAAGACGGAAGGATTTTTGCACGTGGTGCCTGCGACGATAAAGGCCAGATGTTTATGCACATTAAGGCACTCGAAGTAATGGCCAAAACCAACTCGCTGCCCTGCAATGTAAAAATCATGGTAGAGGGCGAAGAAGAAGTTGGCTCCAACAATTTGGGTATTTTCCTGGAACAAAACAAAGAGAAACTTAAAGCCAATGTGGTATTGGTTTCAGATACTTCCATGATCAGTATGGAACATCCCTCAATAGAAAGCGGACTGCGTGGTCTGGCCTATATGGAGGTGGAAGTGAATGGTCCTAACCGCGACCTGCACAGTGGTGTTTACGGAGGAGCAGTAGCCAATCCCGCTACCATTTTGTGCAAAATGATAGCTTCCATGCACGACGAGAATAACCATATTACGATCCCTGGCTTTTACGATAAAGTACAGGTGTTGAGCGACGGCGAACGCAAAGCCATCAACTCCGCACCATTCGACCTTGACGAGTACAAGACCGAACTCGGTGTAAGCGATGTTTGGGGCGAAAAAGGCTATACTACGCTGGAACGCACCGGAATCAGACCTACACTGGAAGTGAATGGTATTTGGGGCGGCTATATAGGCGAAGGCGCCAAGACCGTATTACCAGCGAAAGCAAATGCAAAAATTTCGATGAGGCTTGTGCCCAATCAGAGTTCCGACGAGATCGCGGATATGTTTAAAGCCCACTTTGAAAAGATCGCCCCTGCAGGTGTGAAAGTAACTGTTACAGCACATCATGGAGGTGAAGCGGTGGTTACACCTACTGATTCTCCGGCATATTTGGCCGCGGCGAAAGCTATCATGACTACATTTGGCAAAGAACCCATACCCACCAGAGGCGGAGGAAGCATACCCATAGTAGCATTGTTCGAAAAAACGCTGGGACTAAAAACAGTGCTGCTCGGTTTCGGTCTGGATAATGACAATATTCATTCTCCGAACGAAAAATATGATGTCTTCAATTATTTCAAGGGAATTGAGACTATACCCTATTTCCACAAATACTTCGCAGAAACATTTTAATTCGATACAACTTCTCAAAAACGGCCATCCGAAAGGACGGCCGTTTTTTTATGACGCTTGCTATCAGAAAAACTAACTCAAGCCTATTTTTACGTGAGGCTCGTCACTGTCAAACCTCATGACAAAATATGATTTTAGTCAGTAGAATAGTACCTGCCAATCAAGAACTTCGCTAAGTTTTACATGATGGTTTAATAGATGCAATTTCATTGAAAAGTTGCGTCTGAAAATTAATTGAAATAATGAACAAACCACAACATACGTTTCATATACCGGTGCTGGGCCTGGCCTATACGGTTGACTCGCCGCTCAAAGTAGCACGCTTCGGCATCACCTCTGTAGTTTCGATTATTGAGGATGAAATGATCGAAAAAATGCGCGAATATCACAGCCAGCAGGCCGGTGAAGAATATGTGCCTATTACTACTAAGGACGAAGACTACAGGTCGCGCCGGGTAACAGCCTACCTCAATTTGCTGGACCGGATCATTACACGGCAGATGAAACAACTGAAAGAATTGCCTTTTGCGCCTGGCAATGACCTGACAAAGTATTTCGAGTTGCTACCGGATAATGCGCCTGCTAAGTCATTGTACCTCGAAATGCTCACAACGCCGGATGGCGAGGCCAAAAATGCACTTCAGCACAGGCTTAGGGCCAAGGTTGTACCCGGTGACATCGATGTGAACATCATGTCTAAAGTCGACAATCTGACCTATGCCAGCGATGGAACTCCGTTGCCAATAGAATTTTCCGATGCGCTTTCTGCATTCAGAGGATTTGCGAAAAGCAACCTGACTTCCTCGGTGGTATTTTCTGCAGGCTACAACCCGAGATTGTATAACTATATAGAGAACTTTACCGACTTCTTTCCAGATAGTAAGGGGCACCTTAAAAAGAAAGTGATCCTGAAAGTAAGTGACTATCGATCTGCTTTGATCCAGGGCAAAATCCTGGCAAAAAAAGGTATCTGGATATCTGAATTCAGGATCGAGTCTGGTCTTAATTGCGGTGGACACGCTTTTGCTACCGATGGCTACCTGCTAGGGCCCATCATGGAAGAATTTAAGAACAGGCGTACCGAACTGGCTCATGAAATGCTGGATATCTGTAATGCAGCAAACGCATTGAAGGGCAATAATGTATTCCCCCACCCACCGCAGATGAGGATCACAGTGCAGGGCGGCATCGGCACTTCGAATGAGAATGAGTTCCTGTTCGAGTACTACCGTGTGGATGGAACCGGCTGGGGCAGCCCGTTTCTGCTTGTACCGGAAGTGACAAACGTAGACCCTGTGACGCTGAACCAACTGGCAAACGCACAGCAAAGTGACTATTTCCTCAGCTATGCTTCTCCCTTGGGCATCCCATTTCATAATTTCAGAAAAAGCACCGCCGAGGTCCAGAGGATAGAACGCATAGAAAAAGGCCGACCAGGCAGCCCTTGTTTCAAGAAATTTCTTTCAACCGACACCGAGTTTACTGCAACCCCGATCTGTACCTCCAGCAGGCAGTACCAGGAACTGAAAATGCGGCAGCTCAAGGACCGTAACCTATCGCCCGAGGCCTATAATAAAGCAATAGAGAAAATCACAGAAAAAGACTGCCTCTGCGAAGGACTTACTACATCTGTGTACCTGAAAGAAGGTATACCTGTATCGCACAATCTCAAGGCGGTAACAATTTGCCCTGGGCCAAATCTTGCTTACTTCTCCGGGGTGTTTTCGCTACATGATATGGTTAACCATATATACGGGCGCATCAACCTGCTCAATAGTCTGTACCGGAAAAATATGTTTCTGAACGAAATTCAGCTATACGTAGATTATCTGAAAAACGCTATGGATTCGAGCCTTGAAACGCTTAACCAGAAACAAAACAAATACTTTCTGTCGTTTAAAGCCAATCTGCTGGACGGAATTGACTACTACCAAAAAATGATCCCGCACCTGCAAAAAGAAACAGAATCTTACCGGGAACGCATGAAGGAAGAATTGAACGCATTTAGGCAGGTGCTGCTGAATATGGCTGTTCCTGTGCCTGCAGAATCACTGGGCTGATGACTTTGAAGGTGGACCATCATTTGATTTGCTTATAGCTGCATCAGGGTAAGGGTCATAAAATTCTTACCTTTGCGCTTATATTCCTATATTTAATATGCTTGATACTGTAGAATCCGCGTTGGAAGACCTGAAAAAAGGGAAACTGCTTATTGTGGTCGATGATGAATCGCGTGAAAATGAAGGCGACTTCGTAACTGCTGCGGAAAATGTGACACCGGAGATCATAAACTTTATGTCGAAATATGGGCGCGGACTGATTTGTGCGCCTGTGACCGAGAAACGCTGTGAGGAACTGAAACTGAACCTTATGGTGGAGAACAATACGGTGCTTCACCAAACTCCATTTACTGTTTCTGTAGACCTGATTGGTCAGGGATGTACAACGGGCATTTCGGCCGCCGACCGCGCCAAAACGGTTCGCTCGCTGGTAGACCCCAACACCCGACCA
This sequence comes from uncultured Bacteroidota bacterium, assembly GCA_903926605.1. Classification (GTDB taxonomy): domain Bacteria; phylum Bacteroidota; class Bacteroidia; order Chitinophagales; family Chitinophagaceae; genus CAIYTT01. Next base: position 8,059 of record CAIYJV010000188.1, read on the forward strand.
ACAGATCTGGGCCGGCCGGGACATATTTTTCCCCTCAGGGCCCGTAATGAGGGTGTGCTGCGCAGAGCAGGCCATACCGAGGCGACTGTGGACCTGGCCAGACTGGCTGGTTTTGAACCTGCCGGCGTACTGGTAGAAATAATGAATGATGATGGTACGATGGCCCGGCTGCCGCAATTGATGGAGCTGGCACAGAAGTACGACCTTAAAGTAATATCCATTAAGGACCTGATCTCTTATCGCCTAATGAAAGAGACCATGATCACGGAAGAGGTGAGAGTGAACATGCCGACAAAACACGGGGACTTTACGCTCATTGCTTTTAAGCAGAAGTTCACGGGTGAGACCCATCTGGCGTTGATTAAAGGTGAGTGGCAGAAAGACGAGCCGGTTCTGGTGCGTGTGCATAGCTCCTGTTTTACCGGAGACATCCTGCATTCCCTCCGCTGCGACTGTGGCGACCAGCTACAGAAAGCGATGGAAATGGTGGAAAAGGAAGGACGTGGCGTAGTACTCTATATGAATCAGGAAGGACGTGGCATAGGTTTGTTCAACAAACTAAAGGCATACAAACTGCAGGAAGAAGGCAAGGATACCGTGGAAGCCAACCTTGCATTGGGATTTAAGAACGACCAACGCGACTATGGCATAGGAGCCCAAATACTAAGGCATCTCAATGTATCGAAGATCAGGTTGATGTCGAACAACCCAAAAAAGCGCGCCGGACTACTTGGATATGGCCTTGAGATCGTAGAAAACGTGCCAATTGAAATTAAGCCCAATCCGCATAATGAGTTTTATCTGCAGACCAAGCGCGATAAATTGGGCCATGAGATATTGAATGCCAAATAATTACTGATCTTCCGGTATTTTTGTTCCAAATCGTATCGTATTGAAGATTCTATTCCTGGCCAACCGGGTACCATATCCTCCTTACCGCGGAGACAAACTCAAAATCTTTAACCTGGCCCGCAGGTTGAATAGGGATCATGAGTTGCACCTGCTTACGTTTGCGCAAACGGAGGAGGATTTGGGTTATAAACAGGAACTGGAAAAAATTTTCAAACAAGTTCATTTTATTTATTTGCCCAAGTGGAAGTCTGCACTGCAATGCCTGACCGCTGCATGGGACAATTTGCCTTTACAGGTACTTTATTTTAAGTCGGCAGAGATGCAACGGACGCTGGATGGACTGGTGGCAAAAGAAGGTTATGACGCGATCCACGTACAACATCTGCGCATGTCACCCTACCTCAAGGATCGTAAGGACCAGGCCCGTATACTGGATCTGCCGGACGCGTTCTCTTTATACTGGGAGCGGCGCAGCAAGGTGAAACGTAGTGTGCCCACCACTATTTTCGAGCACTTTGAACAAAAGAGAGTACTGCGCTATGAGCAGGTACTCAAGGAATTTGACATGTCGCTGGTGTGCTCGTCAGAAGATCTGGAATACCTGCGAAACAAGCACAATGCCACCAATTTGAATTTGCTACCGAATGGCGTAGATCTGGAGACATTCAAAGCCATGGAACATGACTATGCCCACGGCCATACCCTACTATTTACCGGCAATATGGACTATGCGCCCAATGTGGATGCAGTGGGCTATTTTGTCAGGGATGTGCTGCCCCTGATCGGTGCAGTTTATCCGGAGGTGAAGTTCGTTATCGCCGGGCAAAGGCCGGTGCCCGCAGTGACTGAACTGGCCGGGCCGAATGTGGAGGTGACCGGTTTTATCAAGGATCTGGCTGTGACCTACAACAGCGCCAGCGTGGTCGTGGCACCCTTACGTTTCGGCGCGGGCACCCAGAACAAGGTTCTGGAGGCTATGGCTATGGGGATTCCGGTGGTGTGCTCGCACATCGGGTTTAAGGGTCTGGGCATTGAAAGCGGCGAAGGTGCCATCATGCGGACAGAGCCGGAAACCTTCGCTCAAGCAGTTATAGATCTTCTTGCATCGGAAGATGCCCGGCGTACTACCGGAGAGAAAGGCAAACAGGTTATCCTAAGCCGTTTTGACTGGAATATAGTGGCTAAAACGCTGGAGGGTTACCTGGCGCAAGTGGCCGCTGGCAAGTGCCGTAAATAGTTTATATAAATTTCCCGTTTACCTGATCTGCAATTCCGCAAGGTATTTGTAGAGGCCTTCGTGGATGGCGAGCAGTTCCTCGTGGGTGCCGCTTTCCTTTATCATGCCGTCTTCCAATACCATGATCATGTCTGCGTTTCGAATGGTGGACAGCCTATGGGCTACGACAAAGGAAGTACGGTTCTTCATCAGGTTCTGAAGGGCTTCCTGTACCTGCATTTCGGACTCGGAATCGAGGGAGGATGTAGCCTCGTCCAGTAGTAATATCACTGGGTCTTTAAGCAATGCCCGGGCTATCGCCACCCGTTGGCGCTGCCCACCGGATAGCTTTACGCCGCGCTCACCCACCACTGTTTTGTAACCTTCGGGGAAACTCATGATAAAGTCGTGCGCATTGGCCTTGCGCGCGGCCTCCATCACTTCCGCTTCGTTGGCATCGTGTCGTCCATAGGCTATGTTTTCGTATATGGTACCACCAAATAACAGAATGTCCTGTGGCACCAGGGCTATCTGCTGCCGGAGATTTGTAATGGGTATATCCACTGCATTTTTATCGTCAAAGGAAATAGTGCCACCGGTGGGTTTGTAAAATCCAAGCAACAAGGATATCAGTGTACTTTTACCCGCACCACTTGGGCCTACGATAGCTACCTGCCTGCCTTTGTCAACTGAGAACGATATGTCTTTCAGAACAGGATTGTCTGTGCGTGAAGGGTAGCTGAAGCTGATATTGGCAAACGATACATTGCCCTTGAGCTTGTACTTTTCCGGAAGTGTTTCCGGGTTTATGGATACAGGCTCCTCCATATCTTTCAATATCTCCCTGACGCGTTGTGTTGCACCCAGCGTCTTTTGAAACTGACTGTAAAGTTCCGCAAAGCCTGCCATGGTGCCTCCTACGAACGCAGTGTACACTACAAATGCCATCAAGTCGCCAAAAGACAATGCCCCCTGCTGCATAAGGCCAGCACCGTACCAAACCACCAACACAATAGCACCGAAAACCGTGAACAGCAGGAAGGATACAAAGAACCCCCGCAGGCGGCCATTGCGGATGGCGAGGCTGACCATTGAGGTAATGCTTTTGTTGTAACGGCCTATCTCGTACCATTCGTTGGTGAAGGTCTTTACATTACTAATGCCCTGCAATGTCTCCTGAACCACGGTCCCCGAGTCTGCAAGTTGGTCCTGAGTTTCGCGTGCGATGGTGCGTATGCGTTTGCTAAAGATGAAGCCTACCAATAAAATGACAGGGATAACAGAGAGCATGAGCAACGTCATCTTGACGCTGATGTAGAGTATCAGGCCAAGACCGATAATGAGGGTGAGGAAGCCTCGCAACATCTCTGCAAGTGCATTGGTAACTGTGTCCTGTATCTGCGAAATGTCTGCGGTGATGCGGCTGGAAAGCTCACCCACCCTGCGATTGGCAAAAAAATCCATCGGCATGGTGATAAGCTTGCGATATATGTCTTTTCGCATATCTGCCACCGCATTTTCTCCCACCAGCGTAAAAAGATATACCCGCATGAAGGATATCAGCATCTGTAAGGTGAGCAGCGCCATCATGGCCACCGCGATACGACCTGTTGTAAGTTGAAACGGCAAGCGAAATGGGAGAATGAGACTTCCATGCGCACTGTCTATCAGCGTCTTAAGCAGGTAGGGAAAAGCCATTGTCGTACCCGCCGACAACGCTATAAATCCCAGCGCAGCGGCAAACTTAAACCTATAGGGCTTGAGATAGCCAAAAATCATTGCAGATTCGCGCAGAGACTCCCTCGTAATTTTTACTTTAGGAGATTCTTCTCCGCTTTCCGTATATCGTCCTTTGGCCATTATTGTTATGGGATGTGGGCGCAAATTTAAGCCGGTATATCGCCATCGCCATTGTTATTCGGTGAATGATGGGATATTATCGGCGAAGCACTTTCTACGGACGCCTAAATGACCACACACAAGCCTTTTACCACTCCCGCCAGCCTGATCGCATCATACACAGCTGCTTCACTCA
>CAIYJV010000189.1 GCA_903926605.1 uncultured Bacteroidota bacterium
GTCGATTCACCTTCAAATAGGAAATATAATTCTCTCAATTTATTTTTACCTTTAACCAATCATGAAACAACCTATAAAGTACTTATTGCTGGTATTACCGTTCCTAATGGTCGGTGTATCGGGAGCCGCTGCCGGACGTGACGTGTGGAACCGGCACAGCGTGGCCAATCTGAATCGGAAATGCATCTTTTTCCTCACACAGTACCACAAAAATCTGACAGACAAGGAGAAAGAAAACGTAGCCCATTGTTTTTCGCACAGCGCTGTGGCGATAGTTCAATCACCCAGTGAACTTGAACGAATGAGTAAGGATGCGAAATTTAAATTGATGGACTCGTTGACGCGTAGTTGTGCGAAACGAATATTGGGCATTACATTGCAAGTGCCGGAAATGCGCCCTGACGTTAAACCCGATAAAAGTAATATTGTAGGACACTGGTATGACGGCAAAACCGACTTTTACTTGTCTCCAGACGGTAAAGTAAGCGTAACTTTCGAACCCGACCGCGACCCCTATCACGGAACCTGGATCCTGATGGAGAACCTGCTGACTTTAAAAACCAAGCGGGAGCTTCAATTGGATAAGATTACTACGTACTATATCGCGGAATTTCAGGATAGTTTATTTCTTTACGGTCATGATAAAATAGGGGCGCTACGCATTGTGCAGAAAAAATAAAGAGCGTCGTTCTGCCAGCCCAGCAGAAAAAGTAACACATGCAATTATTTCTTCATGTCCAGTGTCCCGCTGTATGAATGGAAGGTAGTGCGGATGGTGCTGCTGTAGGTATTGTATTTCAGCTTCCTGCGTTTCAGTTCGGGCGAAGTAAATACTTTACGTTCTTTGCGCTCGTCCTGGCGGCTCAGGTAGCCGTCTACCACTTTTACAATGGAGTGCGGTTGCGCTACCGTGACCGGAACCACATAGTTCTTCCCGTTTATGATTACCGGAATTTCCCGCATGGTATCCTGATGTACATAGATGGCCGGCGATTGCCAGCTTTTTTCAGCAAATGGTTTTTTTACCAGGCTGTCGTCTATATGGTGATAATAGGCCACGCTTCGCGAAATGCCGTCTATCAGTTGGTTTTTATAAATGTGCCACAGTGGTATGCGCAGCGTATCGGGTGCTGCTTCCAGATGTCTCATTTCTATATGCCCGCCCTTGTCGTCGAGTATCAGATTCAATACCAGGTCGTTTCCTCTGCGGTAAGTGGCGCGGCACACAAGTGGTTTGTTGCCGGTATGAAACATAGAATCCTGTACCAGAGTTATGATCTGGTCGGGCCTGACATCGAATATAGAAAACACCCTCAGGTCCAGCGGATCTACACCCGGGTCCAGTGCCACACTATCTACAATTATGGTACGGGTCAGCAGTTCTTGCCCCTGTCCGCGAAGCGAAACAAGACCCAGTAAAAAAATGAATGACAGTGTTTTTCTCATCAGGTGTCCTTATTTTATGCCGTCCCCGATAAGGAACGGTAAAGACTAAATTTAGGATATAAATTCAGTTTGCTGAAATTTTAAAAATGTCAGCCACGATATTCTCCCCAAACGCCCCGTAGCGTATCTGCTATTTCGCCCAACGTACACAGATGTTCTACTGCGTCAATCACACAGGGCATCAGGTTTTCAGTGGTCAGTGCTTTTTCCTTTATCAGGTCCAGACATTTCTGTGCCGCTGCCTGATCGCGTGATGCTCGCAATGTGGCCAATTTCTCCATCTGTCCTTTGCGAATTGAGTCGTCCACACGCAGCAGCTTGGTCTGGCCCACCTCAGCCGATGTGAACTTGTTCACGCCAACTATTACTTTGCTCTTATCCTCAATCGCATTGTTGTAGGCGTATGCCGAGCGGGCGATCTCGTCCTGCATAAACTTGTTTTCGATGGCTTTTACCGAGCCACCCATTGCGTCAATTTTCTCGATCAGTTTCCATGCAGCGGCTTCTACATCGTTGGTCAGCGACTCCACATAATAGGAGCCGGCCAGCGGGTCAACCGTATCGGTGATACCGCTTTCATAAGCCAGTATCTGCTGGGTGCGAAGTGCAATGGAAGCGGCTTCTTCGGTGGGCAGAGAAAGGGCTTCGTCATAGCCATTGGTGTGCAGCGACTGCGTGCCTCCCAGCACTGCCGAAAGCCCTTGAAGCGCCACACGCACTATATTGTTCTTCGGCTGGTGTGCAGTCAATGTGCTGCCTCCCGTCTGGGTATGGAATCGGAGCATCTGTGCACGTGCGTCGGTAGCACCCAGCGATTGGGTGATCTGTGCCCACATGCGGCGGGCGGCCCTGAACTTCGCAACCTCTTCGAATATATTGTTGTGTGCGTTAAAGAAAAACGACAGACGTTGTGCAAATACGTTGATATCCAGACCCTTGGCAATTGCAGCCTGCAGGTAGGACTTCCCGTTTGACAGGGTAAAGGCCAGTTCCTGCACCGCATCAGACCCGGCTTCGCGGATATGATAGCCCGAAATAGAAATGGTATTCCATTTGGGAACCTCCTTGCTGCAGTACTCAAAAATATCGGTAATGAGCCGCATAGAGGGTGCGGGGGGGTATATATAGGTGCCGCGTGCGGCATATTCTTTTAGAATATCGTTTTGTACGGTACCCGATATTTTTTTGATGTCGGCACCCTGCTTTTTAGCCAGCGCTATATACATAGCCAGCAAAATAAAAGCGGTAGAATTAATGGTCATGGACGTAGAAATGTCGGCAAGTTTGATGTCCTTGAACAACAGTTCCATGTCTTGCAGTGAATCTATGGCCACACCCACTTTGCCCACTTCGCCGTCCGACATATCGTGGTCTGAGTCATAACCGATCTGTGTAGGCAGGTCGAATGCCACCGAAAGCCCACTCACGCCCTGGCTGAGCAGGAAGTGGTAACGTTTGTTGCTTTCTTCGGCCGTGCTGAATCCTGCGTACTGGCGCATGGTCCAGAGCTTGTCGCGATACATGGCAGCGTGTACGCCACGGGTAAAAGGAAATACGCCGGGTTGTTCGTCCATTTTTACGGGTTCGCAATACAATTGTTTGATTACGATTCCAGAGTCGGTGGTGATGATTTTTGTATCCAAAGCGATTTTTTTTGAGGTTAGGGGCAGGGGAGCGTATGCCTGTTATTTTTTAAAACGAGCCGTAAGACATTATTTTAGCGGCTTCGTCGTTTATTATTTTCAAAGCCATAACTGTAGGCAGGTCCTGTTCTTCTGTCTGCGACAATACTTCCAGAATGCGGGCATGCAGGTCGCGCGCCGGGGCTTCCGGATTCAGTGTGCGTGCCAGCGTGCTCACCATATTCATTTCCTGCTCTTTTACACCCTTCACTGTTTCCCATACATTGCGGGACACATAGATCTGCTGAGAGAGGTTGTGCTCAAATTCTGCGTTTATGGTCATGATCACGGCTTGTTGCAGGTCGCGCACCGTCATTGCGGAATCGTATATTCTGGGCATTAATTGCCGCTGGCTGATGCGCTCTATAAACAGCACCAGGCGTTCATAGGCCTGCAGGCGTAACCGGAGCGTAACATCCTGCGACTCTTTAAAAATAGCCATTTGTTTGCGCTGCATCTGGGCCACCAGAAATTTGTTCACGATCGTATAGCTTGCGATCATCACTACGATAGAGGGTACGGTATACTTTAATAATTCCAGAAGCGTTGTGGTAACTATATCCATAGGTAGGCAAAATTAATTTTTTATTCGTTTGGTTGTGTAGTGGCGGAATACAGATTTACAAAAGCCGTCTGTAGGTTCTTCAGTTTGTAGCACTGTGAAATTTTAGACTTACACACGAGATTAGGTAGTATATACGACTCCGTAGTTGCACTACCTTTATTCAAATCGCAGCTAGGCAATCCCGAATCAATTGCATTTTTATGGGTGACAGTTGATTCAGTGAAAAGGTAGACTCGACCACCAAAACCGATAAACTACCGGGCTACTATCAGCTTGTCTACAACACGTTCCCCGTTGCTTAGCGTCAGAACAACGATATAAATCCCGTTTTTCAGTGACGAAATATCACTTTCAATCACAGGCCTGTTGAAACCATTCATTCCAATTATTTTCTGCCCGATCGAGTTGAATAATTGAATGTCGCGAATTCCAGTATTATCCGTTTTAACAGTCATCTTTTCACTTGCCGGGTTAGGGGATATGCTGATCTCAAACTTTTGCACCAACGACGGAACACCTAGAATAAAAGGTTGGTAGGTACCACAGGTATGGGCTGATTTATAAGCAAAGGTCTGGGCTTCGACGTTATTGTTCGCAACGTAACTTTCAAACCCGGTGCCACACATTACCGCATGCTGGCCGTATGTTTTGCCAAATCCGGTTTTATAATGAAGTTCATCAGGACCATCGCCATAGGGAAAAGGGCCGTAGGAGTAAATATCTCCTGCTACACAGTTCGGGTCGTTTTTTGTCACATAATAAACTCCAAGATTTTCCTCTGGAAAAGCAAAAGGCAGGAATATGCGGGTTGAGTCATAAATGACAGTATCAGTAACGTCAGATTCAATTACCGACCCATCTACTGTATCTATAATTCGCTCACGTAAATAATATTGAACGTGTAAGGAGTCGATCATGATTTTTGCGAGACAAGTTGTTGTTTTGATGCCTTGTATTATGTAGGGCTCGCATAAATATAAGCTCGGCACAGAATACATTTTTGTTTCAAAAGAATCATTTGGCTCAAAATCGTAAATATCCATTTTCCTTGGGTTCGTAAAATCGGTGACGGTAAAATTCTCAACTGCGGTAAAAGAGGGCGGTGCAGTGAAGTTCCCTGCAAATGGGGCACGGTAATAAAAGTCGTAACCTGTTACTTTTCGGTATGGAAACATGAAGAGATCGAATGCACTTACAAATCCGTGATTCTTACTTATTTTAAGTTGGAATCCATTTTCCAATGCGTTTGTGTCAGAGTTTGAGTCGATATATGCAGAAATGGTAATTGTTTTTACAGAGTCAAGAGTTTGTTGAAAGGTCATAGTATCCAGTGTCGTTACTCTGGCCAGATAATGAATATGGCTGCTATCTCTCAGAAATACCCAGCTTGCGTTTAAAGGAGACTGACTTTTTATAACTACCGTGTCGCCCCAGTAATTGGGGATCAGCGTAGTTCCGTCTGGCTGCAAAATAACACTATCTCCCAGCCAGCATCCGGATCGGGAAATGTTCCATGCAAGACCGCCACTCGTAATTCTATTTGATTTAAAAAGAAAGTATATGCTATCTGCACCAACGGTTTTCGAGGAGTCAACTCTGATTCCCCTAATGTATCCATTGCAATTTGTAAAATAATGTACAACCTCTGGTTGAAAGCAACGGTAGTTTTGCGCCAGACTAACTGAATAGTATATAATGCAAAAAATGATTAATGTAAATTGCTTTTTCACTTGGGCAGCCTTGTAAAGCAAAATTATTTGAAATTATTGAAACATAATCTGAGTCCTTTATAAAAATAGAACTTGAGTACAAAATTTACCAGCACACTGTTTTAAGCTATCGGTCAATAAGAAAAACTTTTTTGAAAATTAAATGTACGTACATACATTTGCGGTATGAAGTTGGAAGAAGCCATAAAAACCAGTAAGTTCAGAAATGCCCGTCACAAGGCATCGCTCAATATACTGTTTACTTCGTACTGGATGAAATCGCAGGTTTCCGGATCTATGAAGGAGATCGGGATGACCATGGAGCAGTTCAACGTAATGCGTATTCTGAAGGGCAGACACCCTCAGCCCATGTGTGTTAGGGACATAGCCAGCCGAATGATCGAGAAAAACTCCAATGTCCCCCGTATACTGGACCGGCTGGCGGCAAAAAAGATGGTGCAGCGTACTGTGTCTGAAACAGACAGGAGGGAAACGCTGATCTGCCTTACGGAAACGGGTATTGCCCGGCTAGAAAAAGCAAATCTGATCATGGATGCGGTCTCTGACCGAATGATGAATTTGACCGACGAAGATGCAGCAGTGCTGAACGATATACTGGACCGTATGCGTGACAATGGGGAAAGCGAAACTGAAACAAAAAAGTAAATTATTAAAAACTAAAAAAATAATACAATTATGGCAACAACAAACTGGGCGCTCGACGCAGCGCATTCTGAACTTCAGTTCAAGGTAAAACACATGATGATCAGTCATGTAACAGGCAGCTTCGGTAAATTTGAAGCAACCGTAACCACGGAAGAAAGTGATTTCACCACGGCGAAAATTTCTTTTTCAGCTGACGTGGATTCCATCAACACCAACAACGAGCAGCGTGACGGACATCTGAAGTCGCCTGATTTTTTTGATACGGCAAGCTTCCCGAAACTCACGTTCGAGGGCACCCAAATGGAAAAGATCAACGATGAAGACTACAAACTGCACGGCAACCTTACCATGCATGGCGCAACACATCCTGTGGTACTGAATGCTACCTATGGAGGTACTTCCAAAGACCCATGGGGTATGACCCGTTGCGGATTTGGTCTGGAAGGCAAGATCAGCCGCAAAGACTTCGGTCTGGTATGGAATGCAGCACTGGAAACAGGTGGCGTTGCACTGGGCGACGAAGTGAAGATCCAAGCCAATGTGGAATTCGTGAAAGGATAGTTTTAGTAAAAAGTGATGAATCGAAAGACCGCCTGCTAAGGCGGTCTTTTCGTTTGTATGGCCAACGGCCCTTTTGGTCACTCGACAACAATCTGCCGTAAAAGGCTGCGCGTTGTTGTCTGCACTTGCACAAAATAAATGCCGGGTATCAAATCTGGATATAGAATAATTTTCGGCCCGGTCGCATGATTTTTAAACTTTACGCGACCACACAAGTCGCGGATTTCAAACTCTAGTTCGCCGACTTCGTTGTCCGGAAGTGAAATGTTTAGTTCCCGTTCGATAGGATTTGGGAAGAGTTTGAGTGCATCACCTTTTTCAATTGAATTCACCCCATTCGGCAAACTCATGGCGCGGATACGGTTGTTACCATAGTCGGCTATACATACCATTCCTACTTTGCTTACCGCAACTCCGTATGGGGTTGACAGTTCTGCAGCCAATGCGGGTCCGCCATCTCCCGAAAATCCGGAAGTACCGGTACCTGCTATTGAATATATTATTCCTGCTTTATTTACTGCTCTGATTCTGTTATTCCAAGCATCGGCTATATACAATGTACCATAGGCATCCAATGCGATGCTTGTCGGTTCGTAAAGGGTTGCATCGGTCGCCGGTATTCCGTCTGCTTCTGAACTGCTCGCTGCAGATCCGGCTACAGTAACGATAATGCCGTTTGAATTAATCATCCGTATTCGTTCATTATCAACATCGGCGATGTAGAGATTCCCTGCCGTGTCGGCTAGCACTGAGAACGGATTCTGTAGCATAGCCGCGGTTGCCGCACCTCCGTCACCTGCAAATCCTGCCGTGCCATTCCCGGCAATAGTCGAAATAACACCAGTCGTGTCAACCATTCTGATTCGGTTATTGGCTTGGTCTGCAATATATATCCGCCCAAACCGGTCGGTACATACCCCTCTGGGGTTTGATAACTGTGCATCTGTCGCAGGTCCCCCGTCGCCGCTGCCACCCGGGAGGCCTGTACCCGCAACGGTCGAAATGAGGCCGGTAGGGTTGACCTTCCGAACCCGGTTGTTCGATTTGTCTGCTATCAATATATTTCCGAAGTCATCTGCAAAGATCCCGGTGATGTTGTAGATGGCGGCATCTGTCGCCGGACCGCCATCGCCGGAATAGCCACCAGAGCCGTTTCCTGCTATAGTGGTCACTATGCCATTGCTGTCGATCAGCCTGATGCGATTGTTTTGCCGGTCTGCTACCAGAATGTCGCCCTTGTTATCGCAGGCCAGAGTGAACGGCTGATTAAATGACGCAGCACTCGCAGGACCGTTGTCCCCCGAAAAACTTGCAGTTCCAGTACCAGCCAACGTCGAAATGTTTTGCCCGAATGCTACTGAAAAAGCAAAAAATCCTGCCCAAGTCATGAAATAACGCATATGCAAATAACGTTCTATTTATTTTAATTTTGTATTTTGATTTTGTCTTTTCGGGCAATAAAAAAGAGGAAGGTTATGCCTTCCTCTTTTTTATAAAAAATGGAAATTCTAGATGTGCTGTTTAAAATATTCCAGCGTAAGCTTCAAGCCTTCATGACGGTCTACCTTTGGCTCCCATCCCAGCAATTCTTTCGCCTTGGTAATATTAGGCTGACGCTGTTTAGGGTCGTCTTGTGGTAGCGGTTGGTATATGATCTTCGACTTAGAAC